>JADGDF010000166.1 GCA_016745055.1 Thiotrichaceae bacterium | reverse complement strand
TTTTCATACTCGTTCTCCTAAGTTTACAAAACTTGTTCTTTCTTATATCCTCCTTTTCGCAAAATACCATCTTAAATTCCGTGATACAACTCTAATGAATTCTTTTATACGGTTCAACATAAATTTCTTTAAAATGCTTTGCAAAAGCAGCTAATTGTTGATTTTCAATGGCATAACGTAAGGATTTCATCAAGTTTTGGTAATAGTGTAAATTATGTACTGTATTTAAATTCGCACCAAGAATTTCGTGAGCTTTGTCCAAATGATATAAATAAGCGCGGCTATAATGTTGGCAAGTATAACAATCGCAATTAGGATCAAGTGGTGATGTATCTTGTCTATATTGGCTATTGCGAATTTTGATTATCCCTTGACTGGTAAATAAGTAGCCGTTACGAGCATTACGAGTAGGCATAACGCAGTCAAACATATCAATGCCTCGTAAAACAGCTTCTACAATGTCCATTGGTGTACCAACGCCCATTAGATAATGGGGTTTATTTTGAGGTAAATGAGGTGCAAGATAATCTAAAATTGCCAACATTTCTCCTTTCGGTTCACCAACTGATAGGCCACCAATGGCATAACCATCAAACCCCATGCCTATTAGTTCCATCAGAGAATGATAACGCAATTGCTCATACATCCCACCTTGAACTATCCCAAATAAAGCAGCAGGATTGTCAGCATGGGCTATTTTTGAACGTTTTGCCCAACGTAATGACAGAGCCATTGAATCATGCGCTTGTTTTTCTGTAGCAGGATAAGGAGTACATTCATCGAAAATCATGACAATATCTGCGCCAAGTGCGCGTTGCACAGCCATTGAAATTTCAGGGTTTAAAAAAACTTTATCCCCATCAATGGGAGAACGAAAAGTCACGCCATCTTCTGTAATTTGGCGCATTTTTCCCAAACTAAATACTTGAAATCCACCTGAATCAGTGAGAATTGGCTGTTGCCATTGCATAAAGTCATGTAAATCGCCGTGCAACGCAATCGTTTCTGTACCAGGGCGTAGCATGAGATGGAAGGTATTACCCAATATAACTTGAGCGCCTGTTGCTTGCACTTGTTCAGGCGTCATGGCTTTAACTGTACCATAAGTTCCCACAGGCATGAAAGCAGGTGTATCAATCACGCCACGTTTAAAATGCAAACGTCCCCTACGTGCAAAATTATCTGTCGCTAATAGTTCAAATTTCATAAATTTTAAAGTAGTGTAGGTTCACTACTATTAAGTTAAGCTGTGGAAATGTTTACTTGATGTTATGAGCGTGCCAAGTATACGTTAGAGAATGAACTAAAACTACCTTGAGCTTTTATACAATATGTTTGGAGTATTTGATTTGGCTATACCATAGTCACAGCACTTTCCAAACTTAATAAAATGAAATGTAAGATCAGTTACTGTGGGAGCTAAAATCAACCAGAAGAAATAGGACATTTGAGAGATGAAATAAATGTAAGGCGTGCTTTTGTGCGTATCTTAAATTTCTAAATGAATTAGCGTTGAGTTACGGAAGAATAGCAGTCTTAGCCGGTGTCACGCAGAGATTTCGTGACGCTCCCGGGACGTCCTATCCCTAAGAGCGACTCAATTCTCAGCGAGACGCTAGTTTGTTTGCCCCGACACGTCCGGTCTCGATACGGCAACTGCGTACTCCGTTGCACTACGCACTCCGTTAGCCTACTCCACCATGACTTGACGCTGGGGTGAAGCTCAAAAATAGCAAAAAACGCACGCAAGGACTATCGCCCTTACCTACTGTTTTATACTATTTTTGAGCGCCCAGCTAGTCGCGGACTACTCGGCATCCATGCCTCGCAGCGTATGTAATTTACCCAGTGGAAGAATGAAACAATTTACAAGCGTCCACTGAGAACATTCAAAAGCTTAGGAGAACTCTGTGGACGTCACAAAATTCAGTGAAACTTTAACTAAATTGTAGTAAAAGCACTATTTAAATGTTGTTTAAATCGTTTTAAATCATTTTCTACATTAGGGGTTTTAAGTACATCATGACAAGAAAATGTTGGTAATGCTGTCATTCCGAAAAACTGATAGTTTTTATGTAGCCACATAAAAATACCATCAACCCCTTTGCCTTCAAAGAATTGTTCAGGGTCTTCAAATGCTTCAAGTGGGGCATTCCAAGTGGTGGAAATCATATATTGTTTGCCTTGCATTAATCCACCAGACCCATATTTTTTGCTTAAATCTGAGCGAGTACGACCATCATCTTTGCAAAGAGTTTCACCAAGTCCGGCCGTATAAACTTCGTCAATATATTTTTTGAAAATATAAGGTACACTCATCCAATACACAGGTGTTTGCACAAATACTATATCTGCCCACTTATATTTTTCCAATTCTTCTGCAATGTCATAACCTTTTTCTACAAGGGTAGTTTTGGTTTCATGACCCATACTGTTTAGTAATTCTTTAGCTGCATCAACCAGTGTTTGGTTAAGCTTGCCATCAGCAAACCCTTCATAACGCTGATGTGCATTAATCAGTAATACTTTTTTCATAAAAAACCTTTAATTCAGTAGATTGGCAATCCTTTGCCCACTAAAATCAGCATGATCAGTCTAGGTTAACAGCTTATAACGCAGCTTCACCTGTTACTTTGCTCTTGCCATGTTCAATAAAATATTCAAACTCATCTCGAAACTCTTTAATAAAGCTTAACACAGGCATAGCAGCGGCATCGCCCAAAGCACAGATGGTTTGGCCCATGATACCATTGGCCACATTTTCCAATAAATCCAAATCGTCTTTACGTCCTTGGCCGTGGAAAATACGGTGTAAAATACGTGCTAACCAACCTGTTCCTTCACGACAAGGTGTACATTGGCCACAGGATTCTTCAAAATAAAAGTGAGAAATACGTGCCAATGCTTTTACCATGCAAGTTGAATCATCCATTACAATCACTGAACCTGCACCTAACATTGAACCCGCTTTTGCGATAGAATCATAATCCATATTGATTTCCATCATCGTATCGCCTTTTAGCACAGGTGTAGAAGAACCGCCTGGAATCACCGCTTTAAGTTGATGACCTTCTCGTATACCTCCCGCTATTTCTAGCAGTTCTTTAAAAGAGGTACCCATTGGAATTTCATAATTACCAGGTTTATTGATATGGCCTGAAACGGAAAATAATTTAGCACCACCACTATTGGGTACACCTAAATTGACAAACCAGTCTGCACCTTTGCTCAAAATGGTTGGAATTGAAGCAAGCGTTTCAGTATTATTGATGATGGTTGGTTTACCATATAAGCCAACTTGGGCTGGAAAAGGTGGCTTAAAGCGAGGTTGACCTTTTTTGCCTTCAATAGACTCCAGTAATGCACTTTCTTCTCCGCAAATATAAGCGCCTGCGCCATAATGAGTATATAAATCAAAATTAACGCCAGTGCCTAAAATATTTTTGCCTAATAAGTCTGCATCGTAGGCTTCGCGAATGGCTTCTTCAAAACGTTGAATAGGTTCCCAAAATTCTCCGCGAATATAATTGTAACCTGCTGTTGCACCGATAGCATAAGCGCCGATCGCCATGCCTTCGACAACTGCATGCGGGTTATACCGTAAAATATCACGATCTTTAAATGTACCTGGTTCACCTTCATCTGAATTACATACAATGTATTTTTGTAGTTCTGAAGGAGCATTTAGCATAAATCCCCATTTTACGCCTGTTGGGAAGCCAGCTCCTCCACGACCACGTAAGCCTGAGGCTTTTATTTGTTCAATAATTTCTGCAGGCGGTGTTTTTTCTTCCAAAATTTTCCGCCAAACACTGTAACCTCCAGTACTTTCATATACTTTTAATGTCCAGGCGTTTTCTAAATGAATATGCTGAAAACAAACTTCATTGGCCATAAAATTTTCCTAATATCATTATTTTGGGAGCTTTAGTCATCCTAACTAAACGGAGAAAAGTTGTCTAGGTAGTTTTGTCAAAAACAAACAACAAATTTAAATATATTTAATCTCGCAATGGCGTAAAGAACATAGTTCATTAACTATCCTGAGAGGCATTGCCATTAAGTTAAGCCATTTTTTCATCATCTCTCATCCTTTTCCTTGCTAATGGGAAAATGGGAGAGGCCAATATTTCCTTAACTTAGCGGCAATGGTTCTGAGAGAAAATAGGCATAACGTAAGAAAATTAATCTTGTGGTAAAGAGTAGGGCAGTTCTAACAATTTTATGGGAAAACCTTCAGCGCTATTTAATCGAAGGTCTTTGTCAGCATGTTCAATCATTATGACAGCTAACGCCACAATGCCGCCGTCAGGATGGGGTTGTGCATTCACAATTTTACCGATACTTTCGCTATCATTATGGGTAAGAAATAATAGTTCGCCAGGTAAAGGGGGAAATTCTGCTTCAATGTTAATTAAATATAGTCGTCGTTTGAGCCGCCCTAAATATTTCATTCTCGCAACAACTTCTTGACCTACATAGCAACCTTTTTTGAAATTAATGCCACCAATCGCTTGTAAATTAAGCATTTGAGGTACAAAACTTTCTGTGGTTTCAAGTAAAACTTTTGGAATACCAGAAAGAATATCAAGTAATACCCAAGCAGAAGTTCCTACAAGACGGATATTTTTTGCCGTCGCCGTTTGCCAAAATGATTTTAAATGATCAAAATCACTCAACATGATATAACGAGGTTGGATACCGTGAATTTTGATGACTAATATATTATCAGCACTGACGCACTGATTAATTTCTGTCGGTGGAAAAAGCTGTTCTTGTAATAAAGAGGATATACGTTCACCAGATAAACCAATCCTAAGTAGCTGTTCACCTGCATTTTCCAAATTAACATCTGCCCGCAATACATAAAGTTGTAATCGTTTTAGTGTGTTTAATACATGTTCGTCAGGAAGTAACAAGTAATACACATCATGGTACTTAAATAATAAAAAGTTGATGAGTACTCGCCCTTTGGCATTACACCAAGCACTTAGCTGACTTTGAGTGTCTGTAACTTGACTGACATCGTTTGTGAACTGTCCCTGAAGAAAGGTTTGTGCATCTTTACCACTGACTTTGATAAGTCCTAAGCGAGACAAGTCAGTTATTACATTCTGGTGAAAAGCATGTTGCCTTTCTTCCACAACTTGACCAAAATGGGACAAGGTGCTGCCAGTAAACTGCGCACCTTCAGCTTTTAAAAATTGTAACCATGACTCTATCATAAGTAAAAATTCAAAAACCTGGGAGATGGGAGAAAGTCTTTTGAGGTACGCGATAAATTAAGTTTATCGCATACTTTTCATTCTTTTCATTCACGAATAATTTGAAGCACTTGAATTTATTCTTTTTCTACTTCTTCTGACGACTCTTCACCTTTCTCGCCTTCATCAGTACCACGCATTTTTTCTCTTGCTTCTTGAGCACGTTTTTTCTCTGCTAAGTAATCAAACATGACTTTACCATTTACTGTCAATTTGCCATTTGCCATAGACACTTCTGACTTCAAGTCTTTGTCTTCAGCCACTAACCAACCTTCTTTTTGTATGGTGCTGATAGTTTTGTCTGATTTATCCGCAGAAGGATTATCCATCATGAACATTGTTTTTAACAATTGTCTAGCGATTAACAATTTTGCTTGTGCTTGAATGGCAGGGATAATAGCTGATTCATCCAGTGTTTTAACCTGACTACCGTCTATTCTAATCGCACCGTTGGCATCTAAATTACCTTCAGAGGTGGTCATATTGAATTGCGTCAATGCAATTTCAGGCGATTTTGATATAACATCAGGAATAATTTGCATCAATGTCCCCATTAAAGCAAACATAGCCATACCAGCAGTCTCTTCAGAGAGATTGACAATACCTTGGCTAGTAAACTGTTGCATGCTTTGTTGCAAGGCAAGCAAAGATTTTTCATCGACATTGCGGAAGGCTAAATTACCTGTATAGTTACTAAGACTAAATGCTTTACCTAGTTGTGGTAAGGCAGGCAAACTCAATTTTTGAAGTGCAGAATTCAGTGAAAAGTGAACGACTTCACCCTCTTCATTACTAGAAGTCGTGAACTGCAAACCTTCTAAAGAAAGTTTTTCTTTACCTTCAGCATAATTGATTTGTTTGAGTGTTAAACTACCATCACTCAATCTAACACCTAATGAAGACTGTTTGGTATCCATTTTTAATGCGACATCTTTGATATTAAAATCACCTTCACCCGTTAAATCTTTTGCATCAAAACCTGCAAAGGTAAAATCAATTTGAGTAGGTAACAGATCAGCACCTAACATCATGTTTAATGCCACTTTACCTAATTCAAATTTGAAATCTTTATCTTTGCTAAC
Organism: Thiotrichaceae bacterium; assembly: GCA_016745055.1. Classification (GTDB taxonomy): domain Bacteria; phylum Pseudomonadota; class Gammaproteobacteria; order Beggiatoales; family Beggiatoaceae; genus JADGDF01. The sequence goes on along the minus strand of JADGDF010000166.1, from coordinate 2,265 downwards.
AGCAAGCCCTTTTGTATCCATCCCAATTTTCAAACTTTGGGAGGCTTTAGTATAAGCAACTTGGCCAGTCACACCTTTCCAGTCAATTGTACCTGCTTCATATTCTTTGGGTACATCACGGCGATAAGCAGGGTAGGTAAAATCACTGGTAACATTTTGCTGCTTGTCGCGTTGTGTGTTTATGGTTAGCTTAGGAAGCTCGCCCAGTACATTAGCTATCCCTTCCTCAAGTTCAACTGTCACCTCTGTATGAACTTTAATCGGCTGAACGGCATCTTGAGGTAGTTGTTCCAATACATTATCCATCAACGATTGAATAATGAGTAATGGATTATCTTCAACATCAGACCAAGGAATCAGCACTTTTCTTGGTGAAAGTGGCTTACCTGAGTCGATTGTGTGTTGTATTGAGAGTACCAACGAATCTTCAGCACTTGCAATAGCCTCGCTCTCAACCGCTTCTCCACTGGCATCCATTGCATCCATGCCATCAGTTGTCATTGAATTTGTAACAGCAGGAAAAGTTAATAAACTTGTCAACAAGCATGAACTTAAAAAACGTAATAATTTTTCCATAAACATAACCTTAGGTGATGAGTTAAATACGTTAAGAATTTTTACTATAAATTTCCAGGTAGTCACTGTATAGACAGTGATTTACTACGATTCATACAAAGTTACCAACCTTTGAAGGCAATATTATGTCATTTTTTGAATATTGCTAAATTTACTGTAAAAGCCCTAGTGCTATATAATACCTGTATGATTCCGTACTTTACTCCATATCAAACTTTTTGTCTATGCCTTGATAATAATTTGCAAGAAACCTAATTTAAGCTAGAGTAGCTAAGTATTTTGACGTTATAATTTACGCTTCTCAATGTACGGATTTATAAAATTATGTACACAACCTACCGATTATTTGATTTAGAGTTTATTTCAGCACCAAACCATAGTGCTTTTCTGAATGAAATAATTAATTATCAAAAACATCCACAATACTCACAGAAGTTTCCCTTATTAATTACGCCTAATGCTGATCAATTGGTGAAAATGAATGAAACTACTCAGCAAACTCTAAAAAATCAACTAAGTCAGGCTTTATTTATCTTACCCGATGGACAACCCATGATTTGGTTTAGTCGGTTGGTCAAAAAACCATTACAAGCACGTTTAACGGGCAGTGATTTATTTCCGCTATTTTGGGAGCAAGTTAGGCAACATAATGAAAAGATTTTAGTGATTGTCAGTGAAGAAGAAATTGGTCTCAAATTGCAGCAAGATTATGAAAATACAACTTATTACGTGCCCCCATTTTTTGACTTAAATTCAGAAAGCTCTGCTCAAGTTTGTCAAACAGTTACTGACATGATTAAACAATCTCAACCTAAATATGTATTTGTAGGAATTAGTTTTCCCAAGCAAGAGGAAGTCAGCTTAAAAGTCCATCAAACCTTGGAAAATCAGCAATTAGCATCACCCTTATTTTTATGTTTAGGCGCATCCGCTGAATTTTACGTTGGTGTAAAAAAACGAGCACCACGTTTCTTTCAAAAATTGGGATTAGAATGGTTGTATCGTTTAATTCAAGAACCAAGAAGGATGTGGCGACGTTATATATTAGGCAGCGGACGTTTACTTGTTTTATTCATCAAAGAGTATAAAAAACACTAGTAGGTAGGTTATACTTGAAGCAAATGATATCAGTACTCAAAGGAGTGCAAACTTACCTTAATAAAACAAGTTTGCATTCCTACACTAAACTCAAATTTAGGTATGAAAGTGATGTTCATTAACTTACTGAACACCATTAACACCTTTAATTTGAGACACAAGCAGGACATGCACCTGTTCCACATGCGGGTGCTGGTTTTTCTTCTTTTTTATCACCTTTAAAATCAGTTTCATACCATCCGCCACCTTTCAAACGAAATCCTGTGGCAGAAATCAATTTTTTCAATGTATTTTCACCACAACTAGGGCAGGCTTCCAATGGTGCATCACTCATTTTTTGCATGGTTTCAAATTCATGTTCACAAGCAGTACATTGATATTCGTAAATTGGCATATAGTTTTTCCTTTTATTATGAAATTATGGTGTGTAAATAATAGGTATTATAGTGGTAAAATCAAGTCATGTCTCAATAACCAATCATAAAATTAAAACCCGCGTAGGGTGGATGACGCTACCGCTTATCCCATAGGCATCAATTTAAGAAATTCCTTGTCTGATTGGATTCAAACTGGTTAATATTTAGAGTAACA
>JADGDF010000303.1 GCA_016745055.1 Thiotrichaceae bacterium | reverse complement strand
AGTGCGTTTGCGAGCTCTTTCTAGAAAAGGTTGGATTTGTTCAAATTGTTTGCGACTTAGGTCGCTTGGGTATGTTTTTCTCATTGTTCCATTATCTGATAGACTTTTGACTTTTTCAAAGACTTTAAACAGGTTCTTAGAGAATTTCATCCATGGTTTGTGTCACGCATGCGAGTCATGGGGAACTTCTGGATAATTTTCAATAAAATTAAAAGCTGTATCAAATGTTGAATTAATTTCTTTTTCTGATTCTAAAATTTCAACAATATCATAAAGATCAGTAACCAAATATTCTGATTTCAGATTTTTTAGAGCTTCGTTAAATTTTGCGATATTTTTTTCATTTATTCTAAGTTAACATTTTGCATAATCTGATTTTAAAACCATAATGAAGTGGCGCTTTTAAAATTCAGATTAATGCTATTGTTATACATTATTTACCTGATGGTGCTGCCGTACTTCCCGCAAGAATTCCGCCATCAATATTAAGCTCAATGCCTGTTACATACTTCGATTCATTTGAAGCCAAATATAATGCTGCATATGCAACATCCTTTGGTTCACCCATAATCCCAAGAGGTACACCAGCAGAGATTTCTTTAATGGTGGCTTCTCTTTGCTCTCCTTCGCCAAACATGGCATCCCATATTGGTGTAAATATTGCTCCTGGATGGATTGAGTTACATCGAATTGGATAGGATTTCTCTGCACAATACAGGGCAACTGATTTTGTATGGTTTCGTACTGCTGCTTTGCTTGATGCATATGCTGTTGCAGCAGGAATTCCAATAATTCCCGATCTGGATGAAATATTTACAATACTGGCATGGTTGGATTTTTTCATTAATTGAATGCCATATTTACACCCGAGCGCAACACCATCTAAATTAGTTTCATGGATTTTATGCCAACTATCAAGATCAAGGTTCTCCGGATCATGTGGACCTTGAGTTTCAAGAAAACCTGTTATGCCTGCATTATTAACGATAATATCTAACCGTCCGTATTCATTTTCAATAAGAATTAAGGCACTCTGCCAATCAGATTCCTGTGATACATCAAGATGAATGTACTTAGAATTGGCTCCAATTTGGCTTGTTACTTTTTGTCCAAGCTCATCATTGATATCAGATAAGATAACCTGTGCGCCTTCAGCAAAGAATAATTCAGCAATAGTTTGTCCAATTCCTCTAGCTGCGCCAGTGATTAATGCAATTTTTCCTTCAAGTCTTGCCACAAAATTTCCTATTTATGTATAACGTTTTATGTAATCTGTCGCTATTGAATAACATTTAAAATCTTAAATACTTCCATTGTGAGTTTTTTACGAAACTCCAGATCTGATTTTTTGTTAATTTCAATATGATTAGCAAAAAACCATGTTTGATTATCAGTGACCAGATAACCTACGTACCACCCATCTTTTCCTGACCACCCTGTTTTTGACCACATTTTGTAGTTTTCACGTTCTTCTGACAACATTATGCTTTTAAGCGTTTTAATATGCTCTTTTTTTATGGGGAGTTCATCGGCATATACTTTACGCAAAAAGTTAATTTGATCTTTAACAGAAATTCTTAGCTCTCCATCTAACCAAAACCGTTCTAAATCACTACCTGTTAATAAATTTCCATAATCAAATTTACGTAAATACATATGATATTTTTTATCACCTACTTGCTTTGCATATCGTTGATAACACCATACACATGAATATTGAAAGGCACTTTTAAGTGTTTGATCTTTATTCCATGGTGCGTACTCTCGTTCTTTACCATCCCATTTTATGGTCTCAAATTGATTTTTGACCAAACCTTCTTCTAATATAATGAGTGTATTAGGAATTTTAAAAGTAGAAGCAGGTATAAAGCTTTCTTTATTATTAACGTTATATTGATACTTAACCTTACCGCCAACTGATTCAATGAGTATTGAGCCATTAATATAATTTAACTTGTAAAGGTCTTCAATCTTATTTTCTTCAGCGTGCAAGTTACTAGAGATTACAGATAACATAAGTATTTTGGTAGTCCCTTGGAAGTAGTGATATAAATTAAATTATATTGTTGATATATAATGATTATAATACTGGATAAAATTCCAGATAGCACCAATGTGAT
>JADGDF010000165.1 GCA_016745055.1 Thiotrichaceae bacterium | reverse complement strand
AGCCTGTGAGCATGTGGTATTACTTCGCTCATTATTGGCCGAGAATTTTCAGCTTATTGCTGCTCCAGAAACCGATTTTTGAGGGGCGGTGACTATAACTTGCAAACTGCATAAATTGTAGAAGCTGAAAAATTTCAAGGAAAACACTACAACTTTTTGAAATTTAAACTACACTTAAAAATACTAAACTAACTTTAATAAGGAGACAAAAAATGCGTGCATTATTTGGGTTATGCATTATCATGAGTATGTGGGTATTTAATGTACAAGCATGGCAAGTTGCATTAGAAAAAAATAAATCTGGTGAATACCAACAGATTATGGTGGGTAATACTGAAACATTGAAAAATGTGAAAGCCTACTTAGCTTGGCATGATCAAGATGCAAAAGACGACCAACGCTTTATGTCTTGGACTATCAAAAGTGGCTGGCAAGCCGGTGTTGAACCAATTTCTCCAAGTACATTGACGTTTGAACCTTTTAAAACAACAAAATTGGCTATGCTTCCGAAAGCTTGTCCTGAACAACATGCTTGTTTTTTAATCATGGTCACTACAAGATCAGATGCAAACGTGCTTGATTCTAAAAATTGGCAATCAGCTTCTGTGTTACCTCTGACAGCAAAAGCTGCCACAAAGCGTTTACCAGGGCAACAATTCTTTTTGGACAGTGCTTACGATTATACAAGAGATATGGCTGATGAAGATGGCGGTACTACAGAAGGTAATGAGCCAAGTATAGCGCCAGAACCTCCAACGGCTGCACCTGCAGAGAAAACTGATGAGTTGGCGAATGATACAGAAAGTAGTGGGGCTAAAACGGAAAAACCTGACTTGTTTAAATTGGTTGATAATCAGTTACTCTATGCTAATGGGCAAGCAGAACGTTTTCAAATCATTGATTTAACCGACCCTGCAAATCCTACCTTAATTTATTCCATTGCTTTATCTGGTAGTCCTCGCGAATTATATGTGTTGGGTGGTTACTACATTTTGTTACAGTCAACCTATTTATTAGAAGAAGAAGGCACTTATATCACAGTGTTTGGCAAAAACGCAGAAGGCGCATTTGAAGTTGTACAAGATTTGACTTTAGAAGGACGATTTGTAGAATCCCGTCGACGGGATCGTATTATTTATGCGGTAACTGAAAAAGCCACTTATCATCATTACATGCCTAAACCTTTGTTTTTAGAGACTGTTGATTTTGCTAGTCCAGGTGTAGAAAAACAAGCAGAGAATCCACCTATCATGGTTGATGCTTTATTAGTGACAGAAAATGGTAAATTAGAGTCTGTTGATCAGCAAGAATTAACCGGTTATGCACCTATGATTGCAATTTTTACCGATTATTTGGTGGTTGCAAATAAAGAGTTGAATGACTGGCGTAGTACGCAAATTCAAGTATTTGATTTAACTTTTCCTAATAACCCATTACCTACTCCTGCAGAAGTGACAGTACCTGGCCAAGTGCCTTCAGAATTTCATCTATCTGTTAAAGATCAAAAACTTCATGTCGTTTATGGTCCTGCTGACAGGGAAGATGGCAGTTCTTTAGCTATTTATAACCTCATGCCAACCAAACCTACCTTAATGGGGAAAGTGGATAAAATCGCACCAGGTGAAGCATTATTTGCAACCCGCTTTCACGGTGATCGTGCTTTTGTCGTAACCTATGAAAGAACAGACCCATTGTGGGTCATTGATATTGCCGATTCTACTCAACCTAAAATTGTGGGTGAACTACATATTCCTGGTTGGTCAGAAAAAATGTTTTTCCATGAAGACCAATTATTTGCTGTCGGCTATCATGATCAACTTGAAGCTGATGAACCCGAAGATAAACGTGTAAGACGTATTGCTGTCAGTTTGTTTGATGTCGCAGACCCTACACAACCAACATTGTTAAGCCGTTTTGTACCTCTAGCAAATCAACAAATTAATTACAGTTATTCGCCAGCCGTGAATGATGAAAGAGCATTATTACTTGATTGGCCACAAAGCTTTGCTGCTTTGCCTTTGAGTTCATGGGAAAAAGGTGGTGGTAATTTCCTACAAATTGTTGACATTCAACCTACTCAACTGACTGATGCAGGTTTGGTTAAATCACCTGTAAATTTACAACGTAGTTTTTCTATTCAGCCTGATATATTGGGTGCATTAGGAGATCAAGCATTATTAACCCTACGATGGGGACAAGGCGAACCTGAGGTTTTAGGTAATTTGGAACTTGCTTCCAACTTAGCCTGGATAGACTATCAAGCGGGGAGTTTATGGGTTGCAAGTATGAGTAATCGTGGACTACACCGTTTTTACCGTTACGATCCTAACAATTTAGATGAACCTTTGCAAAATTGGCAGTTAGAAGATAATTATTCTCAATTAGCTTTGGATGATAATAAGGCTGTTTTCTATAATGTTAATAATGGTAGCCCAGATGGAAAAATACAGCAAATTGATTTGACAACAGGTGAAATTCAACCAGTGCAAATACTTTCTGAAGCAGGTAACACTCATAATGCTTGGTATCAAGACGGATGGTTACATGCAGAAAGTTGGGAACATACTAATCAGCCTATTCTTGATGAAGAACAAGTTGATGAAGATATAAAAGTAGATACTACGATATCTAGTATAATGCCAGCTCATCTCAGTGTTGAAATGCCGCCTGGCAGATACAATCGGCAAAAAATAATGCGGAGCTGGCAAGTGAGTGCACCTGAAAATCCACCAGTAATACGCCTTATCCCAGGATCAGTTATGGGTTTTACTGCGGAAGGAGATGTAGTAACGCAAGAATATGTTAGAGATGCAGAGGCAAAAATATATGCTTCATATCTACATCTTCATACATTGCGTTTGACAGAAAATGGTGTAGTTTTAAAATCTTCCTATCAACCGACGTTGTGTGAAGAATCATATCCAAATACTGTCATGTTTGAGGGTAAAATTTACATCAGTTGTCTTAACGCCATCAAATATTTTGCAGAACCCCAAGAAGGTGATCCTGTATCTAACACTTTACTTGTTCGCCTAAATCCTTCAGAAAATTTTGCAGAAGAAGGCCGATGGACATTTAATGACTATCAACCTTTGCAATTAATCAAAGGTGATATTGCCATTCTCTCTTCCAGAAGTTCAACGCCTATTCGTACTCGTACTAGTATGCCTTATCCTTATTATAATAAGTGTAATGCTTATCGTTTGGGTGAAAATGGACAAACAGTATTTTTGAATGAGTTGCCAACTTGCCCTTGGCAAAATAGTATTGCTTTCAGCCCAGAAAAAGCTTGGATAGCTAAAGGCTTTGCAGGCATAGAAGCTGTTGGTTTATCAACACCTTAATTTTTATTGGTATATATCTATGTAAATTGGGCTAACGATAGGAAGCTCCGTATTGAAGTATCTTTTTGGCTTCATTATATTTAGCCCAATTTACAAACTGCTTAAATTTATTATACGGCGTTGGAAAAATAATTTAACTTGCAGAGTTTTTTGTGATGCGCATGGAATACATCCCATACCTTAAGCAACTTACGTCTGTAAGACTGTTCTACCTCAATACATCCTCTCTATTGCACTTCGCTACTCCATTTGTGTCCATACTTGCCTTTGCCTCTCTATCTTCTCTTACAAGAAATCGTTTACAATTTTTCCACAACCATCGCATTCTTGTAGCTAAACAAACTTCCTTATGTTAATGATAAAAAATGTTCGGTCCAATAAAAATTAGCATCTCCATTTGAATAGTTACGATATAATAAAGAAATTAATCATTTAAATTTGTCAACTTAATTTATAGCAAAGTAAAAATACATGGCTGTTAGGATTCAACAAATCTATAAGTATTATGGTGATTTGCATGCACTGGAAGATATTAGTTTTAACATTGAAGCCGGTGATTTTTTTGGATTACTGGGACCAAATGGCGCTGGTAAATCCACCTTAATTGGTATTATGGCGGGTCTTGTTCGTGCAAGTCGTGGTCATATCCAAATTATGGGGCATGATGTCCATCAACAGTGGCGTCAAGCGCGACAAGTGTTAGGCATTGTCCCTCAAGAACTAGCCTACGATCCTTTTTTTACGGTCAAACAAATGCTCAGATTACAAGCGGGCTATTTTGGCCTGGGCCGTGAAAATTATCTTTGGTTAGAAGAATTACTTGATATTCTTGGTTTAGCAAACAAAGCCAATACTAGTTTACGTGATTTATCTGGTGGTATGAAACGGAGAGTACTGATTGCCCAGGCATTAGTGCATAAACCACCCGTGGTGGTATTGGATGAACCCACGGCAGGTGTAGATGTCGAATTGCGCAAAGCTTTGTGGCAATTTACTCGGCAGTTGCATGAAAAAGGGCATACCATTGTTTTAACCACGCATTATTTAGAAGAAGCTGAAGCACTCTGCAATAATATTGCGATTTTAAATCAGGGTAAATTAATCGCGCTGGATACTAAGCAAAAATTGCTTGATTATTATCCATACCGTTTATTGAGGTTATCTCTTACTTCTGAAGATGAAGTAAATTTGCCACCTGCTTTACAAGAAAAGTTACAATCTTTTCAACCTGGTCAACTAGTACTTAAACTACATCGTGAGCATGATCAAATTGGGGCCATTTTAGAAAGTTTACGGGCTGCACAGATTCATTTTACAGACTTACATACAGAAGAAGCAGGTTTAGAAGAAGTGTTTGTTAATTTAACCAGCAAGGCATCAGTATGAATTGGTACGGTTTATATACTTTATTTGCGAAAGAAACTCAACGTTTCATGAAAGTTGTGGTACAAACAGTATTAACACCTATCATTACTGTACTGCTTTATTTAGTTATTTTTGCCTCTGTTTTGCAAGATCACATTGAAGTTTATCCAAATATTAGTTATACCCAATTTCTTATTCCTGGATTGATGATGATGAGTATTATCCAAAATGCATTTGCAAATACTTCTTCAAGTTTATTTCAATCGAAAATGCAGGGCAGCGTGGTATTTATGCTGATTTCACCGCTATCCAATTTGGAAATATTTTTGGCTTTTGTCGGGGCCGCCGTATTGAGGGGGGTGTTAGTTGGCATTGGCGTGTGGCTAGCTGCACTATGGTTCGTCAGTTTACCTATTTTTAATGTATGGGCTATCATTAGTTTTACATTGTTAGGCAGTGCACTACTGGGTGCGTTAGGTTTGATTGCAAGTTTAATTTCAGATAAATGGGACCATATTTCTGCGTTTCAAAATTTTGTGATTTTACCCTTAGTTTTCTTAAGCGGTGTGTTTTATTCGGTGGATAAATTGCCTGGTATTTGGAATCAAGTGTCTTACTACAATCCATTTTTCTATATGATAGATGGTTTTCGTTATGGATTTCTTGGAGTGTCTGATATTAATGTGTTAATCAGCTTAAGTATTGTGAGTACTTTTCTTGTCGCCACTGTTATGGCTTGTTTATGGTTACTTAGTACCGGATATAAATTAAGATATTAATATAATTTATTATAAAGTAAAATACTTGACGTTGGGAAAAATGAAAAAGCTAATTTGTCAAAATCTGAACGTAATGAATTAGCTAAGGAACGGGAACTAAATAAAATCAGAAACAAGACCTGGCAGGTTTTAAAAACCTGCTAGGTCTGATTGAAAACTTGTGGAAGTTATTTAATTCCCATTCTTCAGTTTACGAATTATAGTGGTAAAGATGTCTGAATTTTTTAATAGTATCAAGCAGGGCCTTTCTGAAGCTATCCAATATTCTGAAGAAAAATGTTCAAAAGCCGTTGTACACAAATTTTCTTCACTTGATGTAAAAAATATTCGGGCGAATTTGGGCATGAGTCAAACTGAATTTGCATCAGCTTTTGGAATTAGTGTCAGTACATTACGCCACTGGAAAAGAGGAGATCGAGTGTCTCACGGGCCTGCACTTGTCCTTTTAAATGTTGTTTCTAAAGAGCCACAAGCAGTTTTAAATGCGCTGTCTAGATAAAAGTTTAGGTTAAAAGGCAAGAAAAGAAGCATCTAATTGTTTATAGCCTAATTGACTTGATCCACAACTTTCACTTGTTGACCTATTTTTAAGCCAAAAAAACCTTTAATTACAATGTGTTGTCCAGCAACTAAGCCCTTGATAATTTCAATGTGTTTAGCTAATCGAGCACCTACTTGAACTGGTTGTCGTGCAACATGATTTTCTGTGTCGACAACAAATACAAATTCCCCTTGAACATCTCGTTGAATTGCCGTGTAAGGCACAGTTAACAGAGGTAAAGATGTTTTTTGAAAATGAATACGGCAAAATTGTCCAAGTTGTATTTTTTGAGGTAAAGTAGTAATTTTTATTTCAACGGTAAATAAATGTGGATTTTCTGCTGCTGCCGGGTAAAAACGTTCGACTTTCCCTTGATAACTTTGATGATTTAAGGCATCAATTTGCACGGAGACTTTTGCTCCTTTTTCAATAGGCACAACATCAAATACTTGAGTACTGACAACAAAAGAAGCAGGATCGATTAACGTTAATACATGCGTGTGAGAATCGACTATATCGTAGGTTTCTGCCAAACGTTGTGTAATTAAAGCCTTAAAAGGGGCATAAATTTTTGTATAACCTAGGCGGATTGTTAAAATTTGAATATCCGCTTTGGCATTCGCTAGCTCTGTGTCGGCTTGATCCAATTCTTGCTGTGCAATTAACCGTTTTTTTACCAATTTTTGTAAACGTTTAACTTTTAGCTGAGCTTGTTGGTATAGAGATTTCGCCTTAGTTAACTCTGCGTTTAACAAATAATCGTCTAGTTGAATTAATAGTTGCCCTTTTTTTACCTTATCACCTTCGTGAAATGGTAAATAGTTGATTTTTCCTATTTCCTGCGTAAAGATTCTAGCCCAACGTTGAGCAACCACGCTGCCAGAATAAGTTTGTTTAATTGGAAAGGATTGGGATTTAACAGTGTATGTCTCGATCAGAGGTAAAGGACTACTTTTTATTTTTGGTTTATTTGAAATAGGCTGCTCGCATCCTAAAAGGAGTAGTACGAACATTATGAACACTGATCGGTTTAAGTTACACAAAATCTTGCAATCGAATGGGTAAACGTTTTGCACCCCAAGTGCCAGCCTGCTCAAAAAACATACCCGCACAATAGGTACCGCATTGATTACATTGACCTGTGGCTGTTAAGTTCCATTGACCAAGGACAAACCAATTACGTTCAATTAATAGCTGACCACAATGGTGGCAATAAGTGCTTTCGCCTTCAGCATCATATACATTACCTGTATACGCATAGTGGACACCATTTTTCAAAGCAATGTGGCGTGCCTTTGTTAACGTTTTTGGTGGTGTTGCAGGTTTATTGAGCATTTTCCACGCAGGGTGAAATGCAGTGAAATGCATTGGGACATCAGGCCCTAAATTTTCAACCACCCATTGTGTCATCGCTTCTAATTCCTGCTCAGAATCATTTTCCCCAGGAATCAGCAGTGTAGTGAGTTCAAGCCAGACGTCCGTTTTTTGCCTCAAATAACGTAAAGTATCTAATACAGGCTGTAAGTGCCCACCTGTTAATTTATAATAAAACTTTTCATCAAAGGCTTTTAAATCAACGTTGGCTGCATTCATATATTTAAAAAACTCAACTCTAGGCTCATCACTGATATAACCTGCGGTAACAGCCACGGATTGAATGCCATACTCACGGCACGCTCTGGCCACATCAATTGCATATTCGTGAAAAATAACGGGATCATTATAAGTGTAAGCCACACTCTGACAATCCAGTTTATGCGCTGTTTTCGCAATGGCTTCAGGAGAGGCATAATCTAAAAGCTTTTCCATTGCCTGCGATTTGCTGATGTCCCAATTTTGGCAAAACTTACAGGCTAAGTTACAACCTGTGGTACCAAAGGAAAGTACAGAACTTCCAGGATAAAAATGATTCAAAGGTTTTTTTTCAATGGGATCAACACAAAAACCACTCGAACGACCATACGTTGTAAGTACGATCTGCTGCCCTTGATTTGCTCTGACAAAACATAGTCCTCGTTGCCCTTCTTTTAAACGACAGGCACGCGGACATAAATTACACTGGACATGATTATCTTTAATTGAATGCCAATAACGGGTGGGAAAAACGGTAGGTTGCATAGCTAAATTTTTTGTAGATGTAAGCTTAGAAAATACTTTACATCTTTTTTATCAATGACTATTATTTAATTTAATTTTATCCTAGTTTAAGCAAAGTTTCTAACTATTATGCCATTTCTAAATTGGAAGCCCGAATATAGTGTTAATATAGAACGTATTGATGCCCAACATAAACATCTTGTCAGTTTACTCACTAGGCTTCACTATGCAATTGCTGAAGAATCTGAGCGTATAGCTGTTGGCAAAATATTGAGCGAGTTGGTTGATTACACAAAGTACCATTTTTCTACCGAGGAAAGTTTACTGCGAGCGTATCAATATCCAAATTATGAGAATCACAAAAAGCAACATAATGACTTGAAAAAACACGTTTATCAGTTGCAAGAAGATTTTATTCTTGGTAGCGCAACTGTGTCTTATGAAATGTTAACTTTTTTGAATAATTGGGTAGAAAATCACATTTTAGGCACTGACAAACAGTTTTCTTATTTTTTAAACGAAAAAGGGGTTTTCTAAAATAATTAAGCTAGGCTCTGTCTAGGTGAATTGACAGATACGGTAGGTGCTACAAAATAACCTTGACAAAGTACTAGGTTAGTAATACTAATATAATTAGGACTTACGCAAAAGTGATATAAATGTAATGATTCGTGAGTTGTTGAGGTAAATATTGGGAAAGTAAATCACGTTTAAGGGCATAAACCG
>JADGDF010000164.1 GCA_016745055.1 Thiotrichaceae bacterium | reverse complement strand
CTTATTGATTTATATGATGAAATAATTGGAGTATGTGCCGGACTATGGAACTTTTATCTAGCTAATTGATTGATTTTTAACGGGATACAACTCTATTTTGAGCAACCTAAAGAGAATACTGGAATTTATTACGAGGAAGGTTGTGATAATTTTAAATTTATTATCCATGAGTTATTTTTGTATGTAATAGGGATTTTCTTGAAACATGATCGTTTTGAGACGGTTAATTACCTCATTGCTGAACCCTACTATGTTTCTGATAATAAAACTATTCATAATCCAAATCCAACTAAACCATTTAGCACATTTGCACAATATACAAAATTCCTAAAAGATAGGAATAGTAGGTTGAAATTAGGTAAAAAATCACTTCGAGCAAGTATTCTTGAAGAAAATTCTAAAGGTCCTGGAATTGAATTCCGTTATGTCATTCAGGCAGACCTTGTTTTATTCCTTCGCGATAATATTAGTGAGCTGCATGATTTTTGGTTACGTTGGTATCCATACACAATGCATTCTGTTATGACATATAATTCTGCCCCTTTTGAAACATTTGTCAGATGCAGTTCAAGTAAGTACTTTGAAAAAGCAAAGATAATCCTTGGCGTTAAATCAAAAGCTGAACTTGGACGATTTTTAGAACATTTGGAAGCGGGAAGTAATTCTTCAGATCATCCAGATTCTGTTGGTCGTTCAGCTAGGTACTTTTTAAATTTTGAAAATATTGCAACAAGACCATGATATTACAGAGAGTTTACAAACCCATAAAATAGCTACAATTGTTAATGATGTAAACTCTAAAGGGATGTTACCAATATAGGAATGTACTAAAATAGTATGAAACTAATATAGAGGAAAATTTCATGGGCACATGGGATATTGGTACTTTTGATAATGATACTGCCTGTGATTGGGCTTATGAATTGGAAAAATCATCTGACTTATCAGTCATAGAAAAATCAATAAATGTCGTGTTTGAAGAGGACGATATGGATGCTGATTATGCTTGTGAAGCATTAGCAGCTATTGATACTATCATTCGGTTAATTGGAAAGCAGGGAGTTATCAATTCATACACTGAAATAGTTGATCATTGGGTTAAGCGTCATCAAGAAATAAGTGTTCCAAAAGCACTGATTGAAAAAGCTCAAAAAGCAATTTCACTCATTCTCAGTGAAAATTCGGAATTGTATGAATTGTGGTTAGAATCTGAACATTTTGATGCCTGGAAGGCAGATGTTCAGTCTTTGGCAAATAGATTAAGTACCTAACATGAAATATTTATTGAGTATTCTATTTATATTAAGTTTGGCTGTTTTTTTCGTATTTTTTTCGCATGAAGACCCCGGATTTGTCGTGATTGGACGTGGCAACTGGGTCGTTGAAACCAGTTTGTCAGTCTTTATGACATTGCTCACTTTAGCAGGGTTAACTGTTTACGCCTTGCTCAAATTCATTGGTTATGTCTGGCATTTCCCCAAATTATTTTTAGAAAAGCGACATACACAAAAAACTAATGAAGCATTATTACGTGCAACCTCTTCTTTATTACAAGATAAGTGGCGCAAAGCTGAGTTAATCTTGACTAAAAGTGCATCCATCAGCGATGTTGGTTTGATTCATTATTTAGGAGCAGCTTATGCGGCTTATCAGCAGCAAGAACCAGGGCGAGCAGAAGAATATTTAGCAGAAGCGCGTTTATTGGCAGAGCAAAATTCTCTACCTGTTGAATTATTTGCAGCCAAACTGCAATTACAACATCAATTATTACCCTCAGCACGACAAAGTGCCCAAACCGCTTATGAATTAGCTCCAAAGCAGGAAGAAGTACTTGCTTTATTATATCAAGTACACTTGCAATTGGCAGAATGGGAAGATTTATTGAATTTGTTGCCTGAGTTGCGAAAACGTAAGGTTTTAGCATCAGAAGTGTTACAACAATTGGAACAACAGGCCAGTATTGCCTTTATTCAACAAACGCTACAACAAGATAGAAAACAAATGTCAGTGGTTTGGGACAATTTACCTAAAACAGCGCGTTTAAAGCCTGATGTATTAAAAGTATATGTAAATCACTTGTTTATTAAAGGTGATATAGACATCGCAGAACAACTGATACGTGAAACGTTAAAATATCACTGGGAAGAAGAATTAGTGGTTTTATACGGTGCTTTGGAAACGGTAAACACCGCACAACAAATCAGCCAAGCTGAGAGTTGGTTAAAAAATCATCATGATGATGCAGTATTACTGACTACCTTAGGACGTTTGTGCGTGCGCAGTCGTTCTTGGGCTAAAGCAAAACAATACCTTGATACCAGCGTGATACAGACACCCAACCCTATAGTCTACCAGTTGTTAGGGGATTTATCCATCAAAATGGGTGAACCAGAAACTGCCATGCGTTATTATCAACAAGGGTTGTCGCTCGTGCTGAAAGATACAGATATTGCACCTGTAAACGAATTGCAATATTTATGAAATTTCACAAACCTTAAAACCTAAGCCTCGTAGCCAGATAGCTAACTGTTGTTTTTCGGAAGGAACATCAATGGTAACGCAAGAAAATTCACGACGGAGCGGGTAGTGCTTACGTAAATGGTCAAAAAATGCACCTATTTGCTTTTGTTGAGTAATTAAGCGCAGTTTTGCATCATCTTGGCGAATATCGTAGCAAGCCATGACTGCTTTAAAAATTGCAGCACTATCAGCAATTGTATTCGTAAAAACAAGGCTTTTTAAAGGCGGATCAGGTAAAAAATCTTTCAGTTGCCAATGTGGCGTTAATCTAAAATAATTGCAAACTGCTTGATAAATCATCTGGGTGCCTAATACCTTACCGTCAAAGCTATAGCCTGCAATATGCGGTGTGGCTAAAATGACTTTTTCTAATAATTTAGGATTAATATTAGGTTCTTGAGGCCAAACGTCCAAAACAACTGATAAATTAGGTCGTTTTTCCAAAGCGTCTAACAATGCAGGTTCGTCAACCACATCGCCACGCGCCGTATTGATTAAAATCGCATCGTTGTGTAATTTAGCTAAAAATTCTTTGTTGACTAATTGGTACGTTGGATGTTCACCTTGTTTTTCCAGAGGTACATGGAGCGTCAGAATGTCAGTGGTTAAAACGGTGTCTAAATCCACAAAGTCATAAGCAGTCGGCTGTTTAGCCTGCAATGGTGGGTCATAGACTAAACATTGCATTCCCAAAGCCTTTAATTTTTGCAAAACTCGACTGCCTACATTTCCACAACCGATGATACCCACCGTTTTTTGCGTTAAATCGAAATCACGCTGTTGGACAACAATTAATAATGCACTAATCACGTATTCTGCTGCAGAATTGGCATTACTCCCAGGAGCATTGGCAAATCCAATATGATGTTGCTGTAAATAATTTAAATCAATGTGATCATAACCAATGGTGGCTGTGCCAATAAATTTAACTGACGTGCCTGCTAACAAAGCTTGATTTACCTTTGTCACAGAACGTACCAATAACATATCTGCTGTTTGCAAATCAGCACGAGTGATGTGCCTACCAGGAAGCACATCAACTGCGCCTAGCGTGGAAAAAGCGGCCTTTACAAAAGGAATATTTTCATCTGCGATAATGTGCATAGCGTGAAGGCACAGAAATTTGTTGATATATTAGTGATTGTATGTAGAATGGAAAAGTTGTAGTTCCCATCAACTAAATATCATAAAGTAAGCACGATTTGCTAAAAATCAATGGAAAAATGGCAGATAGGGTATGAATAAGCATATATTATGGATTTGCTGTGTTTTGGGATTGATTACTGCACAGGTGAGTGCGAATGCTCAAACCGTTACAGGTTTATATGAAGCCGCTGTTCCTGTAAAGGGAAGGGACAATGAAACAAAAAATGAAGGCATGCAACGAGCGTTAACCCAAGTGCTCATTAAATTATCAGGCAATCATCAAAAATTTATGCAGCCCGAGGTTCAAGCACAGTTAGTCAATGCCTATCGTTGGGTGCAATATTTTAAATTTAAAACTCGTCCGCGTGATTTTCAAACTGTATTAACTGCCCGTTTTGATAGAGAAGCGGTTGAACAAGTATTAAGCGATTTACAGCTACCAATGTGGTCGGCTGAGAGACCTAATTTTTTGGGATTGGTTGTTTTAGATCAGAATCAACAAAAAATTATTAATGAAGAACAAAAACCTAAAATTGCCAATTTACTTAAACAACAAGCGCAGGAAAGAGGATTGCCAATTTTGTGGCCTTTGTTGGACTTAGAAGATTTTCACCTTTTCAATGCCAAAGATATTACCACATTTCAGCAATCAGCTTTGCTAAAAGCGGCGCAACGGTATGGTGCTTCTGCGGTATTAGTAGGTTATGTCAATACTGAAACTAATAACACTTGGCAAGGTAGTTGGCAGGTTTATTTTAATGATCAAAAAGACAATTGGCAAAGTGAAGCAACACCTGACGTAAATGCTTTGCTAACTCGGGCTTTGAATGCCAGCGTGGATAAAATTGCAGAATTTATTTTAACTAAAAAAACGGCTAAACCTATTGCGCCAACAACAACGACAAATTTCACACCGCCAGAATCTGCCGATCAATTTGAATTGCAAGTCATTGAAGTAAGAGATTTAAACAGCTATGCCAGTGTGGTGTCTTATTTACGCTCCCTGGAAATTATTGAGACGATCAATGTAAAATACATGGATGCACAACTGGTTGTCTTTGATGTGCTGGTAAAAGGTGGAAATTTTGCGTTGGCTCAATTTATTCAACAAGAGGGAGTGCTGTTGCCTCATAATTCAGGTGGACAAGAACCCGTTTATCGTTGGGTGAAATAGCTAATTTATGATCAACATTCGCCCCATTTAGAGAACAAGATTGGCTGGCCACTTGGCGCTCATGTTTGCAACTATGGATATAGCCATATCTCAAGGTTTTCAAGCAATACAGTATAATCTCGTTGTTTCAACGAATGAAACTGCTGTCCGTCTTTGGAAAAAGCATGGATTTGAAATAGTAGGTACACTTTCAAAGGCTTTCAAACATAGACAACTTGGCTTTGTAGATGCTTTTATAATGTATAAGCAGCTCAAAGTATCTTAATTTGTCGTAAAACACAAAAATCACTTTTTTATAACTTTTTAAATTATCTTGTGATAACAGAAAATCACTTACAACATAAATACGTAAATCAATATGTGGCATAAATTTTTACCTTTTTTAGCATGGTGGCCCCTCGTTGGGCGGGACAGTCTTAAAGCCGATCTATTGGCTGGTTTAACTGGCGCAGTCATTGTTCTTCCTCAAGGCGTGGCTTTCGCTATGATTGCTGGTTTACCACCAGAGTACGGACTCTATACAGCAATGGTAACTCCCATTATTGCTGCCTTATTTGGCTCTTCACTACATCTTATTTCTGGGCCAACAACGGCTATTTCTATTGTCGTATTTTCAGCGATTAGTCATCACGCTGAACCTGGCACCGCAGAATTTCTCAGCCTCGCTTTAACACTCACCTTTTTAGCTGGTGTTTACCAATTTTCTTTTGGCTTGGCGCGTTTGGGCACTTTAGTGAATTTTGTGTCTCACTCAGTTGTCGTCGCATTCACGGCTGGGGCTGCCATTCTTATTATGACTAGTCAATTAAAACATGTACTTGGTGTGTATGTCCCTAAAGGTGAATCTTTTCTACATACTTGGGTAGATGTTTTTAACGAGATAGGTGATATTAATTATTATATCTTGACGGTGGCAATATCCACTCTGATAAGCGCCCTACTCTTCAAACGTTTTTTGCCACGTCTACCTTACATGTTACTAGCAATGGTTGTTGGAAGTTTAGTCAGTCTGTTACTTGGTGCTGAAGCGCATGGTATTCATTTAGTCGGAGAAATGCCTGCCCATTTACCTCCTTTATCAATGCCAGATTTTTCTATAACAACAATACGTCAATTAGCTCCAGAAGCTTTTGCGGTAGCACTATTAGGTTTAATTGAAGCTGTTTCAATTGCCCGCTCAGTCGCGACTAAATCTAATCAACACATTAATGGCAATCAAGAATTTATTGGGCAAGGTTTATCCAATATGGTGGGTAGCTTTTTTTCCAGTTATGCGGGTTCTGGCTCCTTTACTCGTTCGGGCATTAATTATCAGACTGGAGCTAAAACACCTTTATCAGCCATTTTTGCCGCTATATTTCTTGGGTTAACCGTATTACTCATTGCCCCATTAACCGCTTATTTACCCATTGCTGCTATGGGTGGTATTATCTTGTTAGTTGGTTATAACTTAATTGATTTTCATCATATCAAAGGAATCATCAAAGCTAGCCGTGCAGAAACCAGTATCTTACTTGTTACTTTTTTATCAACCTTGTTATTAGAGCTGGAATTTGCCATTTATGCAGGTATTCTATTGTCCCTTGTTTTTTATTTAAAGCGAACCGCACGTCCTAAGATTATTACTTTAGCCCCTGATCCAGAAGAAAGGCGACGTCACTTTACTAATCTTGAACGTAAAGTACTGCCAGAATGTCCACAATTGAAAGTGATTCGTATTGATGGTTCCTTATTCTTCGGTGCTGTGAGTTATACCTCAAGTACATTGCATCGAATGAAAGAAAAAGAGCCAACATTAACCCACTTATTAACTGAGGCTAAACCAATTAATTTTATTGACGTTGCAGGTGCAGAAATGTTAGTCCAAGAAGCTAAATATTGGAAAGGACAAGGAGGTGGCTTATATTTGTGTGGACTCAAAATGGAAGCAGAAAAATTTCTGCAACGCGGCGGTTATTTGGATGAGATTGGTAAATATAATCTTTTTACCACTAAAAAAGAGGCGATAGCTGAAATTTTCAAATGTTTGAATCATCAGTTTTGCCAAACTTGTGAACGGCGTATTTTTCGGGAATGCCAAAACATCAAATCTTAAAAAATACTGTGAATTAGTCTCAATCCATTTCCTCGCTCCCAAGCAAAGCTTCGCTACCATTAAGTTAAGGTTTTTTTCAGTTTGGAGTGCAAGATTTATCTTGCGTGTGCAAACAAATGTTTGCACTCCTACGAGCTTAACTTAACGGCAGTGAAGCTTTGCTTGGGAGTACTTCCCCGTAAAGCAGAGCTTTTCTGATAGGCATTACCAAACTGGAGCTTGGTAACGAGAAAACTCTGCTTAGAAATACTTTCCCTCATAAATTTCAGAAGCTAAAACATGGGAACCAGGTAAACATATAATTTACTTTAATTTTGAGAGGTTGAATATGTCAAAATTATTAGACCGAAATAATAACGCAGCCATTTTATTAGCGGGAATTATTTCATTAGTCATTGGTGTAGGTGTAGCGCGATTTGCTTTTACATCATTGTTGCCCGCAATGTTAGATGATTTTTTAGAATTAACCTTTGCAGGCATATTAGCCTCTATGAATTTTGTAGGTTATTTGAGCGGCGCAATTTTTGCGATTTTTATTAAGGACATTAATACCAAAGTTAAATATTTTAGAATTGGCATGATTTTATGTGTGTTGACGACCCTGAGCTTAAGTTTGACAATCAATGAAACCGTTTGGCTTATCTCAAGAATTGTCGCAGGGTTTGGGGCAGCAATGGTGCTAGTTGTTGGTTCAGCTATTGTGATGACAAAGCTCAATTTTGCAGATAAAACTAAAGCGATGGGCATCCATTTTAGTGGAATTGGGTTTTCAATTTTAATCACGGATGTCATGAGTCGAGTGGTATTAAACTTAGAAGGAAGTTGGCAAACCTCTTGGCTTATATTAGCTATCTTTGGAGCAATTGCAGCAGTTTACTCACTTTACATTTTGTCATTTGATAAAGCCGTAAAACAAGAAAGTGTAAAACATCCATTTGATAAATCATTATTTTCAGTGTTTGTCATTGTATTGATTATTGCCTATTTTACAGAAGGCGTGGGTTTTGTTGTGCAAGGAACATTTCTACCCGATATTATTAATTCTTTAGAAGGTTTAGAGGGTTATGGTAGTTTTACTTGGACAATGGTGGGGCTTGCAGGCATTCCTTCTTGCATTATTTGGATGAGATTAGCAGCTCGTTATGGCAATGTGAATACGATTTTGATTGCGATGTTAATTCAAGTGATTGGCATCTTAATCCCAACATTAACCAACAATGTGTATTTAAATCTACTCAGCGGCACACTGTATGGCGGCACATTTATTGGTTTAGTGGCTTTGTTTATGCATTTGGGTGGTAAATTAGCAAACAAAAACCCTGTTGTACTAATGGGAATTTTAACCGCTGCTTATGGTATTGGGCAAGTAACTGCACCTTTATACAGTGTGGCATTAGTCCATTATTTTGGCAACTATGATTATGCGCTGTACTTAACAGCAGCAATTGTATTTAGTGGGGTTGTGATTTTATTTTTTGCTAAACATTTGCAGCATGTGGAAATCTAATTTTACTAGCGAGCGAGGAAAGATAAGTAATAGACTTTTTGCGAAATAAGGTATTGAAAAAATAGGAATAAGAGTTAAAGAAGCAAAATGTAGCTAAGGGGAAGAAGAATGAGTTATGAAAAGCTAAAAGTTCTATCAAACGAAAGATTTAAACAATACTTAGGTGTGGGTAAAGAATTGTTTGAAGAGATGGTAAATGTAATCAAACCAAGAACAAGGTTGGGCAATAGACCCAAACTAAATGACGAAGTAAAGCGATAACGAACCCCATCATTTTTATGAATTAAACTTTCCTCCAATCGTCATATTTTCAATATGATTCACGCAACAAATCAATGTGCTGCACCAAAAGGTTATTGTTTTTTTGCGTTGGGCAAGGTTGGCGGTAAAAAAATAACAACCACCAGATAAACGTAAACACCGATGTTATAGTAACATTCCTATATTTTCACAGCATTAAAAATAGTTTTATTTTGAAAGATAAAATCTATTGTTTCGCTAATTGAATCAAACTGATGACGAAAAC
>JADGDF010000163.1 GCA_016745055.1 Thiotrichaceae bacterium | reverse complement strand
CCCTTAAACGTGATTTACTTTCCCAATATTTACCTCAACAACTCACGAATCATTACATTTATATCACTTTTGCGTAAGTCCTATAGGTGACAATATTTCTATTAAGTAAGAGGAAAACTAATGAGCTTGACACACTAGCTAGTGACGATATTAAAAGCAAAATTGGAGTGTTGTCTTGAAAAAATTCTGATAGCCGAAACAGTAGACGATGTATTCAGATTTTAATTAGAAAATAATGATGTCTCATACTATAAATTAAGGCCCACCAAAACATTCTCGTACACAAATGAGCAAACAAAAAGGATGTTTACTCTAACCACCAGGGTGTTTAGCAAGATAACTTTGTATTCCTGTGGGACTGACATAATTTGTCGAAAGTATATATACTATTGGGTCTGAAAAAGAAACAAATTTTTATCTTTAACACTTAAAACTTATAAAAAATTTATGGATAACGCCAATAAAGCACCGATTTATCAACGAGTACTTCTTAAGTTAAGCGGTGAAGCTCTTATGGGAGAAATGGCATATGGCATTGATCCACAAGTCATTCACCGTACGACTCAGGCATTATCAGATATTATTCAATCTGGTGTTCAATTGGGGATTGTTGTTGGTGGAGGCAATATTTTTCGTGGAAAAGGATTAACAACCAGTGGTATTAATCCAGTATCATCCGATCATATTGGTATGTTGGCCACAGTAATGAACGGGCTAGTATTGCAGGATGCTTTACAAAAAAAAGGGATTGATACCCATGTTATGTCCTCTGTCAGTATGGATGGTATATGTGAAGGATACGCTCACCGCAAAGCTATAAGATATTTGCAAAAAAATCGCGTTGTTATTTTTGTTGCAGGTATAGGTAATCCTTTTTTTACCACAGATTCAGCGGCCAGTTTAAGAGCTGTGGAAATTGAAGCAAACTTAATGATTAAAGCGACTAAAGTAGATGGCATTTATGATGCTGATCCAGTACAAAATCCAGCCGCCAAAAAATTCGAAAAATTAAGTTACAATGGAGTATTAGAACGCCAATTGGGTGTAATGGATTTAACCGCAATTATATTATGTCGAGATAATAAAATGCCTTTGCGCGTACTTGATATGGATAAAGCGGGATCGTTAATGCGTGCGATCACGGGTGAGAATGAAGGAACATTGGTTTATTAGAAAAAAGAGTATTTAGGCGTCAGAATATAGAAATCAGAATAAAAGCAATAAAATTCTAGCTATTGACTTCTGTATTCTACAATAAGGAAAAATATATGAGCGAAATGATAGAAATGATCAAATCCGATGCTGAAGAACATATGAAAAAAAGCATTGAGTCTCTTAAAGCTGAATTTATCAAAATTCGTACAGGTCGTGCACACACCAGTTTACTTGATCATATTCAAGTTGATTATTACGGCAGTCATGTGCCAATCAACCAGGCTGCCAGTGTCACTGTAATTGATAACCGCACTTTAGGTGTAACTCCTTTTGAAAAAGCGCTGTTATCCACTATAGAAAAAGCTATTCGTGATTCTGATCTGGGATTAAATCCTACCAATGTTGGAACATTACTGCGAGTTCCTTTACCACCATTGACTGAAGATCGACGTCGAGAGTTAGTAAAAGTGGTTAAACACGAATCAGAAACTGCTCGGGTGGCAATTCGTAATATTCGACGTAAAGCCAATGGTGATCTTAAAGATTTATTAAAAGATAAAGATATTTCTGAGGATGAAGAGCGCCGTGCTCAGGAAAATGTTCAAAAATTAACTGATAAGTACATTGCTCAAATAGAAAAAGCTTTGGAAGATAAAGAAGCTGAATTAATGGAAGTTTAAACTGTAAAATGATTTTAAGGTGGGAATAAGTCTTGCATTTTAGGGATGTTTTTGTTACTTTATATTACAAAGTTATTTGTATTTATAAGTCAGTTTGATTGTTATATTCTTTAATATAACTCAATTCATGCGTACATTTAAACTGACAACAAGACAACAACGAGTTAATTAATAATGGCAAATCTCCCTCGTCATGTAGCGATTATTATGGATGGTAATGGTCGCTGGGCAAAAAAACGTTTCCTCCCCCGCTTTGCAGGTCATCAAAAAGGTATTGAGTCAGTACGTTGTGTAATTAGATGTTGTGTTAAACAAAAAATTGAAGTGTTAACCTTATTTGCATTTAGTAGCGAAAATTGGCATCGTCCCATACAAGAAGTCAATGCTTTAATGAAACTATTTATCAAAGCGTTGCAAAGCGAAGTGGATGAATTAAATGAAAATAATATTCGACTGTGTTTTATTGGTGCCAGAAACGGGTTTCCAGAGCAATTACAAATACTGATTGATAAGGCAGAAAAATTAACATTAAATAATAATGGTTTAAATTTAATCATTGCAGCAAGTTACGGTGGCCGTTGGGATATTGCTCAAGCCGCTAAAACATTGGCAGCCCAAGTACAAGCAGGTACACTTCAGTTAGCAGATATCAACGAAGCGAAATTAAGTCAAGCCTTATCACTCGCCAATCTTCCAGCGCCAGATTTATTTATTCGCACAGGTGGAGAACAGCGCATTAGTAATTTTTTGCTTTGGCAACTTGCTTATGCTGAAATGTATTTTTCTGAAACTTTATGGCCAGATTTTAATGAAAAAGCATTTGAAAGCGCATTGGAATCTTTTGCCAAAAGGCAACGTCGTTTTGGACGCACAGGTGATCAAGTAGAGGAGAAAACAAGCTAATGTTACTACATCGTATTCTCACCGCTTTAGTATTGATTCCGTTAGTTATTTTTGGAGTTCTATATTTATCAACTCCTTGGATTGCTCTGATTACAGGCATCATTATTGTTTTAGGTGCTTGGGAATGGGCGGGTATTATAAGTATTGAGATAATTCAGCAGTTGCGGAGTGTTAGAATGGAGTTGCTACGTAATGGGTAAACCAATTCCTTATTTAAAAAGTATTTATGTTCGTGACTGCTATGCTTCACAAAATTTTGAAATAGATTTTTCTCCCGAAGACAATGAACCTTTTCGTCATTTGATTCTGACGGGTAAAAATGGAACGGGTAAAACAACAATTTTAAATGCAATAGTAAATTGTTCGAGTGGTATAAATCCAACCCTAAGCAATGAAATTTTATCTATTCAAAAGACTCAAGAGAAAGTTCAAAATTCTGTATTTTTTTCGGCATTTTTTCCAGCTATTAGGCAACTTTCCATAGAACCTGTTGAAGGACCAAAAAAACTAGAAGAGCTTTCAAGTAGGAAATTACTGCAATATTTAGTAAATAAAAAATCTCAACAAGCTTTTGAATTGTTGAAAAAAGATACAAATAAACACGTTGTAAATCAAATAGAAGAATGGTTTTCAAACTTTGAAGAACATTTGAGGATTCTATTTGGGTTTAACAATTTTTCTCTTGAGTTTGATGGAGACAAGTTTGATTTCTATTGTAAAGTTCCAGGACAAACTAAGTTTTCATTAAGACAATTATCTGATGGTTATAGCTCAGTTTTGTACATATTTTCGTCTTTAATACTAGCGGCAGAATCTTTGAGGGTAATGAGCCAAGATTTACCTGCAATAGTCACAATTGATGAAATAGAAACCCATTTACATTTAGAACTACAAGAAACTATCTTGCCATTTTTAACGGGCATGTTCCCCAAAATACAATTTATTGTTGCAACACACTCTCCAGCCGTGATTGCAAGTATTGATAATGCAACGGTTTATGATTTGAGTCAACATAAAACTATTGATGAAGATTTAAGAGGCTATCCATATCAATTCTTAATGAAAGAGCATTTTGGAATTGAATCAGAATATTCAATTGTTGCCACTAAACTTTTAAAAGAATCTAGGATTTTAGCACATAAAGGAAATAATAGAACGGAGCAAGAAAGTTATCACTTACAAGAACTAGCAAAAAAATTACACGACTTATCGCCAAGTTTGGCTTTTGAATTATATTTAGAATTAGAGCGTGAACAGTTGGAAGCTAACGTATGATAAATGTTGATAGACATTGTGTTGAACCTCCAAAAGTAGGTAAAAGCCATAGAAACAAAAAAGTTTTAAATGCACTCGCACACGTTTTTTTAGGTAAATGTTACCTATGCGAAGAGAAACAACCCTGTGTTGGTATATTTGAAATTGACCACTTTAAACCAACATCAAAAAATCCTAAGTTAGACACTGAGTGGAACAACTTATATTTATGCTGTAAAAGCTGTAATAGTTTTAAGCATAAGGACGCGAAAGAAATTTTAGATCCTTGCTGTGATAATGTTGAAAAATTAATCATTTATAAATATGGATATAATCCAGAAAAAGACAGCTATATACCTGTTTTTTTATCAACTGATTTAAATAATGAAAAAATAAATAATACCGTTAAATTATTAGAAAATTTGCATAATCGTGAGCAAGGAATGTCTAATTATAGAGCTAAAAGTCTACGAGAAACTATTCATAAGCGTTGGTCACTTTTAATGGAGGCTTGTAGAAACCTGGATAATGCAGAGAGAGATGGGGATGATTTAGCTTTACAGGAAACCCTCAGGGATATAAAAAATTATGTTAGCCGTAACTCTCCATTTACAATGTTGATGCGATACACAGCAAAACAATGTCGGGTGGACAAAAAAATACCCGATTTATTTGACTAAAAAAGTAAATTTAGTAACTATAAAGATTTTAAGGGAAAAGATTGACAGAGTGGATAAAAGCGAAGCGTTTTCTAAAAAACATTTGTCCCTTCCTTACCAAAAGGCAACGTCGTTTTGGACGCACAGGTGATCAAGTAGAGGAAAAAACAAGCTAATGTTACTACATCGTATTCTCACCGCTTTAGTATTGATTCCGTTAGTTGTTTTTGGAATTTTATATCTATCAACTCCTTGGATTGCTCTGATTACAGGCATCATTATTGTTTTAGGTGCTTGGGAATGGGCAGGTATCAGTGGTTGGCAAACTATGTTGGCTAAAACAATTTACACAAGTGTGATTGCACTTATTTTAGTTATTATTAGCAAAATAATTTTTTATGATTTTTATGAATATCCTGTTTTTGACAATTATGCTCTCATATTTTTCGCTATAACTAGTCTTGCCTGGCTAATTCCTGTTTATTGGATTATTCAAACTCAGGCTGGTCATGACCCGCTACCAAAATCTGCATGGATTAAAGGTATTATAGGTGGCTTTATTTTAATTCCTGCCTGGGCTGCTTTAGTATATTTCCATTTACTTGGAGGAGAAGTATTACTTTCTTTTTTAGTATTAATTTGGGTTGCAGATAGCAGTGCTTATTTCGTTGGTAAATTATGGGGAAAAAGAAAACTTGCGGATAAAGTGAGTCCAGGTAAAACTTGGGAAGGTGTTATTGGTTCTTTATTTGTTACTGCTTTATTAACAATAGGACTTCCTTTATTTATGTCTAGTGGTAAAATTGGTGGTACTGAAGTAGCGTTCCTTATTTACTTTGTAATTAGTTGCTTCATTGTCGTGATAGCTTCAATTATAGGAGATTTAACAGAAAGTTTATTTAAACGTCATATTGGGCTTAAAGACAGTGGAAATATTTTACCCGGACATGGAGGGATTTTAGATAGAATTGATGGTTTAACAGCTGCAGCACCTGTTGCTACTACACTACTATCAGTAGGCTTTTACCTGTTAAGCACAATTGGTTAATTTGTTTCCTCAAACTAAATACCGTTTTCATTGCTATTATTAAAAAAGAGCAACAACTCTTTTGAGTATATTAAAAGACGAAAAATGGATGCAACATGCTTTGCAATTAGCACAATATGCTGAAACACAAGGCGAAATTCCAATTGGCGCAGTTCTGGTTAAAAACGAATGTTGTATCGCAGAAGGTTGGAATCAATCCATCACCTTGCATGATCCCACTGCTCATGCTGAAATCATTGCTTTGCGTCAAGCAGGTCAACACCTGCAAAACTACCGCTTAATCAATACCACACTTTATGTAACGTTAGAACCTTGTGTAATGTGTGCTGGTGCAATTATTCAGTCTCGCATTGAGCGAATTGTGTTTGGAGCTTATGATGCTAAAATAGGCGCAGCAGGCAGCCGCTTTGACATACTCAGAGACACCCGACACAATCATGAAGTCAATTGTGTGGGCGGAGTGCTTGCTGAAACGTGTAGCCATAAAATTAAACACTTTTTTCAGCAAAAGCGTATAAGATAAACATTATATTCCTAACAAGATATACTTAAGACTAGTCATGTCGGCAGTGCTTTTTATAAGTTTTTATTTTGCCATGCAACAAAATAGAAGCTCTGATTTTGAGACATGTGAAGAATATATTTCTGATTGCCTGACTCGTTATTTTCCATTTCCAAATGTCAACAGACCTTTTATCTCAGATTCCCACTGCGGTGTTTTTTCAATGAGATAACCATAAAGCCTTGTTTGGCATTCTTCTGTACCATTTTTAGCTTTTTTCAGTTTATATTTATCTTGCCGCTTCAATTCTTCAACTCTGGCTTGCAATTTACGCAATTGCTCTTGATTATGCGCCTTTCTTTTCTCTACCCGTTTTTGGTAATTCTTATCGCCCTTTTTACCCAAACCATATTTAGCGTATTCCGCTGTGACTCTTAATCGCGTTAGGCCCAATTTAACTTCCCGAAACTGACCAATATTTGTCTGATATTTATCTATTTCAGATTGTCGTTGCGTTTTTTTATTACTTAAATATTGTTCCCGCTTTCCAATACGGTCTTCAATTGAAGTAATATTTTTTTCTGCTCGTTTAATTGCTTCTTTCTGTTCTTTGTTAGAAAGTGCTTTATTCTTATTTTCTTGCACTTTATACAAGTTTTCTTTCAGATCATCCAAATTCTTGGTTAAACGTGAGATGTGATTGTTTGTATTTCTAATTGTAGCATCGATAGTTTTAATGATATTATCACAATTAAACAGAATATCTTCTTCACTACTAAATTGGTGAAGTATTGCACGATCTTGTTCTTCTTGTTGCTTACGTTTAAGCTCTTTTTCTTGCTGTATATTACCCTGATGTTGTTCTTCAGCAATTTCTTCTGACGTTTTAGCACGTTGTACTTTTTTAACGGCTAAACCTTGTTCATTAAATACCTTATGGCCTTTCTGAGAATACCTTGGCGGGATATAAGACCCACATTCGCGGATACCATCCTCATTTGTCCAACATTTAATTTCAGCGGTTGCATAACTGGACATAAAGAAAGAAAACAGCCCTAAAATCCAAACTAATCTTAAAAACATAGTGTTCACCTTCAACAATTAACGGTTTACTTAAAGTGTAATATAAACCAATGAAATATAGAGATCAACTTTCGGCCTTTTTGATTATGCTGACCAAAAATAGCTAATCATTGAGAACTATAAGTTAAATAATATAATTAGGACAAATTTTATTGCTTTATAACGAATTGTAGTTTAATACTTATATTAGATAATTTTGTCAGTATAACTTGATACTTTAAGAAGGAAAGTCAGTTATGAAAAATAAGGTATTCATCGTTGTTCTAGCTTTTATTCAAGTCTCTTTAGCTCATGCAAAAACTGATTGCACTCAAGTCACTCAAATTCCACAAATAGAGTGTGAAGCTTTGCTTGACTTTTATAGTAGTACGAATGGATATAATTGGAAGAATGATTTGAATTACGTAAGGACAAGCTGTTTGTGGCCTCATTCATGTTGGAATACAACAGAACCTTGTAGTTGGTACGGTGTTTCATGTAGTGGTGGGCATGTGACTAGCCTCTACCTAATAGATAAAAATTTGACAGGTTCTCTTCCTAACTCGTTAGGGAATTTAAGCGAATTGGAGTACCTCTACCTAATGGGGAATCAGTTCAGTGGCTCTATCCCTAAATCACTAGGCAATTTGAGTAATTTGGAAGTACTTCTTCTGAGTCACAACCAGTTAAGTGGTTATCTTCCTGAATCGTTAGGTAATTTAAGCAACTTGATATGGTTTCATCTAGGTGACAACGAACTCAGTAAGTCTATCCCCAAAGTCATTGGGAAATTTAAGTAAATTACAAAAGTTTGCACTGGAGTTGAACAACTTAAGTGGCTTAATCCCTGAGTCATTAGGTAATTTGAGCAACTTAAAAGAACTTTATTTAAGTAATAACCAGCTAAGTGGACCTATTCCTGAATCATTAGGCAGTTTGAGTAATGTATATTATTTCTACTTGGATAATAACCAACTCAATGGGTCTATTCCTGAATCATTAGGCAATTTGAGTAAATTGAAGACTCTCCACTTGAATGATAACCAACTCAGTGCCTCTATTCCAGAGTCATTAGGCAATTTAGATTTAATTGATTTTATAACGAATTATGTGGAGATATCCCACGATCTTTGATAGGTATAACTTCCCCCTATCAAGCTTTTCTTGGTGAAACCCAGGATAAATTTTCCTTAAGCAATAATCATCTAACAACGTCTGATCCTGAGCTTATTGCCTGGCTTGATAAAAAAGAGCCAAATTGGGCAGAAACACAAACTCCTTGTCCACAACCAACCACTGATTGCGCAGTTCAGATACAAATCAGTGAGGAAGAATGTCTTGCGTTGCTTGATTTATATAACAGTATGGGTGGATTAAATTGGAGAGATAATACTGGTTGGAATAAAACAAATACTCCTTGCAGTTAGTATGGTATAGCGTGTAATGATGGACATGTTACTAAGCTGTTTATGCCAATAAACAATATCAAAGGTTATATTCAGGACTCATTGGGAAATTTGATTTTTTTGGAATATCTTGTTTTAAATTGGAGTCGAATCCAAGGGACTATTCCAGAGTCATTGGGAAATTTAACCCGTTTGAGAGTTATTTCTTTGGCACTTAACCATCTTATAGCTGATGTGTAATAATATGTCATAATATATACATGACTAACCCACTTAAATTTCGCGAAAAAGTATTTGCCACCAAAGACAAGTACAATCTGAG
>JADGDF010000302.1 GCA_016745055.1 Thiotrichaceae bacterium | reverse complement strand
AAAGGTTTTCGCAAAGAAGATATTTACTATATTGCACCTAGAGAAGATGACGATAAACACAATATTGATATTGATGGTAATGGATTAGCTGATGATATTAATGCCAATCTCACTTTGGATAATCTTGAATATGCAGTCACTCAGTGGGCTATGAAAGACAGTGAGAACTCTATATTAATTTATATTATTTCTCATGGTATTGAACAGGAAATAGTTTTAGAGCCAAATAGTTCTACTATGACAAACCTCAGTTACTCAACGGTTGCAAATACCTTAAAAACACTGGGTAATGCAGGGCACAAAATTCAGTTTATTTATGACGCCTGCTACTCAGGCACGTTTGAAGGGCTGATAAATGAACACGAAAATATTGAATATGTAATAACAAGCAGTTCAAATGAGAAAGCCACATTTTCACAACATGGTGTTTCCTTTTCCAATTTATTTTGGGCAAATATTTTTAATGGAAATACTGTCAAACAAGCATTTAAAAGCGCAACATCGAATCTCAGTGAACAAACACCCAAAATTAAAACTCATTTTGAGAGCCAAGATTGGGAAATTGGTCTTCCAAGACAATCTCCTGAGAATACATTAAAAATTGAAGAAATTAATCTTTCTCCTGCAAGAGTTGATTTAAGTAATAATTTCTCTGACATTAGCAAAAAACTACATATTGAGGCCAAAATTACCCAAGAAAGTTCTCTTCCAGTAAAAGTACGGGCAGAAATTATCCCACCCAAAATTTCAAATATCATTGGTGCGGACATCACAAACTCAAAACCCATTCTTGGTTATCCTAGCTTAGAATTAGAGGACGCGCATAAAGGAAATCTTTACAAAGGCAATTACAGTTTTGATAATATCAAAATCCTTAAACATGAGCATATTCAAGGTACTGGGACAAAATATACCGTCAAAGTCTATGCCCAGCAAGGAAATCACATCGTATCGAAAAGTGAAACGGTTGAAATTGTCGGTGATCAAAAATACAAAGCCATTATTATTGAAGACCAGAGAGAATTAGAAGTTGAAAAAATCTACTCTGCGTTGTTCTATCAAGGTTATACCTTGAATGATATTGAATATTTGTCTAATGCACCTATTTGCAACATTCTACAATGTGACAAAATTGAACCTAAAAAAGCAACCTGTGCAAATATTGAAAGTAGTTTGAAAACCAGTGTTTCGGAAAGTGAATACATCGGATTTTTAACGATTTATTTATCCAGTAAATTTCTAACTCATTGCAATATTACCCCTATTTTAAATGAGTTACGATGGAAAGGTCTTCCTGTATTCATTGTCTATTATGATAAGCACTTTGATAGTCATGATCCCAATAAATTCCTGAAAATACTATCACCTAGTTTTGATAATTTCAATGTAAATAGGACAGTCCTTGGTCTTAGTAGTCTTGAGTCATTACATTTCTTTTGGCAAAGCATTGCCTCTGGAAAAAGCTTAAATGCCGCTATCTACGCAATAAGAAATGAAAAACAGTTTAGATTTGATTGGGACGTTGATGGCATACCTGATACCAATATTCCTGCTAATCTTAAATTAACAAAGATTAGAAAAACTAAAGAGGATTCAACGCAACAAGATACCTACATTGGTTCTGGCATCAGATACGCAGTAGTAGACACTCTTGAATCTAATGTTCGACGCCCCTCAGGCCATTTTATTGGTTTCAGTACACGGTTTTATGCAAGCCACAGCACAATTTCCCCTAAAGCTAAGTTTATTATTGAAGACTCTCAACCTAAACCAGTATTCATTGAGGTCATGGGGATACCCAAAGGACAAGATAAACCCTTTAACCCAATGAGGGTAGTACGTAATGAAAATGGTCAAAAAATAAAGGGGATTGGCAATATCTTTAACCTTGAACCAGGCACTTATACCGTTGAAGTTTTCCCAGCGCCGAATAGTCCACCAGGCATTGGTTTACTAGCCATTTATGATTTAGATTTATCACGAGGCAATTTACTCAAAAGTTTAGTAACCACCAGCCATGTTGGCAAACAAGCGGAAGACTATATCTATGGCGGATTTTCAATTAGAGATGGACCTGCACATGTTGTTTTGCGAGGACTAGGCCAAGGATTACAAACAAAAGGCATTCAAACTAATTTAGATGCACGTTTAATTTTGCGCACCTATCCTGAAGGAAAGCTTGTTGCT
>JADGDF010000301.1 GCA_016745055.1 Thiotrichaceae bacterium | reverse complement strand
CGATTTTCCTATGGTTGCTCGAACAATAAACGCAGGAAGAAACTCAACACTGTTGACCAAATGGCCAATTGGAGTGCTTAAATTGATGCCTATGGGGTTTCACTACGTTCTACCCACCCTACTTTAAGATGTTGTTTCGGGAATGAGGTACGATTTTCCGAAACTTCTATATCACTTAGGTTTCGGGAAATACGCTTCACTCCATTCCCGAAACAGCCATCAACTTCCTAATTCGTTGTACTTAATATATGAGCGGATTTATTGGTATTCTTAACGGCGACGGTCAACCTATTGACCCAACCATACTACAGCAAATGACTGATTTGATGGCACCTCAAGGCCCTGATGCTCAGGATACATGGAGTGATGGTCATATCGGTTTTGGTCACAGCTTATTGCAAACGACGTGGGAGCCAGAACAGCAACCTCATAGCTTAGATGGAAAAGTTTGGATTACTGGGGATATTCGTTTAGACCGGCGCGACGAGTTGATTGTTCAGTTGCGGGCCTCTGGATGTCGACTAGAAAATAATATTCCTGATGTTGTTCTGGTTTTACATGCCTATCATGTTTGGAAAGAGGCTTGTTTAGAACGACTGAGTGGGGATTTTGCCTTTGCTATTTGGGATAGCCTCCAGCAACGTTTATTTTGTGCCCGTGATCACTTTGGCATTGTGCCTTTTTACTATACCGAACTCGAAAATGGCCTGATTTTCAGCAATCACCTTAATTGTTTGCATCTGCACCCGCAAGTTTCAGATCGTTTGAACGAACAAGCTATCGGTGATTTTTTGCTCTTTGGCATGAATAGAGAGCCTGCGACGACTACTTTTGCGAATATTCAAAAATTGCCTCCTGCCCATACACTGATTTTTTCAGCGGGTAAAGTACGCATTCAGCGTTATTGGCAATTACCTGAACGTGTCGAGTATCTGCGCTACAAGCGTCCAGAAGAATATGTCGAACAATTTCAGGCTTTGTTTGAGCGGGCAGTTGCAGATCGATTGCAAACTGATCGTGCCGGCACCCATTTAAGTGGGGGCCTGGACTCCACAAGTATCGCTGCAACTGCGTATCGGTTAATGAAGGCTGCCGGTTCATCGGTTGATTTTCGAGCTTACACGATTATCTATAAACAATTGCTTGAGGATGATGAAGGAGATTATGCAACCCAAGTAGCTGAAAAATCTGGTTTTCCCATTGAGTACCTCGTGGCAGAAGATTATATTAAACAGGCACCTTTAGAACCAGAATACCATTATCCCGAACCGCTCCTGATTCCGAATCAAATAGCTGAAGTAGAGATTATGCGGCGCATAGCGGGGTATAGCGGAGTGCTATTGGCCGGATTTGGGGGCGATCCTGCATTTTATCCCTCGTCATCTTACTGGCCTGATTTGCTCAAAACGGGCCAATTGCAATATTTTATGCGAGACATTTTAGGTTATATTCAAGCTCGTCGTTTACCGCGCATAGGATTGTATACCCAGTTACGCCACTGGCTTAAAGTGGGACAACCAAAGATTAATTTTCCAGATTGGTTCAATCCAGATTTTGTAGAACGAATGCAACTGGAAGCGCGATTACAAGAAGCATTGACGGCAAAACCGCAGGCAGCGCGTTACGGCATGACGTTTGAGCCTCTATGGTCTAATATATTTGCTTGGTCCGATCCGGGCTTCACTGGTTTTCCGGTTAAAACGCGCTTTCCGTTTTTTGATTTGCGCTTAGTTTCATACTTACAGTCGGTGCCCACAGTACCTTGGTTTGAAAGTAAATTTCTGCTACGGGAAGCTATGCAAGGTATGTTACCAAATTCGGTGCGACTGAGACCCAAAACTCCATTGCGAGGTTTTGCTCATTATAATTTAATGCAACAGCGAGGACTCCAACCTTGGATGGAAAAATTGGTAACCACACCAGCTTTGGCTCCTTATGTCAGTAGAGAACCTCTATTACAAAAATGGCAAGCCCTCGCAAAACTTAGCCCTATCAGCTATAATGAGACTACTTCGGCCTTACAATTGGCATATTGGCTTTTTCATCAAACGACTCCCAAAAAAGGTCAAAAGTAAAGTTATTTTATCCACAAATTAATATTTAATGGAAAAAAATCATGTCCCAAATGACGACAAACGAAGAAGTGACTACTGATAGTATTGTGAACAAAAAGCTGTACCATACTCCAAAAC
>JADGDF010000013.1 GCA_016745055.1 Thiotrichaceae bacterium | reverse complement strand
AGCCTGTGAGCATGTGGTATTACTTCGCTCATTATTGGCCGAGAATTTTCAGCTTATTGCTGCTCCAGAAACCGATTTTTGAGGGGCGGTGACTATAGTACTTCCAACAGGTTTGCTGTTTAGGAAAAATAAAATATTCAAAACTAATTTAGCTAAAACCTCAAAATATCGTAAATAAACTCAAAATTTATGTTGATATTTACAGTCTATCATTTCGTTTACTACTTAGTATTGTAAGAGTTAACGATCACTATAAACATCAAGTTTTGATGAGCAATGTGTGTAAATTTATCAAAAATCATACACATAAGTCTCACATTGGCTAAAAGCACAGGCACAACCTGTCAACATTCTCCTTCATCCTGATTGACACAACGAAAATCAAAATCCCAAAATGTGTAATCTGCTCAATGGAGACTGGATGGGTCGGGGCAATCAATGACGTTTTCGCTGAAAAATTGAATTGTTCCAAGGAACAGAGATATTCCACGAACACCGTGAAATTTCTGCAAAATACTGGAAACAATTATTCAGGGCGTAGGCAAATCAAATTCGAAGACAATAAAAGCTGTTTTGGCTTTACAGTCATTCGGCATTTTGTGATGAACAAGCAGTTCTTAAATATCCAAACCAATTAGTAACTTCAAGTGGTGTACAACGGTTTATTATTTGCACGAAGAATAGGGACCCCTTCCTTACACAAATGGGGGCTTATTTTTTGCCTGAACGACTGTTATAATTTGAAAGATTGGTAGTTTATCTCGTAACTATGCACTAGCGCTACTGTCATTAAGTTAAGCAGTTTCCGACCCCTTCGTTTTCTTTACTAAGGAAGAGATGGCAGAAATTAACTTGACAGCACGGCAGTGACACACCAACATCCTGGTCACATTAAGACGCTGTAAGTCTTTATCCGCATTCCACACAATGCGTGAAAGAGAAACTAGTTAAAAGTGAAGAATCAAAATGACAATTGCTTACATTTCTCACCCTGACTGCTTACTGCATCAAATGGGTGAAGGCCATCCTGAAAAACCTAATCGTTTGAATGCCATTGAAGATCAACTCATTGCTTCTGGTATATTTGATTTACTACAGCACCATCAGGCGCCACTTGCAACGGTCAGACAACTTGAACGCGTACATGACTCAAAATATATTGAAGAAGTGTTGTCATTTGAACACAAAAATAAGTCAGCTTATCTTGACCCAGACACTATGATTACACCTCAAACGCCAAAAGCTGCTTTGCGATCAGCAGGTGCGTTAATTTTAGCGACGGATTTAGTGTTAAAAGGGAAAATTCGTCAAGCTTATTGCAATGTACGCCCACCAGGACATCATGCATTACCTAGTCAAGCAATGGGGTTTTGTTTTTTTAATAATGTCGCAGTAGGCGCTGCACATGCAATCGCGGAATATGGTATTAAACGAATTGCCATTATTGATTTTGATGTCCATCATGGAAATGGGACTGAGACTATGTTTACTCATGAACCTCGTGTGATGCTATGCTCCACTTTCCAGCATCCCTTTTATCCTTTTTCAGGTGCAAGTAGTGGTAATGAACATATTATCAATACGCCACTGTCTGCAGGTACAAGTGGCGATAAATATCGTGAAACTATCTTATCAGTTTGGTTACCCGCATTGCATAAGTTCAAACCCGAATTAATATTTTTCTCAGCCGGTTTTGATGCCCACCAAGAAGATCATATGTCTATGCTAAATTTAACGGATAAAGATTACAGTTGGATAACGCGAGAAATTTTGCTCATCGCAGATAAATATGCAGAAGGTCGGGTAGTGTCTACTTTGGAAGGCGGTTATCATTTACCTTCACTGGCACGTAGTGTATTAAACCATTTAAGAATTTTAATGCGAATAGAATAATGGCCACTTTATTTGATAATAGTTGGATTGCACTTTCTAAACCTGGTAGAGCTAAAACTTACTTTAATTTAGAAACATTACCTGATATGCATTTAGAGGACAAAAGTTATAACAAAATCAACGCTTGGTGGTTAGCTGAATTTTCCCGTTTAATTTATCGCCAGGAACAAGATGAATTGGGGAAAAATGCGGATGGTTTAACGCGCCAATCTGTATTACAACAAGTTAATTTTCAAGAATTACGCTTTTTTAATCATAAAAGTACGCAATGTGCTGTTTTTGCGCCTAAAAATGAACAATTTGCGGTACTTGTATTTCGTGGCACTCACGATGCATATAATTGGTTATTAAACTTAAATACTTGGCCCGCTACCTGGAAGATGGGTGGGACAGTGCATGCAGGATTTAAGCAATCTTTTGAAGCTGTTTGGCAAGCTGTTGACAGTTATTTAGAAACTTTACAAGTCCCGATTTATTACACAGGTCACAGTTTAGGTGGTGCCATGACAGTACTTGCTGCATCACGGCGTCCACCTTATGCTTTATATACTTTTGGTTGTCCTCGGGTTGGTAACCAAGCATTTACTGAAACGCTTCAAGGCTTCCCTCATTATCGCGTGGTTAATCATTGTGACATATTTACCACCGTACCTGCTAGATTTTTTAACTTTTCGCATAAGGGTAAACTTATTTATATTGCGAGTAACAACCAATTTTTATTTAATCCATCAGATGAATTAATTAAATTTGATCGTAAACAAACAGATCCAAATTTATCTGAGCCCACTAATTTTCGTCATTGGTATGATCCCGCTGAATTTTTGGCAGATCACACGCCCGTTAACTATGTTGCTCATTTAGAAAGACGGTTATAACAGTGGATTAACAGGTAAATATTGAGCAATATTGCCATCAAGATTTTTTCTTCGGATTACCTTAAGCTAATTTCCCCTCCTTGGTTGAAAGGGAATAGGGTCTAGTACTCTGCCAAGATTATTTCGTAGGGTGCGTCTCACGCACCAGGCGTTTTTCGGTGCGTAAGACGCACCCTACTGTGCCCGTCAATTCTACCTTGATAAAGTACTTGCGGGTCAAGGTTTGTAACCTTGGCCCGAATGTTTTGATGAATTTCGGAGTCTGAAAACGTTCGGGTGCAGGTTACAAACCTGCACCCGCGAAGTTTGCGAATCGGGAAACAGAGCTTGGGAACGAGAGAAATTTGGGAGCTAGGTAAGTTTACTTCACAACTTCAAAATACCATGTAAAGTGACGCCAGCCATAATCAATATCATCTATCCAAAAAAAACTATTCTCTTGGGTTACATCAGGGTCTTCTAAACTTGCATTATGAGTTAAAGTTAATTCGTAAAAACCAGGCTCAAAACTGTTATCATGGCCAATTTCAGAATCACCATCTGTTTTACTAAACCACATAAATCCACTTGTGCTGCATTCGTCTGTGAACTCTTTATCACCACCATAATACAGTGTATTGGTGTATTTATTCTGTTGGCTATCGTAAGTTTGTAAACTCCAACGACATTCTGAACCACTGTAATCAGATGTATTAACTACTCCCAGGATGTTAAGACAATATTCTTGGACTTTCAATGGGTTGTCTTCAGTTGCCATGTTAGGATATATTTTTTCATAGTCTTGGTTGCCAAACTTAAACTTGCAAGAGCCCTCTGAAAATGTAATGTAAGCCTCCTCCTCTTCAGGTGCAGGAGTAGTATTTTCAGGTGGTTTGGGTGCTGTCAAAGGTGTTACGCAGCGTTGTTCGGAGCGTTCACTTTCGTTGCCGTTTGCAACTGCACTTATTTGGTAACAATAAGATTGTGATGAAGATAAGTTTGTGTCGTTGTAAGTCAACGTTGTCACATTTACAGGGCTTCCAAAAGCGGGGATTCTGTAAATATTGTATGAAGCGGCATTTTCAACATTATTCCAAGAGAGTTTAATTTGTTCAATCTCAGCCACAGCTTCAAGTGTGGGTTTAGTTAATAATGCAACTGGCGTAGCGGAAACTGGAGCTGATAATTCGCTATCTACTTCATTAACCGTTGCTTTAATCCGGTAAGTGTAGTTAGTTCCATTGGTTAAACCAGTATGGACATAGTTTGTAGCATTACCTGTGTAAATAACCTCTGTTCTGTCACTTTTGTCAAGATAGAGTGTGTATTCAGCATCGGTTACTTCAGTCCAAGATAAAGTGAGTTGGCTATCTCCACCAGTTATACTTAAAATTGGGATGTCAATTGAAGGTAATGAAAGATAGAGATTCCTGTTTCCTAAAATATAAGAATGACCTACAATGTGAGACTCTAATAAGTCACGCTTTTGGCTAGTAAGGCCAAGGCGGTCTTCATTCAAAAAATTAATAAACAATGTCTTAGAAAGACTATATGCACTAAATATAGGTAAATAATTTGATTCAAATATATCAATGCTCTTGGGATTTACTTGAGCACTCAAAGCTTTAGCAATAAAATGAAGTATATAGTGGTCAGTAAGAACAGCATAAGATAAACTTTCAAATCCTAAGGCGGACGCACCTGTATTAAGGAGTATATTAGGTAGAGTACTTTTTTCAGAAAATACCTCGCAAACTGAAAAAATTAGGAGTTTCTTATCTAAATTAGCACCTTGCCACCACACAGGCTTTATATTAAAGTAATATAGTGCATCACCTTCTGGTCCATGAGTTCCGGCACTTCTGTAATGTCTAATATTAAATTGATTTTCATCATCACAATACTTACACGTAGTGGCTGTTTGTATACTACCATCGTGTGAGCCATGAGCAGAAATTAACACAAGGTCATACTCAGGGGATTTTGCAAGCTCAAACTTTGGACGAGTTGCATCAGCGCCTCTATACCAATCTACAGTATAATCAAATTCCTGTAATAAATTGCTAATTAGTTCAAACTGATATTGTATTCCAGCATTGACTTCATCACTAAACGTTGGAGTAGTAGACTCTAAAATTAACACTTTCTTATTTATTGGTTCTACGCCAATATCTGTAGTATTCCCATGAGTTATTTTTCTAGTTTTACGAGTTTTTGTTGTTATTGAGACTTGAGATAAAAAATCTAAGACATTAGGATTAGTTTCAACAACAGGGTAAATATAAGACGATTCATGTCCATCTGGAAGGGTAAAAATACAGCTAAATTCAGTGCAAGAAATATCTCTTAGTCCATTAATTTTACTAAGAGTTAACTCTTTTTCCTCTGGACTTGCAGATTCTGCTGTTTCCAAGTAAGAAAATGCCTCATCTCGCAAAATAGCATCTTGCAATGACATTTTCGTAAATCCTTCAGGGATGACTGCTTCATTGTATTCTGCAATAACTTTTTTCTGAGAAGGTGTTGTTTCACTAGATGGCACAGAATTAACCCGATATGTCACCGGTTTCCCATTAAAAACTAATGTGCCATCTTTCACCAACCGATAACCAAAATGAATGCACACTTGTCCGGTATAAGTCACTGCATCCTGATACAATACCTTGCCACTGTCTACGGTAAACTCCACTGCTGTTTGATCAGAGGGTAACTGCACTGTGTACAAAGAACGTAAATTATTGGGGTCTAACTTACCATTCCACGCATTCCAATAACTTTCTGGAGTACTACGCCGCAATGTAGGACGGTTATTACAAATCGCGCCAGGTTGAAGTATTCCCCCATTTGCAGATTGGCTAATCCAATTACAGTATTGATTATCCTGGGGGTTTGCAACATAACGAGTGTTCATGTACCAACTGCCTTTGGTAACATCACAATTGTCGACTTCTGTGGCTTCAGCAATCTCGTTGTCACTGAGATAAAGTCCTACAACAACAATTTCTGCTTCTTGACCACCATGCTCAGGGGCTGGAATGATTTTTCCATTAACCGCAATGGTCTGACCTTGTTTGACATTCTGGTTATCCAGCAGAATACTTCCACCATCTACTGAAATACCACCGTAAAATTTCGCAGAACTCTCATTGCCAAACTGACTGTTGTCTGAGGAGTTGGGGGAAATAAAGTAAACATCATCAATCTGGGGTAGGGAATCACTATAAACAGGTATTAAATACAAGGCAGCGAATATCGCTCCAAAAATTTGAACATATAACTTCATCGTAGATTTCTCAAAGTTAGAGGTTTGTAAAATATCCTTCAAATCTAAAAAAATGTGCAAAACAAATGTTTTTAAGCATTAAATGCTACAATATTTCTTCAAATGTTAGAAAGGTAATATTCAAAAAATCACTATAATAGAATAAGCTTATTGATTGCTACAAGTGTCACTACTATTTTGTATAATTAGAGTGTTTTTTTGTATATTGGATAGAGTGCAAAATGGATGAAACTGAATTTAAAAAGCAAGTGGGTATAAAAATTAGGCAGTTACGCGCTATAAAAGGTTGGTCACGTCAGCAACTAGCAGATAAATTAGATATATCAGTAGCAGGTTATGGAGGCATTGAACGGGGAGAAGTTGATATTCCTATTACCCGTTTAGCACAAATTTCTGAAGCATTTGAAATTGCTTTGCCTGATTTGTTAGGCTGGAATGAAAAAATCATTTTTAATATTACTCAGAAAGATAATCACGGTTATAACAGCTACCATATGAGTATTCCTTCAAATGAAATGGAAAAATTAGTATTTAAAAATGAATTAGAAAAAACACAATTATTATTGCAAGAACGTGATAAAGAAAATGAAAATCTAAAGCAGCAAATTTCACAACTACAAGAAATAATTACCCTTCTTAAACAAGAGCCAAGTAATCAAGTTAGGAGCGGGAACTAAACAAAATCAGAAACAAGACCTGGTAGGTTTTCAAAACCTGCCAGGTCTGATTGAAAACTTGTGGAAGTTATTTAATTCCCATTCCTTAGTGGAGTATAACCTGACAATATTCCTCACTCTTAAGCAGGGATTTGCTGGCAAGCATTATCAGGCTGGAACTTGGTAACAAGAAAAAATCTTCACTAAATCTCCGCACTTTTAATTATATCCGGGTAGAGCGCAGTGAAAACCACCAAAAACAAGACCGTCTGATTAACTCATGTTACGCAGACCTACCAAAAATCAGTCACTTTAATTTTCTATTGTAGGTGCGTAACGTTAGTTTTTAACTAATGTTAATCTGTAGGACAGGCACTTTTCTCTTGACCTAACCATGATTGGTCGTTACATTCTTTGCTTGGCCAAACAATGGATTCCAAATCATTGTAAACATGATTGGAAAAAGAACGAATATTAGTAACTTGGCAAGTTTGT
The DNA here is from genome assembly GCA_016745055.1 of Thiotrichaceae bacterium. Lineage (GTDB taxonomy): Bacteria > Pseudomonadota > Gammaproteobacteria > Beggiatoales > Beggiatoaceae > JADGDF01. The sequence continues at coordinate 37,325 of JADGDF010000013.1, read as the reverse complement.
ACATCGTAAGCAACAATAGTCGAAGTGATGGCTTTTTGATAGTCAATGCCCAATAACAGTAGTCCATTAGGTTGAATATCTAAACCTTCAATTTCGGCCCGCTTATCTTGTGGCAAACTTTCACAAGAATCTTGTTGTGCTTTCTGCGATGCACTCCGACAAAATGTATTAATGTCATCAGTCACATTTTGACATACAGCTTGTGGTTCATTCATAGGATTACCCGTTTCATAAACTTGCCAAATGGTGTCTTTGCTTGAAGCATACAGCACATAGCCATCATGATCCCAGGTTAATCCACCCATGTCATATTTGTCTTGATATTCAACTTGATGAATTGCTTGGGTTTTGCCATTTGCAGGATTGATTTCTATCAGTCCCATCCATTTAGGTTTGCTATTTTTAGCCCAAGCCCACAAGGTTTCTTCAATTGGATGAACTGCGAGGTTAGTTACTTGGTCATAGCCAGTTGAACTGAGTGAGGTTAGTTCACCTGTGGTTCTATCGACTTGGTAAATATGACCATTCATTCGTTTTAAACCAACTTTGGATTCATTGCCAGAAGAGGCATAAATTACGTTGGAATTATGAGGATGCAAGGCCATACCTTCAATGTCACGTCCCTTATAAAGTCCGCCAAGCGTCTTTATATCGCCGTGCAAACCTTTGCTTAAATCAATAATTAAAAATTGAGTGTCATTCAAACCCGCATCATTGACAACATAGACCAAACAATGCTCAGGTGTTGCGTCGACGTAAAAATGAATTGTGCTTAGTCCGTTAAAAACAATTGTTCCATCCTCTTTTAAGCGGTAGCCCAGATAAATCGTTAATTCACCCCGAATATCTTGTAAATTTCCACTAAAAATTGGGATATCCATCGTTCTATGACTTAACGTGCCTAAATCTCCAGCAGGTAATAAGCTGGTTGTTTTTTCATCCCAATGACGCCACTCATGTTGACCAACGCGCATATAGTAATGGCTTTCGTAAGCATTGAGCTGATGTTTGGCTACAACCAGTAATTCTGCGGCTTTGCCTACATGGAGCAATTCAATTTTCAAAGAACTGGAAATACCGACTGTTTTTGCTTCACGGCGGGACAGCATGGCATGACGATTGCGCACTTTGCCACACACTTGTACTTGGCCTTTAAATTCAGCAGGACTGATGACGATTTTCCACTCAGGTGGATAAATTTTAAGTGCTGTGGCACCTTCCTCAGGATCAGTGTTTTCTTCAGGTTTTTCAAACAAACGCTTGACATTGCCTCCTAGTTCAATACCTTCAGCCAAATAAACCCCATCACCCAAAATAACATTGTCCAAACAACTATTAGCAACGACTCGAACATGTTCTATTAATGCGGGTGCCTCTGCATCGCCTTTGGTACAGCCTTTTAAATGTCCACCGACAAGGTAGGTATTTGGCCCCAGGGAGACATCACTAAGGGTGCCACCACCAGAATTGATGATAGTGCCTCCCAAGGTACCTCCTTTGAGTGTCCTACCTCTAAATTCAAAATCAACAATAGTGCCTTCATTAACTACATTTTGGCCAATAATGACCATAGCAACGTAACTACTGGCTTTAATTGTTAAATGCTCTAACATGGGCATGGCATTGGGATCGCCAATATAAATCCCTTTTGCAATATCTTCAGAGATATATACGTTGGGTTCTAAACGAATTGTCCCATCGGCTTCAATATTTGGCCCACCCGGCGGTAACATCAACTTACCTTCTTCTGAATAAACGCCAGGACCAAAGGTCACTTCTCGTGCGATTTTAACGCCTTTACCAATAATGACATTTTCGAGATAACTGCCCTCAAGAATAACTAGATTTTTTAGATGACCAGGCTCGTCCGCAGATTTACCAACAATGCGACCTTGGACGCGCCCTCCCATAATTTTGGCATTTTCAGCCAGGGTGACATCACAAATCTTGCCTTCTTCCGCATTGTTTTCAATCGTACCTGCCAATGTGCCACCACATAATTCGCGGCCCACAAAGGTAGTATCTTTTACTGTGCCTTTATTATCAATTTTGCCTGTCAGATACCCACCACTGAGTTCTGCATCTTTCTTAATGAGAATATTTGATAGCAAACCATTATTTTGATTATTGCCAACTAATTTTAAATTAGAAATGCTGGTTTTTTCATTAATGGTTACATCCTGATAAGTGCGGCCATCGCCATTACAGACGGCTACTTTGTTATTAATGTCGTCAGAACATTTGTTCTTTTCGGCTGGGTCTTCTGGTTCATCAGGTCGGTAACTATCATTATCTTGGATAGTCATGGTCGTAGTTTTCAAACCGAAAATGGCATTACCTTCCAAAGTAACCAGTTGTAAACGGAAAGATTCATCAGGTTCTAGCAAACTATCGTCAGAAATACTGACATAGATTGTTTTATCGGCTTGTTCACCTTCTTTCCAACTCACAACCCCATTGAGTGAAGTAAAGTCTTGGTCAGCAATGGCTGAACTACTTTCAGTCACATAAATAGCTTTAACGTCCCCTTGAGCACTGCCAGTACGCGCGACTGTTATCATCACTATTCCCGCTTGTTCTTTAACGATATAGGAAGATTTAACGAAGCCAATGATACTTTTAGTTTCTTTATCGTCAGGGATTTCAACAAGCACAAATTTGGCCATACATTGCTGATCTGCTTTCATTACCACGTGACCAACAGAATTACAGTCACCACTAAAGCCTTCAAATAGATAATTATCCGCCGGCTGAGGAATAAGTCCTAGATAGGTTTGTGGTGGGTATTGTGCCTGACAGGTTGTGCCACAATTAATATGCGCAGGCAAATCACAGGTTTGACTATTGGCTTCACAAATGGCCTGACTCGTCACAGTGCCTTCACCCGTTTTGTTTACAGTCAAAGTATACAAAGTTTCAGCAGGCATAAACGTTGCAGTACAATGTCGATTATCTTGCATAACAACACCACCATTCATATCGCAGTCGCCAGTAAAGCCTTTAAATTCATAACCCTCTGCAGGGGTTGCCATGATGGTAACTTTCAAATCAAGCGGATAGTCAGCCTGACACGTGTCACCGCAATTAATATTGACCACAAATTCACAATTTGCACTGTCTGTTACACAGTTTGCTTGACTCATGATTGTCCCTTTACCTATTTTTTCCACACTTAACATCACATTATTTTCAACCACGGGTGGTGGGTCGGGTCGGTCAGATTCAAGGGAAAAAACAGCATGACAAGTTTTGTCGCTTTCCATACGTACTTGACTACTGGTACTACAATTACCTTCCCAACGGTCAAAGTACCAACCGTCAAAAGGACGAGGACTTAAATTAATCAACTGCCCAGGTTGAAAGGGATTATCACAAATCAATGCACCCGTTCCACAATTAAGGTCACCGCTACTGCTACGCACAATTCCGTTGCCTTCATAAGTCACTTGTAAGGTATAAGAATTTCGGACAAATTGTGCTGTACAAGTTTGATCTTCATCCAAAGTGATTCTACCACTACTACAGTTGTCACTCCAACCACCAAATATAGAACCAGGCTGAGACGTGGGCGCTAACATGACAGTCGTGCCTTGTTCATATTCTTCTTCACAGTCTTTTTCACCATTTTCCAGATGAAAGCAAGAAATACCTGGAGGGGCACTTTTAACAAAGCCTTCCCCAGAACCGGTTGTCGCCACTTTTAGCACTTGGTAAAGATTGCCAGGAGGGATTGGACCAGGAGGCGTATCTGGTGTGATTGGTGTTGGATCATCGGGATCATCCGGTGGAATAATAATAGGACCTGCGATACATTGTAAAATGTATTTGGGCTTAGGAAATACAATGTCGTCTGAATTCAAAGTCAACGTTGCTTCAAATTCTCCTTCTTTAGTAGGTTTACAAGTCACATTGATGGTACGTGGGGGTTCACCATCAGAAAGATAAGAGGGGTTAGCTGGACGGGTAAATGCAGAGGTTTCCACCGTGAACATGTCTGCATTTGTACCACTAATTGCGGGGGAAGCAAAGCTCACATTAAGCACAGTTGTGCCTACTTCTTTTACCACTAACGGCAAAACTTTGGTTTCTCCCACAGAAAGTTGGCCAAATTTAATCACACTCCCTGGAGCAGGCTCAGAGTCATAACCAGGACCCAAAGGGCGTTCACTCATACACGTTAAGTTGTAATCGACGACAGGAAAATCTGGATCGTTTGTTAGTAAATGCAAGGTAGCATCCCGTGAGCCTAAACCTGTCGGAGCACATTCAATCGTAATTTTTTTAATTTTACTGTTATAAAGATTGAGAAATTTACTTCCAGGTGTTGAAGGAGGTGTTGGATTAATAATTTTGAAATCACCCGCATGTGGACCATCAATTGGTATTGCAGGAAGCGTGAGTTTTAAGCCAAGATTACCTGTATTTTTAACTTGTAATTCGTTGCTAACGCGGCCACCAAAGACTTGCGTACCAATTTTCAGCGTGTTTGTGGCATTTTGGTAGTCAGCAGTCGGTATAAAGTTATAAATGGGCCGTCTGCCATAGCATTTTAAACGGTAAGTCACATTAAGTTTATTAGGATCATTAGTAACTAATTCTAAATCTGCCCTTAACTGCTTCGTTTCTTTAGGGTCACATTTGACTTCAACATCAATAGGATTACCACCATCTGCAATATTAATGGGAAAAGAGGGACTTACAATAGAAAAACTGTCTGGATTTTTACCCGTAATGAGAAAATTACTGACTTCAAGTGCAGCATTGCCCAATTCTTTAATTGTAAAAAATTTAGCGGCCGGTTTAGTGGTACTAATTGCGTCTCCCACATCCAGTTCTTTTGTAGCTTCTAGCGTAGAATCATATACAGGTACAGCATTAGTTGAACCCGAGCAAACTAAAGGATATTCAGCAGGGTTGGGTTGATTAACGCCTGTATGGGATATTTTTAATGTGGCAGTATAAATGGTTTCTGCATTGGGTTGGCAACTAACAGTAATATTACTATTGCCATTAGCTGCAATACTTAAATCTACATTCATTGCAACAGAGAAAATACTACTATCACCAATAAGTGACACATCGGTAATTTTTATATCTAAATTCTTATTTCCCTCATTGCGTAAATTTAAATCGCGCCCAACAGAGTTGCCGGGGATTGCAGCGCCCAAATTAAATTCGCCAGGTACGGGAGTAGATTTATAAACTGCACCTTCTCCCACACAAGTTAGTTTATAAGCTTGAGTTTTTTTAGTGGGATCATTGGTAACAATTTCTAACTCTGCTGTTCTTGTGCCCACATCTATAGGTTTACAAACCAATGCGATGCTTGCAGAACCACTTTTCGCTACAGAGTCTGGTTTAATCACCAAACTAAAATCGTTACGATGAGTGCCTCTTATTGAATACTTTAGTTTTAGATCAACTTTATTTGAAGTTTCACTTACAGTAAATGTTTGAGGGCTTGTGGTTTGCCCAACGGTCATACTTCCAAAATCAAGCGTTGCACCATTGTTCAGCGAGGAATCATATTTTGCAGCAACAGAAGCACATTGTAATGGATATTTTATTTTGGAGGCACCTTCAATATTAGTTTCCAAGACCAAATTTGCTTGCAGCGTTCCTTCTTGCGTTGGTTCACATTTAGCAGAAAAAGTTTTGGTTTCGCCTGCTTTAATAATCATGGGAAAATCACTACCAAAGGGATTAGTTAGCGTAAAACTTTTGTAACTATCCGTTGGAGAAATATCTTCAAATTTATAATCATAAATAATAATATCTTCACCAGGGGCCGTAATTATAAAGGTTTGGATTGCTTTATCGTAGACAGCAACTTCCCCGTTGAAGGTTAAGGAAGCTGGGCTAAAGGTAAATGTTAACCCACTGCTAGCATAAGTCTCATATTCCAAACACCATTTGGTCAATGCACCTGGTACCTTACTATAATCAAATGCATCTACGATGCTTAAAATCCAATCTCCTCCCAGAGGCTGGGCATCAAAATTATTTAAGCTGCCTTTTGGTTCATAAACAAAATTTTTATCATAAGCAGGGTCAGTAAAACCACAGCTACCTTGCGTTTTTTCTGTCCCTGAATCATTTAATCTCAAATCTGTGATATTTTTGCCCGCACAGCCTTGCAGACTACTACTGTTAGTACCAGGCTTATCCAATAAATTGACCGTTGTACTATCATGTTTTAGCTTAATGGTTAATTCACCAATATGTCCATGATTTGCGCTAAGTATGACACTTGGATTTTTGATTTTGACAGTGCTAGGAATGTTAATAATACCCGTGATACCACTTGAGTTTTGATCAGGAATGGTCATTGGCACGGAAGAACTACATACTTGGGTAGACACTGTGACTGCATAAACAGGGGCAATCACATAAGGTAAAATAAACACAAGTAGCCATAATAATAGACTCTTTTGCCAACCAAGCGACATATTGCGCCTGTGAATTTGGGATTCGGGAAACATTCGTAACTCTCCTACATAAACATTAAAGGCATAAAGTGAATTTGCCATTTAAAAAATGTTAATTTTCTGTTTTTAAACAAAATAACCTTCTGACGATTTTCCTAATTTCTTTTAAAAGAACCTATTAAATTTTGTTGATAAGGCAACCATTAAGGCATTAGTATACAATATATTTTGTGATTACTACTTATAATTAAAAGTCAAGATAGAAAATTTTATCAGTAAACATTAATTTCTATAACGTAAATGTGATTCTATCAATCTATAAAAGTATAGCTGAACAATAAGTATTAAATAAACGATAAAATTGTATGTTACTCAAAAACTACAAGTCTAATTTTAGCAGAATTTAATGTGGATTAAGGAATAGGAATTAAATAACATCCATCAGTTTTCAATCAGACCTGGCAGGTTTTATTTCTGATTTTATTTAGTTCCCGTTCCTAAAGAGCTTAAATTACTTTGGCAACTTTCATAAAAATATCCCAATGGATAGCTTTACGAGATTCAAGTTCTCCCCAACAGTTGGCTAAATCTGCTGTTAATTGAGTAATTGGGTTAATATCATTTTGGACAATAAATTTTTGCACACTTGACCAAGTGTTCAAATAGCCAATTAACTGAGGGAAACTCCAAGCTAACGTCATTTTGAAATTAGGTATTTTTAATTGTTCAAAAGGAAAAGGAATTGTTTGATAAGCATGATCTAAATATCGTCTTTCTTGATCCCAATACTGACCAACAATGTTTGTGTAAAGATAATCAATAATTGCGTCAAGTTGGGGCGTAATACGTAATAAACCATATCCCCATACTGCTAAAATTCCATCTTTGGAGGCAACACGTCTAACTTCTTGATAAAAGTGTTCAAAATTAAACCAATGAATTGCCTGTGCAACAGTAATTAAATTAACAGAATGTGTGTCTAATCCTGAATTTTCAGCGGTAGTTACCTGGTAATCAATATTTTCTAACAAGCTTGCGTGTTCAATTTGAGCTTGGCTCGCATCAGTTGCTACAACCTTTTTAAAGTGCGAAGCTAATTGAGTAGCCACTTGACCATTGCCTGTGCCACAATCCCAAGCTAATTGATTTTGGGATGCAAGGCTACTTAAAAAATCAAATAATGTGTGAGGATAATGGGGCCGATATTGCGCATAAATATCAGCTTGTTGAGAAAAGTTATCTTTCCAGGACATAAAAACTAACCTTGTCAATGTTTTAAATTTATATCATACCAAAAACATATTTTACAAAACCACTGAATTATATTAGTTTTTTCTGTCATTTTTTTAAATACATATCCACTTAATTATCTCCATTATTTACTTAATCTAAAGCAATATTGGATCTGACAATAACTGATTTTGGTACACTAGGTTATTGTCACAAGGATTAATTTTATGGTAGATTTCTTGCTATTGTTAGAGTATTGTCGTTAGATGTTATGTTAGATAAGTTAGTATTATTTTATTTTATGAGCAAACTAAGTCATTTAAGTTATTATGAATTATTTTAGCAGTGTTATTATTATGTGATATTAACGTTTACTTTACAGGAAACAAAGTGTCATCGTACATTACAGTAAGTTGACCCATTAAAAACAATGACCACACCACATACCCCACATGTTTTGCTGTCAGCCTATCAATGCAGTCCAGTCATTAAGGCGGTCTCTCAAATAGGTTGGCAATGGTATGCACGTTTAGCAAAGCGCTGTCCTGTCACTTTAGTCACTCACATAAGAAATCAAGCTGTATTGTCGCAAATAGGTGTACCCTTTGAAAATTCTGAGGTTATTTATATTGATACAGAATGGCTTGCAAGACCACTTTACCGCTGGGCAAATAAGCTTTTTCCTTACAGTGAACATGCAACTTTTTTACTCTCTTCCTTAGATTTTTACTTATATGATTGGATTGCCGTTAAAAAATTAAAAGTATTACAAAAACAAGGAAAACAATGGGACATTGTGCATTCAGTGACTCCCGTTTCCCCAAAAGCTTATACCCGTCTACATAAATTAAATCTTCCAATTTTACTAGGGCCTTGGAATGGAGGATTAAAAATTCCCACTCATTTTGAAGACATCATGAAGCAAGATGCCAGTTGGATTTATTCCTTAAGAAACTTAGGTAAAGGGTTAGATTTTTTATTGGGTTCCACGCGCCATGCGGCGGCTTTATTAACTGCAACTCAAGCGACTTTAGACTCTATTCCCGCACGTTATCACTCGCGCTGCATCCCTTTTTTGGAAAATGGCGTTGATTTAAAAGTTTTTACCCCTGCACCTTGGCCACAACCCCCTTCTGCTGCACAACCGCTAAATATCATTTATGTTGGGCGTCTTTTACCATTTAAAGGTGTACCTATGTTACTTAGGGCCATTGCACGTTTTAAGCAGGAGCATCCAGTAAAACTTACATTAATTGGAGAGGGACCTTTACAAAATGAATGGCAAGCTTTAACAACTGAGCTACAATTAGATAATATCGTTAATTGGTACGGCACTGCTTGTGCCCCAGAGATTTCAAAACAATTACATCAAGCCCATGTATTGTGTTTACCTTCCGTCCGAGAATCTGGTGGTGCAGTACTACTTGAAGCAATGGCCTGTGCGCGACCTGTGATATCTATTAATTTTGGAGGGCCTGGTGAAGTCATTGATGAAACGGTCGGTGCATTGATTGAACCAGACGGCGTAGACGCGGTTATTGATGGATTAGTCATGCAGTTTCATGATATTGTACAAAATCCTGAAAAATGGCAACAACGAGGTCTTATAGGAAGGCAACGTGCCGAGGCGCATTATGGCTGGGAAGAAAAAATTGATCACGCCATGGCACTTTATGAACAATTTTTAACGACTTAGCGCTTAATTATGTCTAATTGCAGCAAAAAACATTCATTGATTTTGCCGCAGGTTACGAAGTACCTTTGCTGCCCGCCCATTGCGCTAAAAAATAAAGAAAATGCTACATGACTAAACGTAAAAAAATGTGGCTGTGGATTGGGTTAATATTTTCATTGCCAGCCTTTCCATATGCAGGAATTAGCGTTATTTTCTATTCATGGATTAGCACTGTCGCACCAGAAAGATGGCCAGCAGATAAAGCTAATCTTTGGGTAAGCAGTTCACTTGCACTCATCAGCCTATTTTTCATTTTATTTGTTTACTGCCTGACTTCACTGATCAAAGAAGCCAATAGACATTATAGAGAAGAACAAAATAGACGACAACAAGATTAAAGAAACACTTAAATGACCTGTATTCTCGGTATAGACCCAGGTTCTCGCATGACTGGTTTTGGCATTATTAAAACGCAGAGGCAACAAAGTATTTACATTGCAAGCGGTTGTATTCGGATGCAATCAAATGATTTGCCAAACCGTTTGCAAGAAATTTTCACGGGTGTCACAGAAATTATCCAACAGTACCAACCTACTGTACTTGCGATAGAACAAGTTTTTATGTATCGTAATGCTAATTCAGCACTTAAACTTGGACAAGCACGGGGTGCTGCCATTGTTGCGGGTACACAACAAAGCTTAACCATTTATGAATATGCAGCCAATCAAGTAAAACAAGCGGTTGTTGGCCAAGGCCACGCTGAAAAATCTCAAGTCCAACATATGATTAAGATTTTATTGTGTTTGCCTGATGCGCCGCCCCCTGACGCGGCTGATGCTTTGGCCATTGCGCTTTGTCACGCACATACCTATCAAACCCAAACAACTTTAACTCAACGAACCAAACCTTTATGATTAGCCGTCTTCGCGGACTTTTGCTAGAAACGCATCCCCCTTCTATTATTGTTGATGTACAGGGTGTAGGTTATGAAATCGAAACACCTTTATCTACTTTTGAGCGTTTGCCTGGTTTAAACCAAACTGTGACCTTATTTACTCACTTAAGCATTCGTGAAGATGCGCATGTGTTATATGGTTTTTTCAGCGAACAAGAAAAACAATTATTTAAAACATTAATTAAAATTAGTGGTGTTGGTCCAAAACTAGCGCTCAGTATTTTATCCGTGATGGATTTGGCAACTTTTGCTCAATATATCCAAGAAAACAATATTTCTCGCCTTACCCGCATTCCTGGTGTCGGTAAAAAAACGGCTGAACGTTTGGTAATTGAAATGCGAGATCGGTTAAACAAATTAGACATGCCGCTAGCAGATGGTTTAACCCAAGGTGTGACCAGTGCTGTGGATGATGCAACCCATGCTTTGATTGCGTTGGGTTATAAACCACAAGAAGCTAGTAAATTAGTCCATCAGGTTGCAGAGGAAGGGTTAACGAGCGAAGTGTTGATTCGTCGCGCTTTGAAAGCAGCATTGTAAAAAATTCAATATCTTATCAACTTTTCTGGGAAAATTCTCGTGGGTCAAGGTTTTTAACCAAAGGTATCTACACAAGTTGGTAACAACGGGTTTTATCCCTCCTCCTTGCAGGAGGGGGTTAGGGGGTGGTGAATAACGGGCAAGAAATTTACGCAATGCACCTACAGATGCCGAGCGTTTACTTTGGCAGCCTCTACGTAAACGGCAAATGCTGGGCTATAAGTTTCGCCGTCAACAAGTCTTTGAGCATTATATTGTTGATTTTGTTTGTATTGAAGCTAAGCTGATTATTGAGCTGGATGGTGGGCAACATGCAGAACAGCAACAAGCTGATGCCCAACGCACAGAATATTTAGAGAGATTCGGCTATCAAGTAATGCGTTTTTGGAATCACCAAGTATTTATGGAGTTAGAGGCTGTAAAAGAAGAAATTGCCCAATATTTATTAAAGCAAAACTTGGTTTGAAATATTAAAGAATACTGTTTTTATCACCACCCCCTAACCCCCTCCTGCGAGGAGGGGGGATAAAACAACTTGTGTAGATACCTTTGGTTTGTAACCTTGATCCGACGTTTTGATGAATTTCAAAGTTTGCTAAAACGTTTGGGTGCAGGTTGTAAACTTGTCCCCGCATAATGACCTACTATTCAAATTAGGTTTTATTGGCTGTATCTCATAACCGTGAAAAGCTCTCTTATTAATTATGCTAAAAATAACGCCCAACCATAAAATAATCAAGAATTACTATCAGGAATTGCAAGCTTTTGAGCGGGCTAACCAAACGCAGGAAGATACCGTTAAGCAGGCTTTTCAACATATTTTAGAGGCTTATGCCCAATCTCGGAATTGGACTTTAATTCAAGAGCAGACTTTGCAAGCTATCCGTTTGGATGGCACTTTGTTTGATGAGTCTCAAATTCCTCGTGGTTATTGGGAAGCGAAGAGGGAGTCAGTTAAATTGGAGCCTGCCATTCAGGAGAAGTTATATGGCAAAGGCTATCCGCAAGATAATATTGTATTTCAAAAGCCTAGTCATGCCATTCTGATTCAAAATGGTGAAGTTGTGTTGGATGTCCCGTTGGCTAAACCAGAAAATTTGCTGGCAGTGGTTGAGCAGTTTTTTGATTTTAAGCGTCCAGAATATGATGCGTGGGACAAAGCGGCGATTGAGTTTAAGGAACGTGTGCCGGAGTTGGGCGCTAGGTTGTTGGCAGTGATTCGGACGGCTTTGCAGAAAGATAAGCCGTTTAACAAAGCTTTTAATAGTTTTGCGGAACAATGTCGGCAGGCGATTAATCCGAATTTGGCTGACGCTGCGATTGAGGAAATGTTAATTCAGCATTTATTGACAGAGCGGATTTTTCGAAATTTGTTTAGTTATTCAGAGTTTGCTAAACGCAATATTATTGCTCGTGAAATTGAGGTGGTGATTGAGAAATTAACGGCTAAGTCTTTTAATCGAGATGCTTTTTTTGCGGAGTTGCAGTATTTTTATAAGGCTTTGGAAGGGGTGGCGGCCACGATTAGTGAATATAGCTATAAGCAGCATTTTTTGAATACGATTTATGAGCGATTTTTTCAGGGTTTTTCGGTTAAAGTGGCTGATACGCATGGAATTGTTTATACGCCCCAGCCGATTGTAGATTTTATGGTGCGGTCGGTGGAGGAGATTTTACAGCAGGATTTTGGTAAGTCGTTGGCGGATAAAGGGGTGCATATTTTAGATCCGTTTGTGGGAACGGGTAATTTTATTAGTCGAGTGATTCGGGCGTTGGGTTCGCATGGAAAAATGAAGTTGGATTATAAGTATAAAAATGAGTTGCATTGCAATGAAATCATGTTGTTGCCCTATTATTTGGCTTGTATGAATATTGAGCATCAGTATATGGATGTGATGGGGCGGTATCTGCCATTTGAGGGAATTTGTTTGGCAGATACGTTTGAGTTGGTGGAGGATAAACAACCTGATCTATTTGCACCAGAAAATACTGAGCGGGTTGAGAAGCAAAAAGCAACTGATTTTTTCGTTATTATTGGCAATCCGCCTTATAATGCAAGTCAAAATAATGAGAATGATAATAATAAGAATCAAGTTTATAAAACTGTAGGGAATTGGGTGAAAGAAACTTATGCTAAAGATTCTAAGGCGACTTTGAAAAATTCTTTGTCCGATCCTTATGTGAAAGCGATTAAATGGGCTTCTGAGCGAATTAAAGATGAAGGCATTGTTGCGTTTGTGACTAATAATAGTTTTTTAGATAGCATTGCGTTTGATGGGATGCGGAAGCATTTGGCTCAAGATTTTTCTAAGATTTATCATATTAATTTAAAAGGTAATGCTCGTACTTCAGGAGAACGTCGTCGTCAAGAAGGTGGTAATGTTTTTGATGATAGTATTAGGGTAAGTGTTGGTATTACATTTTTCATAAAAAGCAAACAATTGGCTAACAAAAATGCCGAAATATGGTTATATTCCATTGATGATTACTTGAAGGCCCATGACAAGAAAAATTTCTTAGACTCTGCTAAAAGTTATTCTGGTATTCCAATGCAACTTGTGTGTGCGGACAAAAAACACATCTGGCTAACTGAAGGACTGCATGAAGAATTTGATAAATTTGTTCCATTGGGTACAAAGGAAACGAAAGCAACTAAGAAAGAAGTTGAGGGAGTTGTTTTTAAGATTTTCAGTAACGGTGTGAAAACTAACAGTGATGCTTATCTGTACAATTTTGATTCCGCTAAACTCGTTGAAATAGTTCAAGGAATGGTAGAAAACTACGGTTCTGAACAAAATAGATGGATACACAAAGGACAACCCAAAGAAATTGAAGGTTTTTTAAACATCGATGAAAGAGTCTTGAAATGGATTCGGTACACTAAAAGAAGCTTGTTACGTGGTAAAGAAGTCGTTTTTAATGAAGAAAAAATTCGTCATTCATTGTACCGTCCTTTTACCAAACGGTTTTACTATTTTGAAAGAATTTTTAATGAAGATGTTTATAATTTTCCAAAGATTTTCCCCACTCCAGAAACAGAAGCGGAAAATAGGGTTATTTATTGTACTAATCATTCACAAATTCCGTTTGTAGTACAAATAACTGATTGTATTCCAGATTTATGTATAGGCGGACGCAATGGTCAAGCATTTCCCTTCTACACCTACAACGAAGACGGCAGCAATCGCACCGAAAACATCACCGACTGGGCATTAAACCACTGGCAACAACACTACCAAGATAAAAAAATAACCAAATGGGACATATTCCACTACGTTTACAGTTTGCTCCACCAACCCCAATACCGAGAAAAATACGCCCAAAACCTAAAACGAGAACTCCCACGCCTACCACTCACCCCAACATTCTGGGACTTCGCTCAAGCTGGTCAAAAACTCGCCGAACTCCACCTAAATTACGAACAAATTCAACCCTACCAACTAGCACAAATAGAAAATCCCAAATACCCCTTCAGCCTAAAAGTAGAAAAAATGAGGCTCTCCAAAGATAAAACCCAACTAATCTACAATAATTTCCTAACCCTAACTGGCATCCCCAAACCAGCCTTCGACTATAAACTAGGCAACCGTTCTGCCCTAGAATGGATTATCGATCAATACCGAATTAAAACCGATAAAAGAAGCGGCATTGTAAATAATCCCAACCGCAAAGATGACGAAGAATATATATTACAATTGGTTGGGAAAGTAGTGGCGGTTAGTTTGGAGACGGTAGGGATTGTGTTAAAATTGAAAGAATTGGAATTATAATTACTTAAATCCATAACTTTACATATGGAAATTATTCAACTTAAAATATGCCACAACTCTATATTCCGAAATTTCATCGCCAACGTTTTTTGCTATATGTTTTAGAAAAAAGCAATGGAATTTTGTTAAAAGCTGATTTTTTTAAACAATTATTCCTTTTACATCAAAAGGCAGAATTTGCCTATTATGATTTTATTCCTTACCATTCAAATTATTATTCATTTCAAGCAGAAAATGACATAAATATATTGGAAAAACAAGGCTGGTTAAAAGAATCTGGAGATAATATAGTTTTATTAAAATCCATTATTAATCAATCTAATAATGTAAAAGATATATTAAAAATAGATTATCTTTCAAAGCAAAAATCTGTTTTAGTAAAGACAAGTAATTTTCCCCAATCCCAATCCAATAATAAAACGAATACGCTTTTTACAATCGGATATGAAGGTATTAGTTTTGATGCTTATGTAAATCACTTATTAAAAAATAAAATAAATTTAATTTGTGATGTTAGAAAAAATGCCTTTAGTCGAAAATTTGGCTTTTCAAAAAACATTATGTTAGAACTGTTGCAAAAAATAGATATTCAATATGAACATATTCCAGAATTAGGTATTGAATCTTCAGCACGCAAAGATTTAAAAACTAAGGAAGAATATTTGAAATTATTTGATAAATACCAAGTTTCTTTACCTCAAAAGAAAACAAGTCTTAAATACTTAATTCATTTATTAGAAAAATATCAACATATTGCTATTACTTGCTTTGAAAAAAAACATCAAGAATGTCATAGACATTGTATATCTGACTATTTACAAACAAAAAACAATGTTAAAGTGATACATTTATGAAAATGAGCAAGGTATTTATTGTAGTTAAGACTTATCCTACATTATCAAAGAAATATGACGAGCTTGTTTGTACTGCTGGTGTTCTTGAAAATGGTAGTTGGGTACGTATTTATCCTTTACCATTTAGAAAGCTGGACTATGAAAATCAATATAAAAAATATCAATGGATGACGCTACCATTAGTAGAAAATAAGAATGATCCAAGACCCGAAAGTCATAAGGTGGAAGATATTTCTAAAATAAGTTTGGGTGATTCTATAGATACAAAAAATGATTGGAGTGAACGGAAAAAAATTATTTTAGAAAATGGTATTATTTATCGTAATTTAGATGAATTGATAAAAAAAGCCAATAATAATGAACTGTCCCTTGCTATCTTCAAGCCAACAGAAATATTGAATTTAGTTGTTAAGAATACAGAACGAGAATGGAATCAAGAAAACTTAGACTTACTCAAGCAAAAAGCTAGTCAATATTCCTTATTTGATAGTATAGAGAAAGTTGAAAGAGAATTTTTAATCGTAAATAAATTACCCTATAAATTTTCTTATCATTTCATAGATGACGCTGGAAGAAAAAGCACTCTTATGATTGAAGATTGGGAAATAGGTGCATTATATTGGAATAGTTTAAAATCATCTGATAATGATGAAAAAAAAGCTATTAATCTGGTTAGAAAAAAATATCTTGATAAATTTTCTGAAAAGGATATTTACTTGTTTTTAGGTACAACACGTCAATATCATGGTTGGGCTAGAAATCCTTTTGTAATTATCGGAGTTTTTTATCCACCATTAGAAAAACAATTACAATTAACACTTTAATAAGAAGTTATTCAAAGACAAAACCCAACTAATCTACAACAATTTCCTAACCTTAAAAAGTATCCCACCAGAAACTTTCAACTACAAATTAGGCAACCGTTCCACCCTAGAATGGGTTATCGACCAATACCGAATCAAAACCGACAAAAGAAGCGGCATTATCAACGATCCCAACCGCAAAGATGACGAAGAATATATATTACATAGGAGTGCAAGATTTATCTTGCCTGTGCAAACTAAAGTTTGCACTCCTACGCGCTTAACTAAATGACAGTGACGCTGGAGCGTGGGAACGAGAGTAATAATATGGTTGATTGATGCGGCTCGTTTCCTCACCACATTTTACATTTTAGGTTACGAGTTGAAAAATTAGAAATACTAAAATAAACAACTGGTTATCAAAGAAATCGTCTTTTTGTATTCGATAAATATCTCAAAATTTTTACTGATTAAAACAAGTCATCACTTTACATATAAAAACTTGTATGTAATTTTTTACGTTTAACTTTACATATAAAAAACTATATGTAAATTTTCTTACTTAACTTTACATATAAAATCGTAAAGACGATGAAGAGTATATATTGCAATTGGTTGGGAAAGTGATAACAGTTAGTTTGGAGACGGTAGGGATTGTGGATAGGTTGGAGGAATTAGAATTATAAATTGAATGAGGATTTAATATGAAAAATTTTTATAAAAAACAACTTAATAAAAAATCAAACCGTTATTTAGGTGAAGCAAAAGGCTTAGTAAAAATTTCTGATAATTTTGATGAAATGCCAGAAGAATGGATGAAACACTTTACCAAAAACAAAGTAGAACTTTCTGATATTCCTTCAGTTTATAACGTTTTTTTAGATGATGATATATCAGAAGTAAGCGAACTGGAATCACCAGACATGCCTTCTTTACATCAAGGTCGTCCACTTAGTTTAGAAGATATGGAACAAGCAATAGATTATGAAGCAAGTCAACATAAGTGAAATTTCAAATCCCCTATCCAATATCATCTTGAATTTGAGTTAATGAACGCATAATACACAATAAATTAAATTCATTTCCAGCTAATCAAAATTTGTGTAATCTGTATAGCAGATTTTAGTTCACCCTCATAATCAACCTCTTGCTTTTATCAAATTTAAGATTTCTCAATGGCTTAAATAATATGCGCTTATTTCACTGGTTGCCTTTAACTGTTATTATTTTTTTACTCACTCTATGTACCTTTATTCCTTTATTCAGTATTTCTCTTTACTATTATTACTATTCCCCTGCACTATTTGTGCATGTATTAACGCTGGGTTTGATACCAACAATAATAGGATTGACTCTGGTATTACGGTATCTGATCAAACAATATTTTAAATATTCGGTCAAGCAATTACACCATGCATGTGAAGTATTATTGCAAGATCAGTGGCAACCCTTATCTTTATTTAGTCAACCCGTTGAAACTAAAACATTATTTCAAATATTTAACCAAGTCGTTGAACATTGGCAAACTAAATTACTCGCCTTGGAAAAAAATGAAAATCAACTGAAACTATTTTTGGAATCCATGTTAGTTGGCATTGTGACTATTGATAAAGAGGGTAAAGTTTACTATCTCAACCAAAAAGCCCAAGATATTCTAGGTAAAAATGTGGTGAAAGAATCGACTTTAGATGAAATTGTCAAAAATCACCAAACCTTTTTAGCAGGGACCAAACAGCCTTACCCTGAAGAAAAGCAACCTATTTTACGGGCTTTTCAAGGAGAATCTTGCACAGTGGATGATATAGAAATCCATCAAGCTGGCAAAAATACTCCGTTTGAGGTTTGGGGAACACCCATTTTTGATCAACAGGGTGATTTTGCTTATGCAATCACAGCATTTCGAGACATTACCGATCGTAAGCGCACTGAAATGGAACGCATAGAATTTGCTTATGATTTATTTCATCTTAATAAAAAGTTACGAGAAAGCGAACAAAAACTGGTTCAATTTTTAGAAGCGATGCCCATTGGTATTCAAGCGCTCAATGGCGATGGATACCCTTATTATTTGAACAAAAAGGCCAAAGAATTATTAGGTAAAAAAGACTTTCAAGAATTCATTGATGGAAAAAATGATTATGACAAACTCATGGAGACTTATCCACTTTATGTGCAAGGCACAAACCAACCTTATCCGCGTGATTGGCAACCCATTGTGCGTGCATTATGGGGAGAGTCAACAATGGTTGATAATTTGGAAATTCGCCATGAAAAAATTATTCCACTAGAAAGTTGGGGCAGCCCTATTTTCGACGCACAAGGCAACATTGCTTATGCCATTGCTACCTTTCAGGATATTACCGAACGTAAACGTGCTGACGAAGAGCGTATAGAATTTGCTTATGATTTATATTTACTGAATAAAAAATTAAAAGAGGGTGAGAATAGCCTCAGTCAGTTTATTGACGCTATGCCATTAGGTGTTTCTGTGCTAGACGCACAGGGTAAACCTTATTATTTTAACCAAAAGGCACAAGAATTACTGGGTTCCGGCATTATGTTGGCCAACACAACGCATGAATTACCCGAACTTTACCAGTTGTATATTTCTGGTACAAATGATTTATATCCTTATGAGTCACGTCCTATTACTCGTGCCTTAAAAGGGGAAGTATCTTCAGTAGATGACATGGAAGTGCACCAAGGCGATCGCGTGACACCCATTGAAAGTTGGGGGAGTCCTATTTTTGATGAAAAAGGCAATATTGCTTACGCCATTGTGGCATTTCAAGATATTACTGAACGTAAACATGCAGAAGCAGAGCGTTTAGAATTTGCTCAACAATTGCTAGAAATTAATAAACATTTAGAAAATCACGCGCAATTATTAGAACAACAAGTAGAAAAACGCACGGCCACTTTACAACAGCGTGAGCAAACATTACAAGCTATTTTAGATGCCACCACAGACACTATTTTGATGATGGAAATTGATGGCAAAATTGTAACAGTCAATCCAACAGGCGCTCAACAATTTGGAAAAACTGCCAAGCAAGTGATCGGTGATTATTTATTCGATTTATTACCTCATGATCTAGCGACACGACGACGAACAATTGCTGATCAAGTCGTTAGCTTTAAAAAGCCACTCGTTTTTGTTGACCAAAAAGATGGTATTTGGTATGAAGGAAATTATTACCCTGTGATTAATGATGATTCAGAAGTCACTCATGTGGCTATTTTTTCTCGAGACATTACTCAACGCAAACAAGCAGAAGAAGCATTAGAAAAAGCTAACAAAGCTAAAAGTACTTTTTTGGCCAACATGAGCCATGAATTACGCACACCTTTAAATGGAATTTTGGGCTATGCACAGATTTTACAAGCAGATGCTACGTTGGGTGAAAATCAGCAGAAAGGGATTAATATTATTCGCCAGTGTGGGGAACATTTACTAACCTTAATTAATGATATTTTAGACATCTCCAAAATTGAAGCAGGTAAGTTAGAACTCGCACCCAGTATCTGTCATTTACCCGAATTTATTCATACCATTGTAGAATTATTTCGGATGCGCGCGCAACAAAATCATATCAATTTTGTTTATCAAGCATCCGACCACTTGCCGCCAGAAGTAAGCGTAGATGAAAAAAGGTTACGGCAAATATTACTAAATTTATTGAGCAATGCGGTTAAATTTACTCAAAAAGGAGATGTAACCTTATCAATTAAAGTGGAATCTGTCTTGAATCCACAGGAATTAAAAGAACACCATATTGATGATGGGCATAAAGAGACTTTTAAAAAGTTTACTTTTGGCGTAAAAGATACAGGTATTGGCATTTCTGAAGAGGAAATTGAGCAAATATTCTTGCCTTTTCAACAAGTAGGTTCACAAAGTTTAACCGTAGAAGGGACAGGCTTAGGTTTGCCGATTAGCAAAAAATTAGTGGGTATGATGGGAGGGAAGTTACAAGTTAAAAGTGTTATCAATCAAGGAAGTTGTTTTTATTTTAGTATTATGGTCCCAGTAAAAGTTGATGTGGAAGAAGAGAAACTCGCTGCACAACAAGCCGCCATTATCGGTTATAAAGGTCAACCGCATACCATATTGATTGTGGACGACAAATGGCAAAACCGCAGTATGTTAATTAGTTTGTTACAACCCTTGAATTTTGAAATTATTGAAGCTGAAAATGGTCAAGAAGCCTTAGATAAAGCTTATTCTTTAAAACCAAAGATTATTTTGATGGATATTGTGATGCCAGTGATGGATGGTATTGAATCTAGTCAACATATACGACAGTTTTTGAATGCTAATGATAGCGTCATTATTGGAATTTCAGCGGATATTGTCGGTGATCATCAACAACAATGTTACGACGCCGGCTGTCAAGCATTTTTGCCCAAACCTGTGGATACTCAACAATTATTAGAAACGTTGGAAAAATACTGTGAAATAGAATGGATTTGCGATAGTTCAGTGAGTGGTGCCGCAGTGGCACCCAATGTCTTAAGTAAAAAAACGGCAAGTGCTGATGTAAAATTAGTGCCTCCTTCGTCTGAACAAGCAGTAGAATTGTTAGATTTAGCAAAGGCAGGTGACATTCACGGCATTGTCGTATACGCACAATCGTTAGAAGAGGATGAACCTGAATTGAAGGGTTTTGTACAAGAAGTCTGTCAATTAGCGCGTAGTTTCCAAGAAAGAAAGTTACAGCAATTTATTAAACAATTTATTGATAAAGCCTCTTGAAATCGCTAGTTAGGAATAGGAATTAAATAACATCCATAAGTTTTCAATCAGACCTGGCAGGTTTTAAAAACCTGCCAGGTCTTGTTTCTGATTTTATTGAGTTTCCATTCCTAATGGAGTGCAAAACTTGTTTTGCAAGATAAATCTTGCACACCTTAAATTTTATGTCAAGCAGCTTTTTTCAAAGGTAATAATGCGGGTAAATCTTGCTTTATTGTCGTCGTTATGTGTAAATTAAACTGCTCTACTAAAAATTTTAAGATAGCAGGGCTAACAAACTGAGGCGGTTTAGGTCCAACATAGATGTTCTGAATTCCCAAACTGAATAGGGCCAGTAAAATAATGACAGCTTTTTGTTCCATCCAACTTAATACGATAGAAAGAGGTAATTCATTTACAGGAGTATTTAAAGCCTGACTCAATGCCAAAGCAATATGTACTGCACCATTGCTATCATTACATTGACCTAAATCTAAGTAACGTGGAATTTCTGTACCTGGAATCATCCCAAAATCAATATCGTTAAAACGGAACTTACCACAACTACTGGTAATAATCACGTTATCTTTGGGTAAATTCTGAACTAATTCGCGGTAGTAATTACCTTCTTTACCTGGCGCATCACACCCTGCAACGACTGAAAATTGACTAATCTTACCTTGCTGAATCGCCTCAATAATTTGAGGTGCTAACGAAAGTATCGTTTTGTAATGATGGCCCGTGGTTAACGTCGCATTACTTTCAAACCCTGTGACTTCTGGCAAACTGAGCGCCTTTTCTATGACAGGCGTAAAATCATCATTTTCAATGAGTTTAACCCCTTTAGTCCCTACGGTTTTGTAAGTAAATAAACGATCAGCATAATGATTTTTAGCTTTTAACGGTACAATACAATTAGTGCTGACAATAATTGCACCCTGCCATTTTTCAAATAAATCCGTTTGATCGTGCCATGCACCACCAATATTGCCTTTTAAGTGGGAAAATTTACGTAATTCAGGATAACCATGGCCAGGTAACATTTCAGAATGGGTATAAATATTAATACCTTTGTCCTGAGTTGCGACCAGTAATTTATGCAACATATCCAAATTATGTCCGCTGACTAAAATAGCTTTACCTTCAGCCTGATTTTGAGAAATATTGACGGGAGAAGGGATACCTAAATGATTGGTATGGGCATCGCTCAACAAATCCATTACTTTAACCCCCGCACTCCCCACGCGCATAAGTTGAGTAATATGTTGATCAAAATCAAAGTTCACGTTAGTCATGGTGAAATATAAGGTTTCAGAAATTACATCATCAACAGCTTGAGTGTCCGCTTTCAACTCTCTTGCATGTTCACGATAAGCACCCAAGCCCTTTAAACCAAAAATCATAATATCTTGTAGACGAGCAAGATTTTCATCTTTACCGCAAGTTCCCTGCTTTTGATGTTTAGCGCCACAACCCGGAGGTGCACTCATTTCACATTGGTAGCAAAACATTGATAATTTATTGTCTTTCATGGCATTTTCTATTTAGTTTGGATGTAAAAATTATCGCTTAGGTTATATCATATCTATGAATATGACCTTGACTTAGATCAAAAATGGAAAAATTTACCTGAAAAAATTCTTTCCATCATCAATAAATAAATTCTGCCCTAATAACCATTATTAAACATAGTAAAAAAACAAAGATGATGTATCATGCATTTTGGGATTCAAAACAATGTAAAAAGACTAATATAAAAACGCCTGCTTAAAAGCTGCACTAAAATACTATGCTACGTCGAAAAACTATGCGCATTATTGTGATAATCACTGTTCTCATCGGTATTTTCTACAAAATTGGCCTTGTACATTTAAATATAGATGAAACAGAAGACCCCAATGCCATTTATATTGCAGTTGCTTTACCTTTGTCAGGCCATTTGGCAGAACAAGGTAAATTAATGCTTCATGCCATAGAACTTTACTTTAGTCAGTTGAATCAAGAACAAGAGATGGCACAAAAACGGGTAATTTTAAAAATCTATGATACTCAAGCAGACCCAAAACAAACAGCGATTATTAGCAAGAAAATTGCTGAAGACAAACGCATTGTTGCGGTATTAGGTCATTTTCTCTCTTCAACGGCAATGGTGGGGGGAAAAATTTATGCTCAACACAAAATTCCAGCCATTACACCATCGGCGACTGATTCTCACATTACTCAAGCAAATCCTTGGTTTTTTAAAATGACCTTGAGTGAGACTTTAGAAGCTAAGTTTCTTGCTTACACCATTAAACATATCTTACAACAAACTTCTGCCAATATTATTTATATAGAAAATGATTATGGACTGAGCTTGAAGCAGGGATTTGAGTCCACTGCACAGCAAACTGGTGTGACAATTAATCATCAGTGGTCATTCACCCAAAGTGATTTTTTTTCGCGTTCACAAGATATTATTAACGATTTAAAATCCAATTCCAATGATAGTCCAATATTACTTGCTGTTGACGCTAGCTATGGGGCAAAATTTGTCAGTTTGCTTAAAGAAGCCAATATTCAAAATGTACTCATTGGCCCCAGCTCCTTTTTACATCATCAATTTGTCACTGAAGTTGAATTATTAGAAAGTTTAAATGCTAATAAATCAACAAATTACACTGATGATATGTATGTCATTTCACCTTTCTTAAGCGATACAGCCAATTTGAAAGCTTATCAATTTAAAGAACATTTTCGTCAACAGTACCAAGAAGCCGTTGAAAGCTGGGGCGTAACTCACTGGATTATTGCCACTTTAGCTTATGACGCAGCAATGATAATGGGCAAAGCACTTAAATCTAAACTTGTTTCAAGTGCACCAGATAAAATTCAACTCAATCGTGAAAAAATTAGAAGTTATTTAGCCAGCCTTAATACTATTGAAAATGCAGTTGAAAGCATTACTGGTTTTAATTATTTTGATAAAAATGGAAATTCTTTGCGCTTTCCTTACATTGCTGTGTATAAAGATAAGCAAGTTGTGCCTGCTTTAAGCCAGTTTCAACCCATGATGGGCACAGAAACACAGACCAATTTACAAGCAGAAATAGATAATCATTGGATTGTACCGCTGAGTGAAGGAGAACGTGCGTATAAAACGCATATTGTATACACAGGGGTCAAAATTGATAAAATTAGAGATATTAATCCCAAAGAACTAACGCATGTAGTGGATTTTAAACTTTGGTTTCGTTTTATTGGAAATACCCATCCCAACAATATTCAATTTACCAATGCCGTTGAAGCAGTTAAACTCACTTTAAAGGAAACCAAACAGATTGGTCGTCTCAAATACCAATTATACTACGGTGAAGGCCGTTTCCGTAGTGATTTTTTAACTAATTTTTTACCTCATCAACAACATTTATTTGGGATTAGTTTTCATCACCGTGAAAATCCTAATACTCATATGGTTTATGTGCCTGATGTAATTGGGATGGGGTTTTCTAGCCGTATGAGACTACGCAATAAGCTACGTCAAGAACAAGTATTAAAGTTGGGTAAAGAATGGTTTATCAAAGATGCTTTTATCTTTCAGGATGTTTTCCAACCAGATACTTTAGGCGATCCCACTTCTATCAAAAATTCAACCCAAGGCTATTCTCGTTTTAATTTGGGTGTTGTTGCTGCAGAAACTCAAGTTGGCCTGCGTTATCTTATTCCATTGCAAAAAGAGTATTTTGTTTTACTGATTGCCCTATTTCTGATTTTATTCAAAATTCATTGGCTAATTCGTGTCATTGTTATTGCTACCGCATTTTTTTTGATAACTATATTGATTAATGGTATATCATGGCAAGAGTTGATATTGATGGGTGGATTGTATTTTATAATGATTTTATCCTTTTTTAAATTTAAATCCTTGTTCAAACGTGCTTTAACGATATTGTTTGCAGTTATCTTAACTTACCCATTCTCTTTTTTAGATATTTACCAAACACAAGCATTTTACCCTTTTTTACAATATACTGCGATTTGGACGGCTGTGGTAACAAGTTTCATGGCTTTGATGCGTTTAGCAGACATTATCACTCAATACCGTTTTCTGTTTAACCTTATTTGGTTTCTAAGGTTATTACTTGTATTTGGTGTACTAATTTTAGCTGAGCAGTTTGCTAAACAAACGGTTGCAGGCTGGATTGTTGTAACGGGTTTATCTGTTCAATACTTAGACAGGTTGGACACTCTTTTTGACATTTTATGGTGGTTAACCCCTGCTTTTCTATTAGACTTGTTAATTAAGCATTTTTTACTGGCTCCTTTAGAAGAACGGAGTGGTCGTTCAATTCCAAAGATTGTCAAAGGATTTATTACACTCATTATTTACTTGTTTGCCAGTTTTGGCATTGTGGCGTTTGTTTTTAAACATTCAATTACTAATTTACTGGCCACTTCCGGCATTGTCACAGCCGTTATCGGCTTAGCGATTAAAGACAATATTGCAAATGTATTATCTGGCGTGATGATTAATTTAGAACGACCTTTTCGTATTGGCGATAAAGTTAAAATACAAGTTCGTCGCTTTCAAAACGACGGACGTATAGTCGATATGACTTGGCGAACTACCCGACTTTTAAATCGCGATGGACACACTATTAGCGTCCCCAACAGTCAAATGTCCGAAGCGATTATTCATAATTTTAGTTATACCGGCGATTTATGTAAATCAATGATTAGCTTACATATTGATTATCATCATCCACCTGAAAGAGTAGAAAAAATTTTACTAGACGCTGTATTATCTACAGAAGGAATATTAGATGATCCAGGGCCTATTGTAGCCTACCGAGGCGTCAGTGATTGGGCGGCTGATTACATTGTGATTTTTTCCGTCAATAAATACAAAAAACGGAAAATGGTGCGGCAAAATCTATGGAAACGTATTTGGATTCATTTAAATCGCGCAGGGATTGCGCCTGCCATTCAACGTCAAGAAATTCATACCTTTAGAGGGGTTAAATCTCGAGGCAAAGAAGAAGCTACAAAACCCATCACTTTATTAAAAGAAATTGATGTATTTCAATATTTTACTCAAGCCCAAAAAGAACGTTTAAGCCAGCAAGTACGCTGCCATATTTTTAAATCTAACCAATTGGTAGTCAAGCAAGGTGAAGAAGGACATTCTTTGTTTATTGTCGTTGAAGGAGCAGTCAGCGTAAGTGTTTGCACTAGTAAAGAGCAAAATTCATTGGTTGAAGTCGCTCGTTTAGGGGCTGGCAACTTTTTTGGGGAAATGGCCTTATTCACTGGTGAGCCTCGTGCGGCCACTGTCATTGCTATCACAGATATTGTGATTTACGAAATTGCAAAAGATGACATTTTGCCTTTGATGAAGGAAAATCCTGAGTTTTCCCAGAAAGTCAGTGAAATTTTGACGAATAGGAAAATCGCAACAGAAGAACATACAGATACTTCTGGGAATTTACAAGAAAAGCAGGAAGCTGTCTATAAGCGTGTTTTTTCTAGTGTATGCGACTTCTTTGGCTTAGACGATTTTGAAGGAACCAAATCCTCTGCCAATATAAATTTACAAAAGAATAAATAATTCATTGATTGCGCTAAACAATATAAAGCGTAAAAAATAAGTTAGATTGAAATATACGTTTAGCAACGGTATGATGTTTAACCTCAAATATTTCTAAATCATTTTAAGTCCCTAAATTTATGGATCATACGATTGACGAATTACATACTTTAGCTGATTTTGTCCGTTGGGGCGCCAGCCAATTTAATAAAAACGATTTATATTTCGGACATGGTACGGATAATGGCGTGGATGAAGCTATTGCTTTAGTGCTATTCGCCTTAAATTTGCCGCATAGTTTGCCAGAAACACTATGGCATTCTCGTTTAACCTACCCAGAAAAAAATAATATTGTTGAATTATTTCAAAAACGTATTCAACAACGCATTCCTGTGGCTTATTTGACCAATAAAGCCTGGTTTGCTGGACTAGATTTCTATGTGGATCAACGGGTACTCGTTCCTCGTTCCCCAATAGCTGAATTGATTCAGCAAAGCTTCACACCCTGGGTTGACCCTGAAAAAATTCATCGTGTATTGGATTTATGCACAGGCAGTGGATGTATTGCTATTGCTGGTGCTATATTTGCTTTTCCAAATGCAGAAATTGATGCAGTTGATATCTCATCAGAAGCTTTGGAGGTAACTAGGCAAAATATAGAAAGTTATGGGCTTTCCGAAAAGGTACATGCCGTACACTCGGATTTGTTCACCAATTTACATGGTATTCATTATGATTTGATTGTGTGTAATCCGCCTT
Organism: Thiotrichaceae bacterium; assembly: GCA_016745055.1. Lineage (GTDB taxonomy): Bacteria > Pseudomonadota > Gammaproteobacteria > Beggiatoales > Beggiatoaceae > JADGDF01. The sequence continues at coordinate 10,010 of JADGDF010000013.1, read as the reverse complement.
ATGTTGATGAAGTGGCTTTAAAAAATATGCCAACAGAATATCATCATGAACCACAAATAGGATTAGAAGCGGGCAAAGACGGATTATTTTTTGTTCGGCAAATATTGTACGAGGCTGTACAACATTTAAATCCTTCAGGCATATTAATTGTGGAAGTAGGGGCAAGTCAAGCTGCGTTAGAAGCGTCTTATCCAAATATACCTTTTACTTGGTTAGAGTTTAAACATGGTGGCGAAGGTGTTTTTTTGCTGACAGCAGAACAATTGCAGACGTATGATTTAACATAGCAATTGGTTTATTCCAAGCCTTTATTGAGGGGGCAAAAGATGGCTCGTCGTATTGGCTAAGGTATTTCTGCATGGAATAACCAAATAAGGATAGTTTTGTATAAGTAGTGATAAATTTTAAAAATGCTATTTTATTAATATCTGCATAAAATCACAAAAAACTCAACTATCCTTTCTGGCAGGTAATAGATTTTTTTAAAGTAGGTACGATTTATCTTGTTGGCAAGTTTCGAATACCTGCTAAAAATTGATGAAATTTAGAATAAATAGAGCGAAACTATAATGATGATTTTGGTAGTTTCACTGTTTTGCTAACTAGTAACTTAATACAACGGTTCCTTCAGCAAATAACGCTGGCCATGTTACACTAGGTCCGCCAATTTCAACACCATCAATTAGCTCCATTTTGTCCAAACTGCCCACATTTTTCATACACATAGGGCAAATAATGACTCGTCCACCCTCTTTCATAAAGCCTACCAACATTTCTTGTAGGGATTTTCCTGACACATGTTTATTTCCAGGAGCATTTTTATCTGCAATTCTTACCCCTTCAACATTGAGAAAAAGGGTCACCGGAATATTTTTTTTCTTCCGAACTTTAGTGCTAAAACCGATTGCCATTGCTGCACGATTTAAATCATCGCTTGATAGATTGACAAATAACTTTTGGCTATTATCTGCAGAAAAAGCTACATTTGAAGTTAATACCAATAAAAAAATTAATAAAATATTTCTCATTTTAGTCATCACCAATATAATATTACTCCTGTAAGAATGCTCTATTTAATATCACTCAAACATCAGCAGAGCGTTACTAATGCCTGACACTAACCATTCTAAAAATACGAAAAGTCAGTTTGAAAATTAAGTGTTTTAAAAATTAGGTAAAAATATGCGGTGTATTATGAATGTAGAAATTATTCACTTTTTTGATATGAGGTTATATATTCAATATTAATCATACAGACAGTATTTTTTATGATTTTCTCATGCCACGCAGTGCGCGGCAAAATAAGCGTTCTAGTTTTGACATGCCAAAAGTATAGATGGCTAACCCTTCATACTATCTAGATCATCAACATTGATAGTTGCTCTATTGCGGAATAAGACAACCAAAATAGCTAGGCCAATTGCGGCTTCTGCGGCAGCAACAGTTAAAATAAAGAAAACAAATACCTGCCCTGCAATATCGCCGCTGAAATAGGAAAAGGCAATAAAGTTCATATTAACTGCCAATAGCATTAACTCAATACACATCAACAAAATAATCAAGTTTTTTCGATTCAGGAAAATACCTGCAATACTGAGACAAAATAAAATAGCTCCCAGCATAAGAAATTCATTCAATGTTGGCATAATTAGTCCTTTGGCTCTGTGGGCATTTTAACAAGACGCACACGATCCTGACGTCTTACATTGACTTGATGCGAAGGCGTTTGATATTTCATTCGGGTACGAGGTATATGCGTTAATGCAATCGCAGCTACCATCGCTACTAGTAAAATGACTGCTGCAATTTCAAATGGGTAGACATAAATCGTATATAAAACTTGGCCAAGCATTTTAGTATTAGAAACATCTGCTGCCATCACTACAGGTTGTACTTCTGGCAAATGGGAAAAAATAACTAAACCCATTTCAACTAAAATCACAACACCTACTAGTGTTGCAACTGGCATATAACGTGCAAACCCATCTCGAATCATTGTAACATTGATATCCAACATCATCACCACAAATAAGAACAAGACCATAACCGCACCAACGTAGACTAAAATAAGTGCAATCGCCAAAAATTCTGCATGTAGTAACAGCCAAATTGAGGCTGAAGAGAAAAATGACAGTACCAAGAACAACGCAGCATGTACGGGATTACGCACTGTAATCAGTCGCATTGCGGCAAAAATTAAAATAATGGAGAAAAAATAAAAGGTAAATTTAATCATACATTAAGAACCTTGTTAAATAAGCGGTACCATGTTATCAATCCCAAATCCATGAAATCAAACTGAGTAAGCTAAATTCAATCACTCTTTTCCGTTTGACCATTCGATCATTTTCATAAAATCGTTCTGCAATTAAATCACCATCTTTATTATATTCCAATGATATGCCGTTTAAGCGACCATCAACAAAATCTGTGTGTTTAAGCCACAACTCGCCAGTGCGATAATAAATAGTTGCAGAGATGGGCGCACCATTTTCAAATACCCAATCACCTTGAAGATTGCCATTTTTATGATAACCTCGTGCGCTACCTTCTTTTTTACCATTGATATAATGACGTTCTGCTTTAATTTTACCATTTTGGTAGTAGTCTTTTTCAAGACCTTCGCGTTTACCATTGACTAGGCTGCGCTCACGGAACAATTCACCACTGTTGTAAAATTGAATTTGTGTTTCCAATTTTTTACCACCAGAGTAACGCATTTCGTACTCCAGCTTACCATCTTTGCGGTATTGTTTAGCAGATTTTAATTTACCACGATCATAATTTTCTTCTGCTTTAAGTTCGCTAGTTTCATAAAATTCTTTAATGTTTCCATGTTTTTGGCCGTCCAAGTAACTTAATTCAAATTGGATATTTCCACTATCATAAAAAAATTTTTCTGGTAGCTCTTTTGCTGCACTGTACAATGGTAGAATAAGTAGCAAACTACCTATTAGTAAATTTAAATGTCGCACTATTACCTCCTGTTATGACAAAAAGCAATCAACGGAAAGCTGCATCAGCTTTTCGATCAGCAGCCAATTGCGGCTCATAAGTTTCCCCCATGGCTAATAATTTTGTTTTAGTCATGAGCAAATCTTGCTTGCTTTCCCCGTGATATTCAAAATTACGGGTTTCAACAATAGAATCAACTGGGCAGGATTCTTCACAAAAACCACAAAAAATACATTTAGTTAAATCAATATCGTAACGGGTTGTGCGGCGGGTACCATCTTCACGTTCATCGCACTCAATAGTGATTGCTAAAGCAGGACAAACAGCTTCACATAATTTACAGGCAATGCACCGTTCTTCACCATTAGCATAACGGCGTAATGCATGTTGTCCCCGAAAACGAGGTGATTGAGGTGTTTTTTCACCATCACCATAAAACAGCGTTAATTTTTTAGTAAAGAAAAATTTTCCTGTCACGCGCATGCCTTTCAGCAATTCCCACAAAAACAGGCTTTTAATATAATTTTTAACAGCACTCATGCATTTTTATCCTTTATTTTATCCTTCTACAAACCAAGGGGGTAAGTTTGCAAGTACAGCCGCAGCTTCTACCACAATCCAAACTAAAGTAATAGGAATAAATATTTTCCAACCTAAACGCATAATTTGATCGTAGCGATAACGAGGAAAGGTTGCCCGAAACCAGAGAAACAATAACATGAAAATGGATGTTTTTAATAGAAACCACACAATACCGTGTTGACCTAAAATAGTCTCACCTAGAATTGTGCCTTCAAAAGGGGATAACCATCCGCCAAGGAACATAATGACAGCTAAGGCAGACACTAAAATCATGTTGGCATATTCGGCCAGGAAGAATACGGCGAATAACATGCCTGAATATTCGGTGTGAAAACCAGCTACAATTTCTGATTCACCTTCTGCAACGTCGAATGGCGCCCGATTGGTTTCTGCTGTGGCCGAAATAAAGTAAATAATAAACAGAGGAAAGAGTGGCAACCAATACCAATGAATTAAACTACCTTTTTGCGCCATGACAATATCGGATAAGTTTAAACTACCTGCAGCGAGTACAACGCCAACTAAGGTAAAGCCCATGGCAATTTCATAGGAAATAATTTGTGCAGCCGAACGAATTGAGCCTAAAAATGCATATTTTGAGTTAGAAGCCCAGCCCGCGATAATCACGCCATAAACAGAAATTGATGTCATGGCTAATAAGTAAAGTAAGCCGACATTTATATCAGCGACAACCCAACCATCATCAAAAGGAATCACTGCCCAGGCTGCAATAGCGGGGGCAAACGATAATACTGGGGCAATGACAAATAGAAATACATTGGCATTAGTGGGAATCACAATTTCTTTAAACATTAGTTTAACAGCATCAGCAATTGGCTGACCTAAACCTCGTATCCTGCGTAAACCAGGAACTGCGTCAAAACCGACGCGGTTAGGCCCGACTCTCACTTGCATATAACCAATGATTTTGCGTTCAGCTAATGTATAGTAGGCAACAACAATAAAAAGAGGAAAAACCAGTACTAATATTTTTATTAAAATAATGCCTAAATACACTGCAACATCAATGAAAGTTGACATGTCCACCATGAGTTAGTATCCATTTACAGAGCAATCTGTGTTTGCAAGGGTCAAAAGTTTTAAACTATTTTAAGGGAAACTAGGGTATCTCATTATATGAGTAAATGCAACAACCTTATTTCCCTAGTATTTACAGATAAATAATAACTTATATCGCAGTCATTACCTGAGTTTACTTATGCAACTTTCAATCATTATTCCCACATTTAATGAGCAAGTCATGATTGAAAATACCTTGCGTCAATTACATTATTTGCGGCAAATAGGTCATGAAATCATCATTGTGGATGGTCACAGTGAGGATAACACTGCAAAATTAGCTGAAAATTTAGCTGACCAATGTATTATTAGTCCCCGTGGGCGTGCTACCCAGTTAAATCAGGGTGCCGAAGCTGCAAAAGGGGATATTTTATTATTTTTACACGCAGATACTTTGCTACCACAACACATAGATCAGCTTATTATTAATGCGTTACAAACTCATTCATCTGACTGGGGTAGATTTAATGTGCAATTATCAGGACAAGCAAAACTATTACGCATTATTGAATGGCTGATGAATAAACGTTCTTGTCTAACAGGTATCGTCACTGGGGATCAAGCCATTTTTATCAAACGTCATTTATTTGATAAAGTAAACGGTTTTCCTGACCAAGCTTTAATGGAAGATATTGAAATTAGTCGACGTTTAAAACGTTTTTCCAGGCCGATTTGTATGCAACAGAAAGTCGTTACCTCCAGCCGTCGCTGGGAAGAAAAAGGTATTATCCGAACTATTTTACTCATGTGGGGATTGAGACTAGGCTATTTTTTAGGTTTTTCTCCCAATTATTTAAAAAAATTCTATTATACTTCCAACTGCAATCCTCAAAACTAATCATGTCGGCTGTTTTATAAGTTTTCTTTTGTTGCGCGTTGCAGGACACAAGAAAAAACTGGATATGATAAAAGTATAAGTACTTAGGAATGGGAACTAAATAAAATCAGAAACAAGACCTGGCAGGTTTTAAAAACCTGCCAGGTCTGATTGAAAACTGATGGATGTTATTTAATTCCTATTCCTTAATTGTTTTAGGGGCAGTGAAAAGATGCGGGATTTAGGATCAAAATAAAAAGGAATAGACAAAATGCATCAACATCACATTCAAGTTAACATAGCTAAGGATACTTTTGGAGCCAATATTCGTTATTTACGCCAATCTTCGACGCCAACGAAATGTTGTGTGGTAATGAAAGCCAATGCTTATGGTCATGGGCTTGAAGCACTACTTTCAACTGCAGTGGAAGCCGGTGCCGATTATTTAGGTATTTGCACTAACCCTGAAGCCTGGCAAATCCGCCAGCGCTATCCTGAAATACCAGTAATGCGTTTACGTATGGCTTTGCCAGAAGAATTGACTGAATCTCTCACCACTTTACACCTTGAAGAACAAGTTGGTTCATTGGAGATTGCTGAATACTTGAATCAGGCAGGACAGCGACGTGGCAAACCCGTACCTGTGCATCTAAAAATTGACACAGGTATGGGACGTAGTGGTTTTTTCCCTGAACAATTAGAGGAGTTGAAGCGAGTTTGTACTCTGTCTGGCCTAAATATTGTGGGTATCATGACCCATCTTGCGAAAGCTGATGCCGCTGATTTGATGGATACTCACAATCAATTAGAGATTTTTTATGAACTTAAAGAATCATTGCGAGATGAGTTACCAGAAAATATTTTAGTACATACGCACAACAGTGCAGCGGCAATACGTCTGCCAGAATTTAAACAGGATTTAATACGAATAGGCGCAGCTTGCTATGGAATGCGTACGTCCCAACATTTCCAAAATCCACCCGCACTGCAACCCGTGATGTCTATCAAAACCCGTATTGCTGAAATACGCTACGTACCTGCGGGAAAAACATTAGGTTATGGTAGTTTGTTCACAACTTCTCGTGATAGCCGTATTGCTTCACTACCGGTTGGTTTTGGCGAAGGCTACCCGCGCAGCTTGTTTAACAAAGGTATTGTACTCATTAAAGGGCAATGTTGCCCCGTGGTGGGAAGAGTCTCGTTGAACATTATTACTGTAGATATTACTGACTTACAAGAAGAGGTCACTTGGGGCGAAGAAGTCGTACTGATTGGTCGTCAAGGTAATGAAACTATTACTTTTGAAGAAATGGCAGATAAATTTGACAGCGTACATACTGAAATCAATTTGATGGCAGGCAGTATGAACGAAGTTAGTTATAACTCTCAGGAAAATTGATAAAAGATGCCCAATTTTATATGGTATACAATTTCCATGACCATCAATAATTTATTACTACAAGTATCAAGCTTCGCTGCAACTAAACATTTGACGACACTAATTATTAGCTGGTTCTAACTTTTCTTCTTTCAGCTTATCATAACTCTCTAATGTTTTGCCATTTAAAATATCTATGGTTTGTCCTGGTTTTAGGTAAATGACTTGATTAGTTTTGGCCAATAAAATGGGTAAAGAAATATCCTCCACAGCTTCAACTTTTATCTCAAATCCTTTTTGCTGGATTTTTTGTGCATCATTGACCCATAAAGTCACATTACCATCTGATCTTTTGATTATACCATTAAATGTGATATAAGGTGGAGGCTCAGGTATATCTTTATTAAGGTAAACATTGGCCTCTTGCCAAGAGCGTAATTTATCTATTTTTTCTCTTTCCATCGGTGTTGTGAGTAAACGCATTAATTCTTCTTCAGCAAAAACTTGTGAGGTTATGCTGAGCGTGCTCAAATAACTTGCAACAATAAAGAATTGAGTAAATTTCTGTCTTTGCCACATAACTATAGAAATTTTGCTAAGAATAATAAGCCAACAATACTAACGATAACAAACCAACTGGTTCTATCTGTCAATGCAAACCATACCGGATCATCTACCATTTGTTTTCGATGGGCAATAAACCAGATACGAGTAATCCAATATAATAATAGTGGACAAATAAACCAAAGAAAAAAGCCTGCAGGGTATAATTGGGCCATATTTTCACCACTAATATATAGAGCAAAGACTAATATTGCCAAATAACCATTGGTTGGCCCAGCACTAGCAATCATTTCAATATCAGCCACGGAATAATTACGATTTTTGATAATTTTTTCTTCACTGAGTTGTAATAACTCCGTATAACGTTTTAAAAACGCAAGGCTAGTAAAAATAAACATAGAAAATGCCAATAGCCATGAAGAAATATCTATTGATGCTGCAATGCCTCCAGCAAATAATCGGTGAGAATAAAGGATCGCCAACACCATCACATCTAAAATCATTTTTCGTTTTAAATAAAACGAATAAGTGACTGTCATAATTAAATACAGCAAAATCATGCCAGTAAAGGGGAAAGATATTTGCCAAAAGGCTAAATTGATACTTGCAATCAATAAACCAACAAATAACAATAAACCATAGGGAATAGGTAATATACCTGATGCAAAAGGACGCTCTTTTTTAGTGCTATGACTTCTATCTGCACTTAAATCAAGTAAATCATTAAGAATGTAACCGGCTGATGCCGCTAAACAAAAAGCCAAAAAGCCAAAAATAGTGGGGTATAATTTTTCTGGCTCAAGAAACTGATGAGAAAGCATCAATGGCACAAAAAGCAAGCCATTTTTAACCCATTGATGCGGACGTAACGCGCGTAACCAAGTTTTCAAAGTAGGTTTTTGGGCTTCAAAAATATATGCTGTCGGAAATTTTTTACGTAATTGCTGGTTAGGCGCAACTAAATAAGCTTGTTGGGCCGTATATAAAATGGGTAAATCAGCTAAAGAATCCCCAATGTAATCATAATTACCAAACTTTTGTCGCAATTTATCGCGTTTTTGAGTGCCTTTCATATTTGAATTTTCATCACTCGCAATAACTTCATCAAATAATTTAAGATATTCCGCAACGGCATTGGCAATGTGATGATGTGCTGCTGTTGCAAGCACTAAATAACATCCCTGGCTTTTTTGAACGTTGAGAAAGTTTAAAATTTCATCACGATAAGGCAACGTATCTACAGGTAATGTAACACGCTGTGAAATTTGATGCTTAAAATAAGCCTTTCCTTTTAGTAGCCAGAAAGGTAATAAAAATAAAATCCATGGATATTCTCTCAGCAAGACCAAGAAACTTTCCCAAAGTGTGTCAGTAGCGACTAATGTGCCATCTAAATCAACACAAAGTGGCGTTTGAGAGAAATGTTGCATAATTATTAATGAAAAGAATGGAAAATGTGGTTAACTAAAAGAAATCAAAGATCATTTTAGCATCCACAACAAAGATTGTGTAGGTGAAAGAAATTGATGATTGGCTTTTTGGAACAATTCAGATGAACAAAAGAAAAGTTTTAGTACGGTAACATGTATTGAATAGATTGTAGGAATTAAGTTGGGTTAGCGAAAACCCAACATCTTTCAAAACATAGGTCAATTAGCGATAACTAACCTGAATTATTAAATTAAGCAGTCATTGGTAAGATACTAATGAACTTACGTTTCTTCAAACCTTTAATTTCAAACTTAACATACCCTTCAGCCTTTGCAAACAAAGTGTGGTCTTTGCCAATTCCGACATTTACACCAGGATGAAATTTTGTACCTCGTTGGCGAACGATAATATTACCTGCCAGTACATGTTGACCACCATATCGCTTAACGCCAAGACGTTTTGATTCTGATTCGCGACCGTTTCGACTACTGCCACCTGCTTTTTTATGTGCCATGCTATGCTCCTAAAATTAAGCCGCAATAATGCCTGTTATTTTAACTTCTGTGTAATATTGGCGATGCCCCATTCGTTTCATATGGTGCTTACGGCGTTTAAACTTAATAATGTGAACTTTTTTTCCGCGCCCTTGACTAACGACTTCAGCCGTGACTTTGCTCCCTTCAAGTATAGGCGCGCCTACTTGAATATTATCCATTGCGGCGACCATGAGCACTTGGTCGAAATCTATATTAGAACCAGGTTCAGCTTTTATTTTTTCAATTTTTAAGGTATCTCCTTCTTTAACCTTATATTGTTTGCCACCTGTCTTAATAATTGCGTGCATTATTGGTACAACTCCAATTTTAATTTTTTCTGAAAAACAGCCTATTATATAAAATTTACCGTAAAACACAACTATTTAACCAAATTAAGCAAAGCTCATGTAACGGTTGAGCTTAAAAAAGTACGCAGACAAACAGCTTTCCTTAATTAACTGTATTTCATTCATTTCTATGCAACTAAGTCAAAATGAATGATAACAAGCATTGATGTTTTTAATACTAATTTTTTATACTGCATGATGAAACATCAAGAGTGTTGACCTATAGCTAGCGCATTATAATTTGTCAGTATTGAAATGAACAGTAAATAGGGTATCGACATCGCAGCGTTCTCGTTTGCGAATAGCCTTAGCTTGAGCCC
>JADGDF010000162.1 GCA_016745055.1 Thiotrichaceae bacterium | reverse complement strand
AATTCATATTGCTTTCTTATGGACTTGTTTAGTTTCTATAACCACTAGTTTAACTTTTCTCCCCATTTTTTCAATACCTTATTTCGCAATAAGTCTATTGTATTTGAGCAAGATATTGTGGAACCCATTGATGAAGTTTGGGATGTAATGCAATGATTTTATTTGCGGGTGCAGGTTTGTAACCTGCACCTGAACATTTTAACAAACTTTGAAATTCATCAAAACGTTCGGGTCAAGGTTATAAACCTTGACCCGCTAGTCTTTGACCATGCGTGGGCTGGAAAACATTTGAGTATAACTATTGTCGTGAGATTGGCGCATTGAATTGAGATTTGTTATTCTCACCCTATTCCCATTTAAAAAATGAGTAATACGGTGAGAATTAAAATCAAACTTATTTTATTGCTTGACGTAGAATAAAATAACCAATTACACCTGAAAGACATGATCCGAGTAATACACCGAAACGCACCTGATGGATTAACTCTATACTTGTAAAGGCGAGTGAACCAATGAATAAACTCATGGTAAAACCAATGCCACATAAGAATCCAATGCCTGCCATAGTTGACCAGGTTGCTGAAGTGGGTAACTGTGCTACCCCTGATTTAACTGCTAACCAAACAAACAATAACACACCAAGGACTTTACCAAACAATAATCCTGCTGCAATGCCTAGGGGCACTGTACCAAATAACACATCTGCTGTCATGCCGCTAAATGGAACACCTGCGTTAGCAAACGCAAAAACAGGCATAATCAAATAAGCTACCCAAGGATGTAAAGTCTGTTCTAAACGACGCAATGGCGAAGTCTGGTAATTATCTGAATCTGATGCGTAATCGGCTTTTTTGTTGACTTGAAGTGGAATAAACGCAGCCAGAACAACCCCTGCTAAAGTTGCATGAATGCCTGATTTAAGAACAAAAAACCATAATAAAATACCTAATAATATATAACCGACCACATTACTAATTCGCATCATATTGAGAAACACCAGCCCTATCATTACAAATCCAGCTAAGAGTAAGTAATAGGTGTCAAGATTATGACCTGAGTAAAAAAATGCAATAATAATAATTGCACCTAAATCATCAATAATTGCCAATGCCAGGAGAAAAATTTTGAGCGAACTGGGTACACGACTACCCAGTAAAGTCAAAATACCCAAGGAAAATGCAATGTCTGTGGCTGCGGGAATTGCCCAACCATCTAATGCATTATTTTCACCATGAAAGTTAAAGCCTATGTAAATTAAAGCAGGCACCAACATACCGCCAACAGCCGCAATGACTGGTAACATCGCTCGTGATAAGTTGGCAAGATGCCCTTCAATCATTTCTCGTTTTAATTCAAGACCCACGATCAAGAAAAAAATAGCCATTAAACCATCGTTAATCCAAAGAAAAATAGGCTTATCTAGTTGTACTAAGTCAGCAATATGAATTTGAATAGGGACATTAAGTATCCAGGTATAATACGTGTTAAGTAATTCAATATTACTCATCACAAGGGCTATGATGGCTGCCCCTAAAAGTAAGATACTACTGGCTGATTCTAATTTGAAAAATTCTTCAAGTTCAAAATTAAAAACAGCTTTGATGACTCGTTTAGCACGTTTTAAAGGCATTATCATGGTTCCAATTTTTCAATTCCAAAAATATTATGACTATTTTGACATAAATGCTGGTGCAATGTCACATTTAAGTATATATAATTTACATCAATATAATTGTTGATTCATAGCTAACTATCTAGGAATATTTATGTCTTATACCCCTCGTCGACATTTTCCGAGAAAGCCACGCAACCATATTAAAAATCGAAGAAACCGAACTTGGCTGATTTTGTTTTTAATTATGATAGGCTTCTTTTTGATGCGCTACACAGTCAGTAAAGAAAATCTAACTTCACAGCAGAATAATACAATAACTCAACAAGCTTATGTAGAAATCAATCAAATTGCTTCAGCCACTATGCCAACTTTAAATAATGAACTTGTTCCTCCCATATTACCTAAAATTGTCGTCGATATTTCGGAGCAAACGCTAACTTTGTATGATGATGACCAATTTATTAAAGAATATGATATTTCCTCTTCTAAATATGGCATTGGTAGTCGAGCAGGTAGTAATAAAACACCCTTGGGTCAACATGTGATTGCTAAAAAAATAGGGAATGATGCCCCTCAAAATACAATTTTCAGAGCACGGGTTAACACGGGCAAGCGAGCAAAAATTGATGCAGAAACTGAAGATTTAGTTACTAGCCGAGTCATGTGGTTAAAAGGCTTAGAAAAAGGCAAAAATTTAGGCTCGGGTGTTGATTCCTACAAACGCTATATTTATATTCATGGCACGCCTGAAGAAAGTAAAATCGGGAGCAAAGCTTCCCACGGTTGTATTCGTATGTTAAACAAAGAAGTGATTGAACTATTTGATTTAGTTAATGAAAATACGCCTGTTGAGATTATTAGATAACTATGTTAGTAGATACCCACTGTCATTTAGACCTCGTCAAAAATACCGATCCTGCTACTTTAATTGAAACAGCTAAAACCTACGGTGTTGATTATTTTTTGTGCGTTTCCGTCGATTTATCGCAATTTTCGCGCATGATGCAAGCAATTCAAAGTTTTGAGCAAGTTTACGCTTCCGTTGGGGTACACCCCAATGCACAGTGTGATATTGAGCCAAATGTAGAAACTTTAGTAAAACTTGCAGATAATTCAAAAATTATTGCCATTGGTGAAACAGGGTTAGATTATTATCGTAGCCAGGGGGATTTAACTTGGCAAAAGGAAAGATTTATCACCCACATTACAGCGGCTAAACAAGTGAATAAGCCTTTAATTATTCACAGTCGCGAAGCAAAACAGGACACGATACATATTTTGCAGCAAGAAAATTCCCACGAAGTAGGTGGTATCATGCACTGTTTTGTTGATGATTGGGAAACTGCGCAACAAGCTTTGGATATGGGGTTTTATATTTCTTTTTCAGGCATTGTGACATTTAAAAATGCCAAAGAAGTGCAATCTGTCGCCCAACAAGTGCCACTTGATAAATTATTAATTGAGACTGACGCACCTTATCTTGCACCTATGCCCCATCGTGGCAAAATCAATCAACCTGCTTATGTGAGACATGTCGCAGAATGCATTGCCAACTTGCGAGGAATCACGTTAGAAGAACTTGCCAAAGTAACGACTGACAACTTTTTTCGCCTTTTTCAGCTTTAATATTTGTAAACTCTTGGGATGTTTAAAGATAATGGTACTGAAAATTTGAATGTTAATACAATCGTTTTGATTAGAAAGTGCTTACTTCGCTATTGACAATTCCATAATCATTTATATGCTATAATCTTAGTAGTTTCAAGTGTGTGGAGAAAAAAACGATGAAAATATTATTTCGGTATTTGCCTGCATTATTAGTAGGTGCCGTGCTGGGGTCTTTAATTGCTATTGGCACCACTGTGCTTGCTGAACGAAATCAACCAAAGATTTCTGTAGATACTATTCCTTTTGAAGATCTGCGTACATTTACAGAAGTATTTCACCGTATTAAACATGATTATGTCGAAAATGTCGAAGATAAGGTTTTACTCGAAAGCGCAATTCGTGGCATGTTAACCGGTCTCGATCCTCACTCTAATTACTTGACAGAAGATGATTTTAAAGAATTACAAATTGGTACTTCAGGGGAATTTGGTGGGTTGGGTATAGAAGTGGGTATGGAGGATAGTTTTGTCAAAGTCATCGCGCCAATTGATGATACACCCGCACAACGAGCAGGTATTCAAGCTGGTGATTTAATTATTCGCTTGGATAATATGCCAGTAAAAGGAATGGCTTTAAATCAGGCAGTTAAAGTCATGCGAGGAAAGCCGGGTTCGCCGATTAAATTGACGATAGTGAGAGAATCTGAAAAAAAACCTTTAACGATTACAATTATCCGCGATATTATTCAAGTAAAGAGTGTTAGAAATCAAATTCTTGAACCAGGGTATGGTTACATTCGTATTAGCCACTTTCAAGCCCATACAGCAGAAGATTTAGAAACAGCCATTAAAAAATTAGAAGATGAAAATGGGAATACAAAGCGTTTAAAAGGGCTGATTTTAGATTTGCGTAATAATCCAGGCGGTGTACTGAATGCAGCCGTGGCAGTTTCAGATATGTTTTTAGAACGTGGACTGATTGTGTATACCGAAGGGCGAGTTGAAGATGCTTCGTTGAAATTCAAGGCTCATCCTCAAGATCGTATTAAAGGAGCACCTATGGTAGTACTGGTCAATGGTGGTTCTGCTTCTGCGTCTGAAATTGTTGCAGGTGCATTGCAAGATCATCGCCGTGCAGTAATTATGGGTCACAAAACTTTTGGTAAAGGATCTGTACAAACCATTTTACCCATGCACAATAATTCTGCATTAAAATTGACAACAGCTCGTTATTACACGCCACTAGGCCGTTCGATCCAAGCAGAAGGTATTGAACCCGATATCACCTTAAATAAAGTCCAACTAGCTGAAGTGGAAGAAGAAATTGAGGATTACAGTATCAAAGAATCCAATTTATCTGGCCACTTGAAAAATGGTTCAATAGATGAAGATGAAGTAGAAGAAAATTACGAGAATGAAGATCAACATTTGCTACATGAAATTAAAGGCGATACCGTTGTTAAACCTAAGAAGAAGAAAAAAGATGCATCCTTAGTCAAGTCAGACTATGCAGTATATGAAGCCTTAAATTTACTTAAAGGTTTAAATATTGTAGAAGCTCGTCGATCTTAAACTTTCCAAAGGAGGGTGATATGCCAACTGTATTAGTGCCCTTGGCACAAGGTTGCGAAGAACTTGAAGCCGTCACCATCATTGATTTACTGCGACGCGCTAATATTGAGGTTGTCACTGCTGGGTTAGATGATAAACCAGTTAAGGCCAGTCGTGGCATTGTGTTAATACCAGATACTACGCTTGACGAAGCCTTGCAAAAATCATTTGATATGATTGTGTTGCCTGGAGGGGGACCTGGAGCCGATCATTTGAACAATGATTCACGTATTCATGACCTACTTAAAGCGTTACATGCGCAGGGAAAGTATATAGCTGCAATTTGTGCTGCCCCCAAAGTATTAGCAAGTGCGGGCTTATTAGCAAACAAGCAGGCCACTAGCTATCCTGGTGTGTTAGATAAAATGACCGTATCAGATATAAATATTGTTAATGTGCCTGTTGTTCAAGATGGTAAGGTAATTACGAGCCGAGGACCTGGTACCGCAATAGATTTTACACTAACACTCATTGAAGTGCTTTTGGATGAAACCACGAAAAATCAGGTAGAAGCTGGACTTGTTAGAAATTAGTGGGTGTGTTCTCTTACCCTTTTTACTTTGTTCCCGCTTAAGCGGGAATGCAGTCCTCTAAACGATAATTCAAAGCAAACATGTAGAATAAAACGGAAAGCGCATCAATTGAGACAAAGGATGTGCTTTACATTGTCTAATATACCTTATGAATTAAATATAACAACATTCTACGTGGCAGATGAAACAAAAAAGCGGTTTTAAGTTGCTAATTTCTTATATTTAATGCGATGTGGATTATTGGCATCAGTACCAAAACGTTTGTGTCGGTCTTCTTCATAATCAGCATAATTTCCCTCAAACCAGTTGACTTGACTGTCTCCTTCAAAGGCCAACATATGAGTGGCAATCCGATCTAAGAACCAACGGTCATGGGAAATGACAACCGCACAACCTGGGAAATTCAATAAGGCTTCTTCCAAAGCACGTAAGGTTTCAACATCTAAATCGTTGGTAGGTTCATCTAATAACAGTAGATTACCTCCACTTTTGAGCAATCTTGCTAAATGAACCCGATTGCGTTCACCACCTGATAAATCTTTGACGAATTTTTGTTGATCCTGGCCTTTGAAGTTAAAACGCGATACATAAGCACGAGAAGCTATTTCATATTTACCGACGGTAATAATGTCCTGATTATCAGAAATAACTTCCCAAACTGTTTTGTTACCTTCCAATTCGTCACGCAATTGGTCAACGTAGGCGGGTTGTACTGTGGGGCCAATGCGTAACTCTCCTGCATCAGGTTGTTCTTGGCCAACTAACATGCGAAACAGCGTCGTTTTACCCGCACCATTGGGGCCAATAATACCCACAATGCCGCCTTTAGGTAAGTTGAAGCTTAAGTTTTCAACCAATAGATTATCACCATAGCTTTTGCTTAGTTTTTTAGCCTCGATGACCAAATCACCCAAACGTGGACCAGGTGGGATATAAATTTCCTGAGTTGAGTTGCGCTGTTGTACATCTTGGTTCACA
The DNA here is from genome assembly GCA_016745055.1 of Thiotrichaceae bacterium. GTDB lineage: Bacteria > Pseudomonadota > Gammaproteobacteria > Beggiatoales > Beggiatoaceae > JADGDF01. Next base: position 2,819 of record JADGDF010000162.1, on the reverse strand, counting down.
AGTTCTTCAAAACGGGCTAAACGCGCTTTACTTTTTGCATGACGCCCTTTAGGGTTACTGCGTACCCATTCTAGTTCTTGCTTGATGGCGCGTTGGCGGGCAGAAGCATGTTTTTCTTCTTGACTTAAACGTTTATCTTTTTGCTCTAACCAGGAAGAATAATTGCCTTCCCATGGAATGCCATAACCACGATCCAGTTCCAAAATCCAGCCTGCCACATTATCTAAAAAATAGCGATCATGGGTAACAGCAATGACCGTACCTGGATAGTCATGCAAGAATTTTTCTAACCAAGCAACAGATTCCGCATCTAAATGGTTAGTCGGTTCATCTAACAGTAGCATGTCTGGTGAAGAAAGTAATAAACGACATAAGGCAACCCGTCGTTTTTCACCGCCAGATAATTTGGTAATATCAGCTTCCCAAGGCGGTAATCGCAAAGCATCTGCTGCAATTTCTAACTTACGATCAACGTCCCAAGCATCAGCCGCATCAATGGCGTCTTGCACATCACCTTGTTCTGCCAGTAGATCGTTCATTTCATCATCAGACATGGGTTCTGCGAACTTCATGCTAATTTCGTTAAACCGATCAACCAACGCTTTCTGAGAAGCAATACCTTCTTCAACATTACCACGTACATCTTTGTTTGGATCTAATGCGGGTTCTTGGGAAAGGTAACCGATGTTAATACCGGATTGGGGACGCGCTTCCCCATTAAATTCTTGGTCAACGCCTGCCATAATCCGGAGCAAAGAAGATTTACCTGCGCCGTTTAAGCCCAGCACACCAATTTTAGCGCCTGGAAAAAATGATAGGGAAATATCCCTTAAAATTTCACGTTTGGGAGGGACTACTTTGCCCACCCGAATCATTGTATAAATATATTGAGCCATAAGTTTTGAGAGTAAAAGCAACCTACATCGTTTTAAATACGTTAAGAATTCTTAATCAACAAAAATTTTCTCATTCACACACTGCGTTATTGCAATTGAGCTAAGATATTATATCTTACGCAGGAACAGATTTGTAACCAAAGGTATTTACACCCAGGGCAAACGCATTAAAACTATAAGGAGAGATTGTTTCTTAACGCGATGATGCCATCCTACGCAGGTTAATTGACCGTTACGTTAAGCTCAACAGTGGCCCAGGGTTGCTTTAATTGCAAGGTATTGTTTTTAAAATCATTAACAATATTTTTCCAGGTCATCGGTTGGTTTGCGATAATCAGCTTAAAATATTCCTGGCCCGTGTGGTTAAAACTGACTTTTTCATCAATGGATTTTGAGTTTTTTGGGCAGTCTACCTTGACCAAGGTTGGTAAACTGTAAGCATAACCCGCGCAAATTTGCTGATTTTCTAAAATTGGAAAAACACTCCCCAAGGTAGAAATATTGATTAAATTAATATAAAAATATTCACCTTTTAGCGTATTCGTGACGCTATAGTAAAAATTAACACTTTCGCCTTGTTTAAAGGTCGTTTTTCCTTCTTCTTCAATCCACAGTTTAGCAACCAGCGTTGTATCGGGATTGTGTAACTGACGTAGTATTTTCTCGGGTGTTAATGCTGTCCAATCATTCCACAACTTATCCAACCAAATACCTAGTGACATAGTAATAACTGCCCCTATAAGCCATATGATAATAAGTAAAACTCGCCTTTTTCGGGGAATCAATCCAGAAACTATTGCGGAAGGTATCAACCAGTTTAGCGGTTTTCGCATGTGATTTACTCCAAAGTAATCCAAATTTGGGAGGTTAATGCAGGTCGATAGCTGGTAGGAACGTTTTGTAGTTTAGTGATTGCATTGATTGTGTCAGGTAAACCTAAGTTTCTAAATTGTTGCTTGATTTTTCCTAATGCTTTTTGGTGTTCTGCCTCAACACTAGAAATTTCCACAGTAGTAGATTGCAAATTTTTAATGACATCAACTAAATACCCTAATTGTGATGTCGCTTCTTTACTTAATTGAGAGGGTTTGATTTCATCAATTAAATTTTTAAACCCTGTTCTACGGATTTTCTTAACCACCGCTTTAAAATCACATTGGCTTATTTGGTTTGTTACTTGTTGGACTGTTGTGGGGGCGTATAATACGTTTAAACTGGCAGTATTAAATACTTCGCCAGAATGTGGAATTTGATAACGATCATTTTTGAGCAAATGGCTTATCTCTTGTTTAACACCAAGCTTAACATTACGTTTAGCATCGTTATCTACCTCGCAAATATCTAGAAATTTCTGCAAACTCAACGGTAGCTGATGTATCTCAGCATAAGCTTGAGCTAAACCATAGGTAGCTTCGGCTAGAGTTGGTTGATGTTCTAATGCTTGCTCATAGTGTTCAATGGTTTGGGTAAATTCTTTTTCTGCACCCAATAAGTTGGCAAGATTATTATGTGCGTATGAATTGGTGGGGCACAAACGAATCGCTTCTTGTAACATACTTTTTTGTTCGTCAATGGATTTGTTGCGATTAGCTAATTCACTAGCATGATCCAGTGCCATATTTGACAGATCGCAATCAGAAAGAGCGTAAGCGGGTATCACCCATTGCATGAGTAAAATAAAAAGACTATAACGTATTAACATGTTTGGTTCCTTTATTGTTACTTAATTTTTCAAGCAGACCTGGCAGGTTTTAGAATCTGTTTAAAGTCATTGAAAAAGTCAAAAGTTTGTCAGATAATGGAACAATGAGAAAAACATACCCCAGCGACCTAAGTGGCAAACAATTTGAACAAATCCAACCCCTTCTGGAAAGAGCCCGCAAACGCACTAGTCCAAGGAAAGTGGAGCTTTATGAAATCTTT
>JADGDF010000300.1 GCA_016745055.1 Thiotrichaceae bacterium | reverse complement strand
GGAAGGCGTATGGTCAAGCTATCATGATGAGAAAATAGCCGAACATTCTCATTTAGATGAACTGACTGAACAATGGATAGAACAACAAAATTTCTCCAATGGCGTTGGATGTGGTTCCTTTTTTAAGTGACTGAAACAAGCAGGACATCAATTAGAAAGTTGGCAACAAACCAGTGGTCTTGCTGTGGCAAAACGACTTTTGAGTTACCAGCATGGCTTGTGTAGTTGTCTGGCAGCTTGCAACTTCTCCTCAAACTGAGGCTAAAAATAGACAGGGCTTTTTAATTAAACTCAGTGGGCGACAAATGAAGCATAAAAAGCCTGTGACACACCCCGTGGCTGGATTATGGAACTTTCTGAGCTTGTTAAAGATACTTGAACATCATTCATTAGGTGATTTACTGCTTATGCGTGATGAGCTTGTATCGGCATCTCCATTGTTAGCTCAGCTAATGGAGGATAATTGACTTGTGTAGATTCCTTTGGTTGTAAACCTGCACCTGCAAGATCAACGGAAACCGGACACCCACTAAAATTTAAAGAAAAACCTAATCAATTAATGGTGTCCGGTTTCTTTTTCCAGAATAACAAAATTCCGGTGCAGCGCCTTGTTATACATTGCTTGATATATCCATTAATCCTGAGTATGCGACACCTGACAGCAAAGCCACCTCACGATGCCACGTTGCCAAATCATTGTTATTAAATTTGCTTAAATCATTATGACCACACGCTCGCGCCATTAGTTGCATCAGTTCCACAGAAGCGCGAAAAAAGTTGTGTAATTGAGTAGATGATTTTTCAACATTTAACTTTTGTCGTAAGTCTTCTTTTTGTGTAGCAATACCTGCTGGGCAGTTATTTGTATTACACATTCTTGCTGCAACACAACCAATTGCTTGCATAGCACTATTTGAAATTGCAATGCCGTCCGCTCCAAGTGCCATAGCCTTAACAAAATCTATGGGGACACGTAAGCCACCAGTAATGACAAGTGTCACACGACCACTAGCACCTTGTTGGTCTAGATATCGACGTGCCCGCGCAAGAGCTGGTATGGTTGGCACACTGATATGGTTCCTAAACATCTCAGGCGCTGCTCCTGTGCCACCACCGCGGCCATCTAAAATTATGTAATCTGCACTTGCATCCAATGCAAACTGAATGTCTCTTTCTATATGGTTTGCACTGAGCTTAAAACCAATAGGAATGCCGCCAGTAATTTCTCTAACACGGTCTGCAAATTGTTTAAATTCTTTTGATGAGGAAAGGTTTTTAAATGTAGGTGGTGATATAGCGGATTCACCCTCAGGTATATCTCTTACCTGAGATATCTTACCTATGTTTTTGTTGCCTGGAAGGTGACCTCCTATACCCGTTTTTGCACCTTGCCCACCTTTAAAATGAAAGGCCTGCACTTTGTCCAGCAACTCTACTATGTAATTTGACGGAATCCTGCATTTTTAGGTAAACGAGTTTTAGAGAATTTCATCCCCTGTTTGTGTCACGCAAGCTTGTCATCAATACTTCTTTATAGCCAAATCCTGCACTGGCATATTCATAAAAATAACGAGAATTTGCTTCTTGCTCTTCAGGTAGCATTCCGCCTTCACCTGAACAGATGCCAGTGCCAGCGAGATCAGCACCTTTGGCTAAAGCTATTTTTGCTTCTTCGGATAATGCACCGAAGCTCATATCAGAAACAAATAAAGGAATTTTTAATACCAATGGTTTTTTAGCCTCTGGACCGATTATCAGCTCTGTACCAACGGTTACGTTTTCTAACAATGGTTTAGTGGCCATTTGTGCTGCCATTATTTGTAAATCATCCCAATGCGGTAATTCGTGTCGTGGAACACCCATAGATGTCATTTGACCATGATGCCCAAATTTGGATAATCCTTCTCTGGCAAGCTGGTGAATAAATTCTACTGTAGGTTCTTCGATTGTTGATTTTGCTTTCGGTAGTTCAGAAGGTTTTGATGTTACTCCTGGTCCTTCTTTACCCACTTCATCAGCGTTGAATTGTTTATGTGTGCCGTCACAAAAAGGTGCGTTACCAGTATGTTTACAAGCACACAAATATGCTTCACCATCTTCGTCAGAAACAATTACTTTGGAAGTATAGCTAGCGCATTATAATTTGTCACCATTGAAATGAACAGTAAATAGGGTATCGACATCGCAGCGTTCTCGTTTGCGAATAGCCTTAGCTTGAGCC
>JADGDF010000161.1 GCA_016745055.1 Thiotrichaceae bacterium | reverse complement strand
AAAAACGCACGCAAGGACTATCGCCCTTACCTACTGTTTTATACTATTTTTGAGCGCCCAGCTAGTCGCGGACTACTCGGCATCCATGCCTCGCAGCGATTGAGATAACAACGGCTAATGTAACAGATAGGAAGGGAGCTTTTGAACGTTGCAAATTGTCTGGTGTAGAAAAAGTGTTAGTAGATGGTGGATATACCCGAGCTCCTTTTGCCAAAGAAGTAAAACATAAACTCCAAGCAACAGTTGAAGTCGTCAAACGTAGTGAACTGCACACCTTTAAAGTTTTGCCCAAGCGATGGATTGTTGAAAGGTCTTTTGCTTGGTTAGATAAGTGTCGAAGACTTTGGAAAAACTGCGAAAGAAACCTCAATTCTAGTCTACAGTTCGTTATGCTAGCTTTTTTGGCTATCATTCTAAAAAAACTTTAAACAGGTTCTAAGGAACGGAAACTAAATAAAACCAGAAACAAGACCTGGCAGGTTTTGAAAACCTGCCAGGTCTGATGGATGTTATTTAATTTCTATTCCTAAGCGGTGTTTTGCACGAATTGGTTGTAATTTACATGCATAATTTCAAGCATTCGTGCAAAAATTTCTAAACAAACTGTTTTAAATAGCGCTAAGAATCATAATTAAAAAACTTAAAATAATAAATCTGTCAAAATATTGGCGAAAAGCCAGGGCCTGTTGCACAATACCTGCCGTCAATGCTGTGGTATTTTCCCCTAATAAAGGTTTTTGATAAAGTTTTCCATGATAAACAGTATTTCCCCCCAACGTAATGTTCAAAGCCCCTGCCATTGCTGCAATCGGAAAACCTGCATTTGGACTATTTAATTTTTTACCATCTCGCCACATAATTGTCCATGCCCGACGGAAATGCTGGCCTGAAAGTAACGTAATTAATAAACCAGTAATGCGAGCAGGTAAATAATTGGCAATATCATCTAATTTTGCTGCTATTTTTCCAAAATATTCGTATCGTGGTATTCTATAACCAACCATTGAATCTAAAGTATTAATGGTTTTGTAAATAGCAATGCCCATTAATCCAAAACACATTAAATAAAATAGGGGTGCAATGACGCCATCGCTTAAATTTTCAGCCCAAGTTTCAATGCAACCTTTATATATTTCATGGGAAGACATATTTTCCGTCTCTCGACTAACCAACATACTTAATGTTTTTCGTGGATTATCTGCATAAAGTACTGATTGTACGCTTTCGTACAATAGGTGCGTGGCAAGACCCATTGAAGCAATCAATGCTGAAATAAGAATGTTTAACCAATTTGGTAAAAGGTTTAATAAAATTATTATTCCCCAGGTAAAAAGGATAACTGTGGTTAATAAACTTAAAACCAACATTCCTCCCCTCAAAATGCTGTTTTGATAAAATAATTTTTCAAACCACTGAATAAATTTTCCCATCCAAACAACGGGATGAGTAATTGGCAATTCACCAAATAATTTATCAAAAAGATAAGCGAGTAAACTAATTTCTAATAACATCAGTTAATAATCAATTTCTTGATATTTTTATATTTGACTTGTTCCATGGTGTTATTAACAAGTTAAAAGTTTTATCATCATTTAAATTCAACAGTCAATTGCTTCTCCAAAGCATTTAATTGCGGCTGATAAATTTGTAATTTGATTAAAGACCATTGTTCACGCGTTTTTTGTAAATAAGCAATAGCCTTATCACGTTGACCGGTTAACATTAGCCAAATAATTTTCGTAAAGCGTAATGTTGTCTGGTCATACAAAGCCAGAGAACGATCAAGAGCTTCCAAGGCTAACTGATAATCTTGTTGTTGCGCGTAAAGTTTTGCCAATAATTCATGCAATGCATAATGAAACACAATGTTACTTTGATTATTGATTAATATCGTCAAAATGCGCTCAATAACATCATCAGGTAAATGGCAATGATTTCTGGTTTTTTCTTCGAAAATCACTTGTAAACTGGCAATTGTGGCAATATCAATTTTTTTGTATTGAAATGCGTCAAAAAAAGGTTGAAAGTCATCAATGGTCATCTCTGGATACTTGCAAGCTAATTCTATCCGAAACATGTGAGGCCCAATATCATTTGGAAATACTTGCATCATGTAGGTATGAGAGCGAGCAACGGCTTGATAATCCCCAATGGCTTCCAATAAATTGGCGGCATGAGATTGCGCGTAACGAGAAGTAGGATGCTCTTTGGCCCACACGATGGCTTGTTTAACTGGATTTGCCCATAGTTGATTTTCAGACCAAGTAATAAAAGGAAAAAAACTGAGCCAAAGTGTAATCAGGCCAATTAATCCATAACGCAGGGTGTTTGTTTGCATTTTAGGCACACCCTGGCTGATGATATAAACAATTAAAAATAAAATACCTAACATAGGTAAATAATTTCGATGTTCAAAGTATAAAACTAATGGAATAGGCATGGATTCTAACGTATGGCCTGCTAAAAACCATAAAATACCCAGCGCAAGTAAAGGATAACGTTTTCGTGCTAACAAGCTAATGACAAAGCCACCAATAATAATTATCACTGAAAATAAAGTTGATATTGGCGTAAATAAGTCACGTGACAGAGGATAATCATCATAAAATAATCCAAATTCAGTCGGACGCAGCAATAAAATTTTAGCAATATAATTCAATAAAATGCCTGATTCAGTTAATAATCGTTCTTGTAGAGAAAAACCATAGTATTCATACGATGTTATAAAATAAGGAATTTTATAAATCAAATAACCAATCAGTAGACTAAGCGGTAAAAAAATAAATAAGGTTTTCCAAATTTTCCAATAGGGTGGTTTGGACAACGCCCTTAATATGGTAATTTCTAAAACTAATATATATAAAAGTAGCAAAACGCCATTTTCTTTACTCAGCGTTGCGAATAATCCACCAAGCCCAATTGCAATTGAAGTCAATAAATATCCTTTTAAATATTTTTTTTGCCTGAGCCATTGTTTGCCCACTAAATAGGTGACTAAACCTACCAGTGTAAATAAGGTTGAAAGCTGGGTCATGCGTTGGGCACTATACAAGACTGTCGTTACGTTAAGGGGGTGGACTAGCCAAATGGCGGTAACTAAGGTGGTGATAAGTAAAATTTTTTGTTCTGCTAATTTTGAAATGCGTCCAATTTGTAACAATAACCAAAAAATTAAACAGCCATTTAATAAATGAATCATTAAATTAATATATTTAAATGCCCAGGCATCGTAAGGCCAGCTTTGATATTGCAAAGCAAAGGTAAATAAAGAAATAGGTCTCCCCAATCCACCTGCGTGGCCTTCAGCCATAAATTGCAAAGTGGAAATCCAAAAATTGGAGAATGAAATGTTGGAAAGCGTACTGAGTGTTGGATGATCATCCAACAAAAAAATACTATTCAAACCTGTCCAATAAAGCCAAACGGTACTTAATAGTAGCGCAAAAAGAGAAATACCATAATTTAATTGGATACGTTGTGATGGGTTCATAAGATATTTAAATCAACGCATACTTGTCCATTTCTGACAAAAGGTAATTTAACCACTTTGGCACGCAAGCGTTTATTACGAATTTCGACTTCCACTTGTTGATAATCACCTGCAGGCAAACGGGAAAATCCAATGGCGGCATTAAGTGTAGGAGAAAAACTACCACTGGTGATTTCACCTTCGCCAAAATTTTCGACATACACTTTTTGATGACCACGTAATACTCCTTTGTCTAATAACACCAGGCCATGAAACACAGGATGTCTAGTTGACTTTTGATTTTCTAGCGCTTGTCGACCTATAAAATTGCGTTCATCAGGTTGCCAGGCAACTGTCCAAGTCAATCCTGATTCCAAAGGTGTTTTGGTTTCATCCATATCAGTACCATATAAATTCATGCCTGCCTCTAAGCGCAGACTATCTCTCGCCCCTAAACCAATGGGTTTAACGCCAGCCGCAAGTAGTTTATCCCAATAATCGCTGACCTGCTCATGGGGTAACATAATTTCAAAACCATCTTCTCCAGTATAACCAGTGCGAGCGATGAAAACGTCCGCTTGCCAACAAGCATTAAATGGTTTAAGCGCCATGGCAGAAGTTTGTAAAGCCTCAGGTAGCAAGGATTTAACTTTTTCTCTCGCTTGTGGGCCTTGTACTGCTAACATGGATAAATCTGTTCTTTCTGTAATTTGAACATTAAAATTTGTATTTTGCTGTTGAATCCAGGCTAAGTCTTTATCATGCGTTGCAGCATTGACCACCATACGAAATTGTGTATTACTTTGATAATAAACAATTAAATCGTCAATAATACCGCCTTGTTCATTCAACATGCAGGTATAAAGTGCTTTACCTGTTTGTTTTAATTTATCAATATTATTAGCTAACAAAAAACGTAAGAAAGGTTTAATATTTTCACCGACTAAATCGACTATCGTCATATGAGAAACGTCAAATATACCAGCATCTTGACGGACTTGATGGTGTTCATTAAGTTGAGAACCGTAATGTACTGGCATTTCCCAACCACCAAAGTCAATTAATTTAGCGCCCGCGTCAAGGTGCTTTTGGTAAAGAGCTGTTTTTTTGGACATAAATTTTTTAATTAGAATTCAGATGTTATTAGGTTATAAAATAAGATATTTTACTTTTAGATGCTATTGACAAACCTTCAGATGATGTTAGTTATTATGTCGCTTTTATCAACAACTTCCCATACAATATTTTTTTCACCTATGTAGTCCCTTTGTTTTAAAAAGGGAGGAGTAAAGAGTGATTAAAATAATTGCTTACTTTTCATCAAGGTAACCAAGTTGCTTCAGCGATCTATCGTTATCACACCAACCTTGTTTTACTTTAACCCACAATTGTAAATAAACCTTTTGATCTAACATGGTTTCTAAATCTTTGCGAGCCGTTTCTCCAATCGTTTTCAGCATTTTCCCTTGCTTGCCAATGACTATGCCTTTTTGACTGTCCCGCTCAACCCAAATGACTGCACTAATATGGGTTAAATGAGGTTTTTCTTCAAAATGTTCTATTTGCACGGTCAATCGATAGGGTAACTCTTCTCCCAAACGTCGGACGAGTTTTTCTCTAACAATTTCAGCTGCTAAAAATCGTTCGCTTCTATCTGTAACCTGTTCTTCGGAAAATAAGGGAATATTTTCGGGGAGCAATCCAATAATGTCAGTTTCCAAACCAGTTAAATTTTCTGCCCTTAAAGCTGAAATGGGCATAATGCTATGAAAGGGACGTTTTTCAGCCATTTCGCTTAAATAAGGTAATAACAAATCTTTTTGTTGAAGCTTGTCTATTTTATTTACGCCCAAAATAATAGGACAAGCTTGCTGTTGTAACATGGAGAGAATATGTTTGTCTTCATCTGTCCATTGTAATGCTTCCAATAACCAGACTACCACATCAACACCTACCAAACTACCGGTTGCTGCCCGGTTTAAATAACGATTCATAGCATTATGACGACGTTGATGAATACCTGGCGTATCAACGTAGACAATTTGGGCCTTTTCAGTGGTTTTAATGCCAAGTAAACGATGTCGGGTGGTTTGAGGTTTACGTGAAGTAATACTAATTTTTTGGCCGAGTAAATGATTCAATAAGGTTGACTTACCGACATTGGGACGACCAATGATGGCGACATAACCACATTTTTTTTGCATAGGGTAGGGAAAATCTAAAGTTTTAAAAGTTTTAAAGCAGATTCAGCTGCCGCTTGTTCAGCACGTCGTCGAGTTTCGCCTTCACCATAGGTCGGTGATTTTAAAATGGGAATACTACACTCAACTTCAAAATGTTGTTCATGAGGATCACCGTTGACGTTGAGCACTTGGTAAGTTGGTAGCAGTTGCTGTTTTGATTGCAGATATTCTTGTAAACGGGTTTTAGGGTCTTTTTCAATTTTTTTAGGAGATAAACGCTCTAAACGTGTTTGCCATAATTGCAAAATCACAGTTTTACAAGCGTCCATGCCTTGATCTAAATAAATTGCACCCAGTAATGCTTCTACTGCATCAGCTAAAATAGAGGTTCTTCGCCAACCCCCCGTTTTTAGTTCACCACTGCCCAATCTTAAGTAGGTTCCTACATTTAAATGTTGAGCAATTTCAACCAGAGTATCCTTTTTAACCAGACTAGCACGTAAACGAGTTAGTTCACCTTCACTGGCCGTTGTAAATCGCTCAAACAAAGCTTCAGCAATGACATAACTTAACAGCGCATCTCCCAAAAATTCTAAACGTTCGTTATTGGGTGTGCCAGCGCTGCGGTGTGTCAATGCTATATTGAGTAAATCGAACTGCTGAAATTCATGCCCTAATATTTGGCATAAACGTGTGTGATCTAACTTCAATGGAGTTCTACTGTTTTCTCAAATTTCAAGGTTAAATAGAAGTCTCCAAATAACTTTTTATCTTGGGTCACTTTACCCATAACATCGTAACCATTACTGATTTTTTGAAACTTGAAGTATCTTTTAAAATTTTGTGAATTAATCATATCCACATCTTCTAAGCTTAATCTTCTTAACATAATTTTTGTCAAGCCAGTTTTAGTTTGTTTGCCCACCTCAGGTTGGCTGGCCAAATTATCCATGACATTTGCAATCTTAGTTTGTACGATATACATGGGTATTGCCTTAAAGCTAAAAAAGACTAGTATCCCGATAATAACAAGCACGGGAAACATACTTTTCCCTTGTTGTTTGTGAAAAGTCATTGATTACTCCTTTGCTTAAATAAATGAATCTTTGACTATTTTAACGAGAGTCTTGACTCGTGACAACCATCACTATTTTACTTAGTCTTAAAATACTTACTAATCTAATGTTAGCTTTTATCCTTAAATGCTTCTTTGGCAATCTCACTAATACCGCCTAATGCACCGATAACATTTGAAGCTTCTAAAGGCATAAGCACCAATTTTTGATTATCAGCACTCGCAATTTTACCCAACGCTTCAACATATTTTTGAGCAATAAAGTAGTTAATGGCTTGTACGTTGCCTGCTGCAATGGCTACAGAAAGTACTTTGGTCGATTCCGCTTCGGCTTTGGCAAGTTCAATTCTTGCTTGTGCATCAAGTTCCGCTGCTTCTTTACGGCCTCGAGCTTCCAGAACTATTGCTTCTCTTTCCCCTTCCGCGCGTGTGACACTTGCTCGTTTTTCACGCACTGCCTTCATTTGACTTGCCATTGCACTTACCAAATCTGGAGGTGGTGCAATATCTTTAATTTCTACCCGTAAAACTTTAACGCCCCAAGGATCAGTGGCTTTGTCAATCACTTCAAGTAATTGCTTATTAATTTCATCACGTTTAGATAGGGATTCATCTAAATCCATTGAACCCATGACCGTACGAATATTCGTTAGGGATAGATTTTCTATTGCCATAGACAAGTTCGATATTGCGTAAGCCGCTCTAGCTGCTTCAACAACTTGATAGTAAACCACACCATCAACTTTTACCATTGCGTTATCTTTGGTAATGACTTCTTGGGAAGGAATGTCCACGACTTCTTCCATCATGGAAATTTTTCGGCCAATGCTATCAATAAACGGCATGACAAAATTAGGCCCTGGCACCAATGTACGTGTGTATTTGCCAAATCGTTCAACCGTATATTCCATGCCTTGGTGAACAGGTTTAAACGCCATAATAATAACTAAAATAGTTAACCCTGCTAAGGCGCCTGCAACAATAGCAAAGCCAAGATTTATAAACATTAGAGATTTCCTTCTAGTGAACTTACCATATAGATTTCAATACGGAATACTAAATTTACCCTTAATTATAGTCCTATTGCCGTATATGTCCATCACCAAATACAATAAATTTTTGTGAAGTTAAACCTTCCAAACCAACTGGGCCACGGGCATGAAATTTATCTGTGCTAATCCCAATTTCAGCGCCTAAGCCATATTCAAAGCCATCTGCAAAGCGGGTTGATGCATTGACCATGACAGAACTGGAATCCACTTCAGTGAGAAAGCGTCTGGCACGGCTCCAATCTTCCGTGATAATGGCATCTGTATGTTGCGAACTATAAGTATTGATGTGTTCGATGGCAGCATCCAAACCGTCTACTATTCGGATAGATAAAATCGGTGCAAGATATTCTGTTTGCCAATCTTCTTCAGTCGCTGCTGTGATGTTTGGTAATAAAGCTTGAGTGAGTTGACAACCTCGTAATTCAACCCCAGTGGTTTGGTATTTTTCGGCCAAACTAGGTAAGACTTGTTTTGCAATATGTTTGGCTACCAACAAAGTTTCCATTGTATTGCAAGTACCATAACGTTGAGTTTTGGCATTGTAAGCCACGTTGATAGCTTTCTCTATTTCTGCTTTATCGTCAATGTAAGTGTGACAAATACCGTCCAAATGTTTAATCACAGGAATTTTAGCTTCTTGAGTAATTCGCTCAATAAGTCCCTTGCCACCTCTAGGAATAATGACATCTACATAGTCTGCCATTTGAATCAATTCACCCACTGCCGCACGATCCGTTGTTTTAATAATTTGCACCGCAGTTGGTGGTAAACCAGCTTGTTCTAGGCCTTTTTGAATACAAGCATTAATAGCTTGGTTAGAATGAATTGCTTCAGAACCACCTCGTAAAATAGTGGCATTACCCGATTTTAAACATAATCCTGCTGCATCAATCGTCACGTTAGGGCGAGACTCATAAATAATGCCGACTACTCCTAAAGGTACACGCATTTTACCGACCTGAATACCTGTTGGACGATATTTAAGTTCAGTCATTTCTCCAATAGGATCGGGTAAAGCAATCATTTGCCTTAAGCCTTCCATCATGCTAGCAATACGATTTTCATTTAATGCCAAACGATCAAGCAAAGCCTCATCCAATCCATTAGTTTTTCCTGCTTTTAAATCTTGGTCATTTGCTGTCACTAACATTTGGTGTTGCCGTTCTAACTGTTGTGCAATTGCTTCTAGCGCATTATTTTTTTGCCCTGTATTCGTTTTAGCTAAAATTTGAGAAGATTGTTTTGCTTGTTTCCCAATGACTAGCATTTCTTCATGTAAATTCATATTTTTTCCTATTGGGCTTTATATTATAGTCACCGCCCCTCAAAAATCGGTTTCTGGAGCAGCAATAAGCTGAAAATTCTCGGCCAATAATGAGCGAAGTAATACCACATGCTCACAGGC
>JADGDF010000299.1 GCA_016745055.1 Thiotrichaceae bacterium | reverse complement strand
GAACAACTCTTAAAAAAAACAGGTTGGCGTGGTCCGAAAGAACCTTGGACGCAATGCCACTCCAAGTATGTTGATAGTTGACTCACAGAGTGTAAAGAACGTTGATTGTGCTGAGAAAAAAGGTGATGACGCAGGCAAGAAAGTATCTGGTATCAAGCGGCATATAGCAAGATACACAAGGCTTTCCACACGCTATTGAGATAACAACGGCTAATGTAACAGATAGGAAGGGAGCTTTTGAACGTTGCAAATTGTCTGGTGTAGAAAAAGTGTTAGTAGATGGTGGATATACCGAAGCCCCTTTTGCCAAAGAAGTCAGACACACACTCAAGGCGACTGTAGAAGTCGTCAAACGTAGTGAACTGCACACCTTTAAAGTCTTACCCAAGCGGTGGGTTGTTGAAAGGTCTTTTGCTTGGTTAGATAAGTGTCGAAGACTTTGGAAAAACTGCGAAAGAAGCCTCAATTCTAGTCTACAATTCGTTATGCTAGCTTTTTTGGCTATCATTCTAAAAAAAACTTTAAACAGGTTCTTAGAAAAATAGGCAATATTGAATCCCAAAGCAACAACAAAATAAGGTGCTATACTTAAAATCATTTAGTTACTAAACTTTAGGATCACCAATGGCAAAACGATTTATTAAAGGGATATTAGCAAGTATTTTGCTTTTGAGTAGTAGTACAAATTGGGCTTATTGGTCTAACTATGGAAAACTTGAATGGGGCAGTCGAGGCACAGATACGTTTTACTGCCTCGATATTTTTGATCAAAATTGGCAGATGGTTAAACAAGGCGTTGTTTGTGGTCAAGGATTACACGAGTATTTTCCTCGTGATTTAACGCTCCCTTCAGGTAAATATCGCTGGAAAGTTTGGTCTCCTTCTATTTCAGCGACTTATCACGAACAACAGTTGGGATTTGAAGGTGAGTTTGATGTACCCAACTCTTATTCTGATGAAAAACGCATTATTTGGCCAAAGCGTAACGACGATAGTTTTTACTGTTTGGATATTTTTAAGACAGTTCCTCTTCTTAGATTGTACCAACAAGCAGTAGTTTGTGGGGAAAACCTACATAGCTACAGCACTGAAAGACTGAATTTGCCACCAGATGAATTTGCCACCAGATGGGTACCTCTCAAAAGTTTGGTCTCCTTCAGTAAAAGATTATCTTAATCTGACAGACTTTTGACTTTTTCAAAGACTTTAAACAGGTTCTAAGAGACAATGGCTCTGGCATTGGTTATATTGATGAACTACCACCAAGCATTACAGCAGAGCGACTCATTGCATTAAGTCGTCAGAAAAACTTTCTGAAAATTTTTAAGGAAACATCTGCCGCAGATTTGAACCAATACGCCGGAACTTTGCTAACCTACATCCAAAAACGGCATGAGCACACCGTTAATTCTCTTCACAAAATTTTTAAGGAAGCTTTTACGGATTTAGGACAAAACCTGGAGAAGATTATTTTGTTGGAAGGTACTCATCTTGACTGGACAAGTGGTCTGCAATTGAAAGCATTGGATGTAAATGGAGAAGATAACATGTCATTTGACGAAGTTTGGTTTAACTCCAACCCACCTGATATGTTCATGGAAAAAGTCGATTTTCGTTCTTATATGTGGAGGCGTTCTCGTTATATGATTGATGCTTTTTTTCAGGCTGTTGCGAGTGCAACGGACTCAACAAAGCGTACCACAACCGGAATTGCAAGATGGTCACCTCAACATCTGAGTGGAGAATTATTGCGTACACGACTTTTGACCGCAGTAAACACGGCAGATAATAGCCTAACTTCCTTAGCGGCACTTCCACCATTAAAAGGAACTAAAGAAGATCAAGGAGAAGGGGATAAAAAAACCAAGAGCCAACGCACTGGATTTATAGGTGTTGCTTTCCTTTCTGAAGAGGAAGGTAAAAATTTTATTGACAATCTTCAGATTGCTGACAGCGGTGCCATTGATGTAGATATTATGGAAGCTATGAGGAAACTAATGCCTAGTAAGAATTAACTTTATCTTATTTCCAAACTCTGCTGATAGGATGCAAAGCTTTTGACACTCCCAAACAGAATTAGGGAGGAACAAAAAGTTTTGTAATCCTTTGACTTTCTGCTACCAGTTAATAGAGTTGTATCACGGAATTTAAGATGGTATTTTGCGAAAAGGAGGATATAAGAAAGAACAAGTTTTGTAAACTTAGGAGAACGAGTATGAAAATG
>JADGDF010000160.1 GCA_016745055.1 Thiotrichaceae bacterium | reverse complement strand
TCTGTGAGTCAACTATCAACATACTTGGAATAGCATTGCGTCCAAGGTTCTTTCGGACCACGCCAACCTGTTTTTTTTAAGAGTTGTTCAAGTAAACTTTTACCATCATCATCAGTTCTACTCCAAATTCGACAGTAGTAATAGACCCATTACCATCTAGGAAAACCTTCTGGTAGCATTCTCCACTGACAACCACTTTTGAGTACGTACAATACTGCACAAAAGATTTCATAAAGCTCCACTTTCCTTGGACTAGTGCGTTTGCGAGCGCTTTCTAGAATGGGTTGGATTTGTTCAAATTGCTTGCCACTTAGGTTGCTGGGGTATGTTTTTCTCATTGTTCCATTATCTGATAGACTTTTGACTTTTTCAATGACTTTAAACAGGTTCTGAGGTTTGTTTAAAGGCTAACCAGTTTTGTGGCCATTTGGTTTTGAGGATTTCGATTTCGGTGGTGGCTTCTTGAATGGCGTGTTTGAGTGCTTGAATGCCTGTTTTTTCTAAACAGGAAATTTTATGAAAATCAACGAGAAAGGGGTATTTGTCTTTTAAAAATTTGCGGTTAACATCAAATCCAGGATGTTGCTCCATTTTATTCAACACGACGAGGGTGGGAGATTTGTCTCCGAGTAGTTCAATGTGTTGCAACCAGTATTCGGCTTTTTCATCTTTGCGACCATCTAATACCAGCACGTATAAGACGCGTTTGGAAAGGAAGAGTTGATGGTAAGAAAATTTTCCTTTTGTCTGAATCAGGGCTGACAGAATTTTAGAATTTTCAGGAGGGGATTGCCAGTAGAATTTGTGGGTAGTGGCAAATATCCTGTTATCGCTTGAATCTGTTTAATCTTGTTCGGAGTTTGAACATGATTTAACGGATGATAGCATGGACAGGATTTTTCTATTCCTAAAAGCTTATTAAGAAAATGGATTAAATACAGCAATATTACACTCTGTAAAGTCCTTTTCATTTCTAGTCACTAATCGAAGTCCATGTACTAAAACTGTTGCTGCAATCAACATATCAGCCTGAGAATGTTGTTCTGTATTTTTTAGTTGTAAAATATTTCACACGAGATAACGTGGTGTTCTACTATACATCCAGTAATAAAGACCACTGAAGAAAATAAATGTGATAGAACTTGCTACCATCACGGAGGAAGTTAGATTAATTAGTAATAAGGAGCTGACAAGTTCAACGGCAATGAGTGAAATTAGAAAATATGAGATGACGTGACGTTCTAAACGACTACAAATTATGGCACCAATAGGTGCACCAATCACAACGACGGGAATGGCTGCTAACCAGTAAGCTTGAACCGTGGGAGTAAATTGCCCCAATGATATACATAAAATAAATCCAACCACTGCGTTAAATGCCATCAACAATACAGAAGTAGGCGTTGCAATTTTTTCACTGAGGCGAAACAATAAAACCATGGCTGAAAAGGTAATAATGTCAATCCCATTGCCTACCAATCCTCCCATGATGCCACCAAGAAATCCAACGCTTAATAAAATAAACTTTTCTTGATTTTTTAATACAGGTAAATAATTTTGCCACTTAATCTGTTTTTGATTCAAAATAAATAAGGTAATAGCAAAACTGGTGATCATGGCAGTAAATGACATTTTAACAATGGCAGGCGGAAAAGTTGGTAGGATAAACAAACTCACGAAAATCCCTATAATCCCTCCTACACTTGCCCAACGAATAACTTGCCAAGCCACTTTAATGCGCATATATAAAATGACCAATGAGGCAGCCACCATGCCTACACTTTGAATAGCTAAAGAAAAGACTTTTGCTTCATGTGGTGGAATATGTAAGAGTTTAGTAAAGACGGGGAAGGCGATAGCTCCTCCCCCTTCACTGGTTGCTCCCGCAATTAGTGAGCCAAATACCATGGTTAAAGCCACTTCCCAATGTTGTTGCAGATAAAAAAAAGCATTATCTAGTTGTAACCACACAATCCAAGTTAAAATGGCGATTAATAGGCTAAAGCTTAACGTCCCCAACGGTTTGATAAGCAGATGGTTTGAAAAACCGTAAGTTGGAAACATAGAGATACATGCCTCGTAGTAAACAAACCGCAAATAGTGAGAAAAATAGCCCGAAAACAATGTGCAACATCATGAATATGGCATACATTAGCGCGACAGAGACGCCAAACATGATTTGGCCTGAAGCACTGTAAGGTGTCGTTCCTGGGTCTTCTACCATATAAAAAGTGAACAACAAAAAAGCCACCCCTGTCATCATTTCTAATTCAGCAAATGCGGGGGTATCAAAATACCAAGCTCTTAAATAGCCTTGTGCAGCAAACGCGACTAACCACGCACCAACAAGTAAAATTCGTTTGGCATATCTAGCATTTAAAAAAGTACCAAAAATGATGAAAAATACGGGAAACACCCAATCCACAGCCCCTGAAAAATTTTCCGTGTATTGATAAGGGGGGGAAATACCAATCCAGGGGAATAGTAGCAATGAAATTGAAATACCCGCATTGGAAGGGTTGAGAAAATGGCGTTTCTTGTCGCCAATCGTCAGGGTAAAAATATATTTTGACCCCGTTGCCATGGCAGAGGCAAAGGCCATTACCCACAATTGCTCATTGGGATACAATAACATTGCCACCGCTTGTGAGGTAATATGGGCTGGTAATAAGAAGTCGATGAAATTGACAATACCACCACTGTAACGCAAGGGACGCTTTTGAATATTCGCTTCCAACGTTTCTAAAATTAACTCCATTGCATAACCTGCTGCCAAAGCAACCAGGACATAAGCATAAGAAGCTTCAAAGCCTAGTAAGAGCAAGCCAAATATTGTCAATAAGGTAATTGCGGTGGCAAAACGCCTTAACGCCGCTAATCGCATATTATTTTGTGCCATTGGATATTCCTTTTAGTAAAGTTCCACGGTATGCCAACCAGGAGTAAGTGCTAATGTGGTATTTTGTACCTGCCCTTCTCTGTCTCGCCATTTTAATTCCACTTTAACTTTAGAGTTAATACCTCCAAAATGCAAGTCATGACTACGTTTACCTGAATGGCCATTGCCATTATCCACTTGGGCAACCAGACGTTGATTATTAGGTAACATCACCTTTGCTTCTGCGATAATCGCAGGACTGCTGGGTTTATTCGGATGACCTGTATAAGTAACAATTTGTTTTTCAGCATTGGGAGGCACTCTTACATGTAACCCCAAAAAGTTGCTAGTTCCGTCAATGTCATTGCGATAAAAGTGAGAATCTTCCCATTGATTAGCCAATGCGAAATCCAAATCGCCATCACCATCAACATCCGCAATTGCGATACCACGACTCACTTGCAGTTGGTCGAGTTTGAGTTCTGTGTTAATGTTGACGTACTTACCGTTGTGTTGGGTGTAAAATGGATTATCGACATAACCACTTAAATCATCGCTGGGATGGGTTTCATCTGCTGGTTTAAAGCGTGGCCAGGAGGAAGGATATTTCAACAATTCATCGTTGCCAATGGCTGTCTGTTGTAATTCGGGCCAACGGTCAACTTCACCTTTCAAAAAACCGGTGGTTTGGATTAACTCAGGCTTGCCATCATTATTAAAATCAGCAAATTTATTGCCCCAAGACCAATTACTGCGTGCCACACCATAAGGTTCACTGACTTCAAGATACGGTGCAACTCCCATTTTCATTTGTTCCACTTGGCCGGTACTCATAAATAAAAAATGGCTTTCTTCCAAGGCATATTCCGCCGCAATATTACTGACAAAAAAGTCTAACCAGCCATCACCGTTCAAATCCGTAAAATCAACGCCCATGCCTTTAAACGAGTCTTTGCCCACCACTTTAGAGGCTGGCGTTGTTAGTCCTCTTTTGCCTTCGAGCAAAGTAAAGCTTAATTTTCCAGGCGTGGAGCGGTTATGTAATAAACGGTCGGGGGCAAAATCATTGGCAAAATACACTTCGGGCAATAAATCACCATCTAAATCAGCCGCTCCCAGTGCTAATGTCCAAGAATAATTGCTATTTTTGTCTAATACCTCTTCACCATTAATCCGTTGCCAAGCCTCTCCTTTTTTCAAAAAGAAATAAGTGCCTCCCCCATTATAAGCACGAGACATGGAATGTTGCATAAAATCGGGTATATTGGAGCTCGCATCTAAAATAGTCGCACCATCTTGAAAATAATTGGCAATGATGACATCCACATGTCCATCTCCATCTAAATCAGTCGCTACAGCGGCATTGGTAAACCAACGTTCTTGAGACGTGACTAATTCTTTAGGCGTGTAACTCAAACTGGTCGTTGTGTGTTCAAAAATGATGGGAGTTCTCCCCCAATAATAAACCAACACATCCATATAACCATCTTCATTCCAATCCAGCGGCAAGCACCCCATGGGTGCCATTGTATTTTCATCATAAGGTTGGACAGATAAAGTAAATGCTTGATAACGTGCACCTGTATCTGGGGCTGGGGCAACAATGAGCTGGTTAGTTCGTGTTTCTACATAACACAAATCATTGGCCAGACCATCACCGTCTAAATCGTTTAAAGCCACCGCAGCGCCTACCGAGGATATCCACCCAGAAATATGTTCCAAACTGGGATTAACCGCTCTTATCATTTTAAATTCAGGGCCAGGAACTAAAGGCATAGCTACTTGGGTAAAGCTGAAATTTGCGGCTAATTGCTGTTTTTCTGTTGAAGATAACTCCGGCATTTTGGCTAATGCATAAAGAGATATAACGATTAAAATGGCCATGACACGGACGGCATTATTGGTGAAGAGTGTTTTCATGTATAGTTCGCCTGAATTCGTTGACGCCATAATTGATAAGCAGGTTCAGCATCGTGATACGGTAAATCAATTAACGCATCATCAGTGACCTTAGCAGCAGTTTCTATATCGCTGTGACATAAAACCTTGCACGCTAATTCGTTATGAGGCATGGAATTACCTGCTATTAAACGGGCTTTAGCCGCAAAAGCAACGCCTTGAGCTAATTGTGGTTGGAACGGTCCTGCCAACTTTGCCAAATGTTTGATACTAGCTTCATCCACACCACCTGCATAGCATACGGCTAGACCAAGCCCGCCCCATAAATCTGCATGTCGTTGGGAGTCAAAGCTTTGAATGGTTTTAACAATTTCATCGATGTTAGCCCCTTTAACAAACCACAAACACCTTCCCAATCCCTGATCAAACACATTTTTGGTAGTACCATGTAAATGTTTGGGAATTTGTTGTTTATCAATGCGTTGTTGCCAATGAAAGTAACCTTCATGGAAGCCGTAACCATCAACAGCTAACCAACCTAGTAAAGGATCAAGTTTGGTCACGGCTTTATTTACATTACGAAACAGCCGTGCCCAAGCCCAACCCGCACCCACATAAATCATATAAACGTGATGTTCACCCACACCTTGCACAAAATTCTGAAAGCGATTACGTTTAAATGGGGATAAAAAATCAAGTAATGTGAGTGCCATACCTGCTCCTTCGTACGCAAATCCACGCATTTCATTGGGCAAGGTATCCAGTTCTTGGGCTAATGCGGTTTGGTCATCATGCTTTAACGCACTGTGATAACCAAAAACAAAAGTTTCTCCAACATATTCCAATCGTTGTCGGACTTCTTCAGAAATAGCAGTAAATCCTCGTTTGGAGAATTTGGTTTCATCCGCTGGAATACCAAAAACGAGTTTACGTAAAGGTTTAGGTATCATAGTATCATTTAAGTTCGTTGTTTTAATTTTATTGTAGGCAATGCTTTACAAATTTTTAACTTACATCATTAACAACTGTTAGCTCTTTAGTACAAATAACAACAGCTAAACATTTAATATATTAAACCTATTAAACATTAAGTTAAATTCTAGTGTAATTTTTTGTGAGCTATTAATTCTTTTGAAAGTATATCAGTATAAATATAAAATTTGGAAAAAACAGAGAGTTATGCATGTAAGGTTAAAGAGTAACTGATTATATTTTGATATGCTTTGTTAGCTACGAAAATTTATCTTTAAGATTAATAAGTTAAACTTTTTTAAACATCATACAAAATAAGCCACTTAAGAAATAATATGACCTTTTGAAAAAAGTTGAATACTAAATAGAAAGAAAAGTCGTTAGAAAATGCGAATTGATAGTAATTTGAAAGTTTGTATTACGAATATGATGAGTAAAGTATAAAATATTTACCCATCAAATTGAATTAGGATAATAACAAGTAAGTAGTTATGAATTTAGCTACTACATGCTTTCATTGGCCAAGCAATACCTTCAACATCATTAACAGTAGGAGAAGTAGGAATATCTACGTCAAAGGTTATTTCACAAGTTTCCACGTTAAATGCTTTGAACTTAACAACCTTTTTATTACCATGAATACCTAATAATAAGGTATCATCGGGAAGCATTTCTAAAGCTTCAGTTTCTCCTGGTAAATTATTACATGCCAAAGTGGCTGTTTGTTTAGCATATTCGTAAACCCACAGGTTAGTGCCTTCTGAGGCATAAATATATTTACCCTCATTACTCCAAGTAATATCTTCTATTGATACATCAGGGAACTCTTTTACCATAGTTCCTTGACCACTTTGAGTATTGATAGTGATGAGTCCTTTGTCTTTCACCCAACCCCATAAGACACCTTCTGAATTAAATGCAATACTAGGGACATCTCCAAAGCTGGTATCTCCGATTTCTGTGAGTTCAGCAGTTTCTACATCAAAGCTAAATAAATAGCCAGGTTTTTTGGAATCATTACCTGATGTAAGATAAAGTTTATCACTGATGGGGTGAGTATCTAAACCTTCGAGATCATGCTTTGGATACCTTACACTTATAGGCTCAACATCAAATGTCTCTGGAGAAATTGTATATATTTGGCTATTGTTTAAACCATGATCTTGCACAGCATAGAGTTGGCAAACAGGTGGCTCTCCAGAAGGAGGCATTGGTAAAAGTGGTTGACTGTGAAGAATTGACAAAAATTCTTCTACTTCTGGATCTTCAGAATCTCTAGTGTTTTTCCCATCTCTTGTTTGTGTAGAAAAAGCAGAACCATAACTCATCCCATGTCCAGCCATTCTAAGGTATGCTATTGCTTCTGGATCGTTACTGGTATCAGCCTTATCATAAATAGGTATTGCTGCAACTGTTGAATTGTGCACATACACAAGTTTAGGAGGAAAATTGGTTAATCCCGTACCAGTAACAAGGAGAGGAACCCCTCTAGTTACTAGAGTGAAATCAACGGTACCATCAAAATCCAAATCCATGTCAACTTCCACATTCATATTGAAGAAGCTTTCAGCAGGAAAACCTCCTTCTCCTCCTGGAGCATCTAGTGATTCAACTTCACCAATACTAGAAGGTTGATCAGGAGCTGCACTTCCCCCTCTAATTCTATTTGCAGAATTCCATACATTTGAAGGATTATAACGACTGGACCTTAGAGGCGTCAGATTCATGGACAACATTCGGGTATGTACTTCATCTGTACCCACAGGACCCTGATTCCACTGTCTTACAAAGTCTGAATCTGTGACAAAGTTAGTAAAGAAATCAAAACATACATTCCACATGCCTTCTTTACATACAGAAGCACCTTCCCCTACATCTACAGAGCTACTGTCTTCACTGTGAAAATGTGGTCGACTTCTACCAATTTTTGTCTGGGATTCATAAAGTATTGGGCTAATGACGGTTCTATCTTCGTCAGAACAAACATTGCGTGGACCATCGCAAAGTCCTAACTCAGGATGATTATTTATAAAATCTCTATCTGTAAATGTAATAACAAATTGTGCTAGCGAAGGTGCTTTATCTACTCCTGCTTCAGGAAAAAAGCCCGCCCACGTTATTGGAGAAGTCGTTAATCCAAGTATACATACAGTTGTTACAGCCAATTTTTTACTCATATAAAATACTCCTAAAGTAACTTTCTCATCAAAATGCTTATGTAGTTTATTGCTACCTATTTTTATTGTTTTCAGTTGCTTCTTCCTCTCACTGTTGTTGAAATAATATCCTCAAAGTGTATAGTGCTGACATTATCATAAGTAACATCTTCTAACCCGTAGTAATACAAATTTTTTGGCACTGCATTTACATCATCGTAAAAATATACCGCTTTATTAAGCACTCCACCGCTGGATGGAATAGGCTGTTCAGTTAATCTCAAAATGTCCACAAATTCACCAGCTTTGCTCTTTTTAGCTCGCCAAAGATGATATCCACTACAATTAATTTCTGTTTTTGCTTCCCATTTCAAGGAGATAATCTCTTGATCTTCTATAGCTGTAAACGAGGCCAATTCTACTGACAATACCTTTTTATCAAAATTATTTTTGTCGGTGGTATTTTTTGTTATATCGCAGTTAGAAGCCGCATTAGATTGTCCAAACATAATAATCCAACCAACATGGGTATTACTAATTTTTTCATAGATAGGAATAGAAAAATTATTACTATCCTTTATATAAAATTTATCAGAAGGAAAAATATCTGAATACCTATTTTGAAGAATAATGGGATAATTATTAAATAGTGTTACATCAACGATTTCATCCTTATTCCAATCAACATCTACTTCCATAAATAAGTTGAAAAACCCTTCTGCAGGATAGCTATAAAAATTATCAGAAGAGTTAAGTGACTCCACCTCACCAAGACTAGGTTGGATATTTGGTACAATGCTTCCTGCACGAACTGCATTGGCTGATTCTATGCCACATTTTCCAGAATCAATTAAATTTAAAGAAAGAACTTGAGTATGTATTTCTTCTACTCCTAAAGGCCCTTCATTAAACTCGCTATTTTTAGGTACACTTGTAAAATCACTATCTTTTGGAAAACTTGGAATAAAACTAAAACAACCAGTTTTATTTCCGTCTTCACATATAATAGCTCCCTCGACTATATCTGTTTGACTACCATCGTAGTGTGGTCGACTTCTACCAATTTTAGCCTGTGTATCAATAAGTGGAGGACTTGTAATTTCTTTAACTCCCCACATTTCGGCATATTCATCAGTCAAAATGATCTTAAACTGACCCACGGCGGTTGTAGTATCAACACCTGCTTCGAGAAAATAATTTGCATGTGTTATCACAGGCATGGAAAATACAGCGATCAACAGGGTTAGTTTTATTAAAAGTTGTTTCATAATTAACCCAATCTCCTATATGTAAAATTTAGATATGGAAATAGTAAACCTATTTAAAATAGAGTTGTATCCCGTTAAAAATCAATCAATTAGCTAGATAAAAGTTCCATAGTCCGGCACATACTCCAATTATTTCATCATATAAATCAATAA
>JADGDF010000298.1 GCA_016745055.1 Thiotrichaceae bacterium | reverse complement strand
GTTTCTAGCACTTGAGGGGGAGTTTATATTAACGACAGGGAAAATGCAATGTGCAGGAATTTCATCCCCGGTTTGTGTCACGCGCGCGGGTCATGGGTAGCTTCTATTAACATTTTGGCTGGACCTCCCCAACCACAGCCAATATCTAAAATCCGCGAACCCAGCGTAATATGAGGATAAAAGTTCCTAACCGTTTGCTTTAAACCTGTTTCTAAATCTTCAGAATCGTGAAAATATCCAAAATGGTAATGTAAATCTTTGCCAATAATTTGTTTCCATTCATCAACAGATTCGCTAGAATAAAATTTATCTAAATCAAAATGTTCAGTAGATTTATTCATATTTTGTTTTTTCCAAATAACCATTTGTATCACACATAGGCATAATTTTAGCCTTTATTGGTTTCGGGAAATTCACTTCATTCCATTCCAGAAACAACTGTCAAATTGGAATAATTATTTTTTGAATTTCCTATGTTAAATATAAGCATATTACTGCCAAGGTTATTTTGTAGGGTGCGTCCTACGCACTTGGCGTTTTTCGATGCGTAGGACGCACCCTACCGTACAAATCAATTCTGCTTATGACAAAATACTATTTGTTTATTTAGCCTTAATAGCTAAAAGTCTTACGCACCAGGAGTTTTTCGGTGCGTCGGACGCACTCTACAGTACTACTTTTGAAGGGTGTCTTTTACTTTCATGATTCGATACTTAACCACCGATGTTCAAACCACAGATAGGCTTTAGCTTCTAGCTGCCTTTGCGGTTGCCAAACCACTTTAATATGGCTCAAACGACGCTCAAAAACAGTAAAGTGTTCCTTAGGTTCCAAAAGGGAAGCAGAAATTAAGTGTTCAGGCCAAGGAGCCAGAGAATTCAAGGGATTACTTTGACCGGGCCAGTTTAACAAAGCCTCTCTTTTTTGCGGTTCGCATAAACCACATTCGATTAAGTAATCCAAAAAAACAGCCCAGCGTGATTCGTGCGGCAGTTGTTGGAGGAAAATACATTCTAAGCCAATTTGCGGATAAATGTGTTGTCCAACATCCAAACAAACGGTTATTCGTTCGCATAAAGCACATAATTGCCTCATCAAAGTTTCCACTTCATTGCTTTGTTGTTGCCAGCCAAGCTGTTGCAAATAGGGAACCAGTGAATTGGCTTGCAAACGTTTGATATTAACGCGCAAAGCCGGTGTGTTTCGAGATAACATAACACCAATGTGACTGACAAAAATGCCATTGGGACAAGCCGCAAAGCAACGATAGAGATTGTCTTGCCACTCACTCCAGGCTGATGGAAGTAGTAAATTGAGAGAGTGTACGGCAATCTCATAAGTCTCATAGGCAGGCGATATTTTTTGCGGTAATCCTACAAAAATAGCTGGAATTGGTACAGATGAGCTGTTAATGTCAAATTCCAGCCAAATTTCTGGAATTGATTTAAGGCTAGTTCGCCATTCGTTAAGAAAATCCGATAATTGCAACCATCCCGGATGTACCCTATTGGCTGAAGTGATAATGTGCTCTCGCAGCAACTCAATATCATCTTGCACGATGCACTGTTGCAAATCGACTTGCGAAGTGTTAGCAGTCAGGCGACATTCAAAGCCACCTCGCAAAATTGGAGGGAGATTACTTGCTAAAGCTTTTAAGTCCAATAATGCATCAGTTCCAACCAATTTGGGAGTCAGATTGGGAAAAAGTACGTCAAGTGAGTTTACTAGCATTGAGTGCATGAGCAATTATAATCTAAATTGTAAAGACGTGGGTATGCTCGTTAGAAAGTAACTGGTAGTGCTTTTAGTCCATGTGTTCTATAAGATTCTTCCCATTCTAGGGATTCATTGCTATTTGCGGCAGACGACGGAGCAACGTTCCCACGCCGATCTGTGCAAACAATAGACCTCTTGCGAAATAAGTTGTTAACAAGCTTAAATAATTAATTTATTATATATAGCAGCAATAAGGTTAAACCGTAGAGCAAAATGCTTACGACGATTTCGGTAACGAAGCGCAAGCATTTTGAAGATTTTAAGAGCTCGTATTACATGTTCGACAGTAATACGGATTTTATCCAGTTGGCGGTTAGCCTGTTTTTGTTCCTCAGTCAAAGGGCAAAGCTTAGTTTTTTTAAATGGGATTTGGCAACAAGCATGGTATTTTCCCATTCCTTGATAACCGCTATCTGCTAATACTCGTATAGAGACATCAAGTTGAGCTTTCTTGAGACTTTGTTTGAATAAGGTAAAGTCATGAACAC
>JADGDF010000297.1 GCA_016745055.1 Thiotrichaceae bacterium | reverse complement strand
TTTAAGCGTTATATCAAGCGTTTCCGCCATCAATTTGATTCACTTATCGAAACAATAGATTTTATTTTTCAAAATAAAGTTATTCTTAATGGTATGAATGAATAGGAATATTACTATATCCGATGAATTGGTGAATTTATCTCGTTCCCACTCTCCAGCGTGGGAATGCGTATTTTGACGCTCTAGCGTCAAGTCTTTTAATCGTCACCGCAGGAGCGGTGAGTATACACTCCCACGCCGGAGCGTGGGAGCGAGACAAAGTACTACCTCCATTACCAAAGTCACAGGCGGTTGGCATTCAGGCAACAACAAACCCATTGTCGGTGAATTCTATGCCTTTGGCATTGACTTGCAAGGTATCAGTGGAAAACAACTAGAAACTGTTAAAAATCGCATGGAAACCGTCAAAACCCAATTAGAAACTCAACAATTTGAAGGATTGACCAAAGACGGTATTGTGGGAGATATGCTATATGCCGGTGCCTTAAGTTACTTTGCTGCCAACGATGTCGGTTTAAAAGTACTTAATCGCGCAGGACAAGCCATAAGCTACCGTTTACCCTCCTTTGGTACCTTTTCCACCAGTTTAAACCCCATTTACAGCTTTGGTGTGCCCAGACAAGTTGAAATGAGTGGCATCATGGTCGATATGGATGCGGTGGCTAATTCACTTTGGGCTAAAAACAATGATGCACAACTGACGATTGCCACAGGTCAACAAATTGGGATGATGACCTCTGCCTGGGAACATAAAATACCCGAGATGTTATTTACCAGTGAAGAAAACCCAGGTGAAGCTGTTTCTGCAGTCAAAGCCCTAGCGATTGCCTCAGCAGAAGGACAACGAATTTATCAAGTGACCAAAGAAAATGTTGATGTGGTTTTGCCTGTATTGAACATAGATAGCAAAGTCAAAGATGAAATTCGTGATTCAGTCACGGTTGGGAAGGTGGCAACTGTTTCTCAGAATACGATTACTGTGGGTAGTTGGACGGGTATGGGGTATATTATTGCTGATTCTGAAACAGGCGCGGGAGCTTATCGGATTTCGGGGGGGAGTGATGGGGCTTATTATACTGGATTTTTTACTGGTTATTTTGGTATTTTATCTCTTATTGCTTTTTTTGCAAATGCGCCAGTACTAGGGCTTGTTTTCCTATACCTTACTCTACTTTTTGCAGTTGGTGGACTCTCTAGTTCTTTTGTCGACCCAAACAGTTTCTTTTTAGGGATGCTTTGTGGTGCTTTATATTCTTTAGCTGTATTGGAAATTATAGCTTTACATCTAATAATTTTCGCTTTCTTTCTTCCTTCTGTTGCTCTTGTTTCAGTATCAGTAGGCTTTTTAGCATTAGTAGGCCTTATATTAGCTTATGCTGGGATGGCATCTTTTAGTAATAGGCTTACTTGTATTCTTCCTGGAACTTAAATAAAGTGGATGCTTGTACACTAATTATCATTGCTTTTGGCTTAACTGCACATTTTAATGTTTTTTTTAGCATGAAAAACAATGTAATAAAGAAAGTTACTTTATTATGCTTTTTCATTATATTGTTGGTTTATCTTAATTTTGGAGTTGTATTGCTATTTTTTAAACATGAATACCATGTGGGAGGAGCTTTATTATTTTCAAGTATGTTTATGTTCTTGACTCATTTCCAGACCTTAATTTCAACTCGTAACTCGTAAGGCGGATAAGCCAGGTAGGTCGGGTTAGATTTTTTGCAACGCAAAAACCGTAACCCGACAAAATTGGAGGAATGGCATATTACATGGGTTGTTATCCGATGAATTGGTAAATTGGAACATTCCGTCGGGTTACGCTTCGCTAACCCGACCTACCTGGTTGAAGTGATTTACCCACCTCTTTACCTGGCTATTTAATTAACTTAAAAGCCCAACTAAAGTTAGATGGCAACATCGTTGCTGAAAGTCGTCCTTTCATGATGGGACAAGAACTACAAAGTACCACTTCCATCACCAAAGTCACCGGTGGTTGGCATTCAGGTAACAACAAACCTGTTGTTGGTGAATTCTATGCTTTTGGCATTGACTTACAAGGCGTCAGTGCCAAACAACTAGAAACGGTTAAAAATCGAATGGAAACGGTGAAAACCCAATTAGAAACCCAACAATTTGAAGGATTGACCAAAGACGGTATTGTCGGAGATATGTTATATAGCTAGCGCATTATAATTTGTCAGTATTGAAATGAAGAGTAAATAGGGTATCGACATCGCAGCGTTCTCGTTTGCGAATAGCCTTAGCTTGAG
>JADGDF010000296.1 GCA_016745055.1 Thiotrichaceae bacterium | reverse complement strand
CCTAAGTTTACAAAACTTGTTCTTTCTTATATCCTCCTTTTCGCAAAATACCATCTTAAATTCCGTGATACAACTCTATTAAACATTAGAGAAAAAGTGGCTAAGGTATAATTTTGACTTTGAATCTGTTGCTGAGCCTGTTCAATTAACTGGGTTTTAATATGAGTGCTAGAATTAAATTCATCTTGAAAACATAAACTCGCTAATAAAACATTATGCTCTGCCAATTCTAAAATGCCGTGGTGAGGTTGCTCAGATAAACCTATATCAAATCGAATCAGTTTATATAAATGCAATTGCTGATAATCTAATTGCGCATCGGGCGCAAAGTATTGTTTACCTTTCGCAGCAAAATAAATCTGATATTCAGGATGTACAAAACTATATTTATGCTGTTTTTTATCTTTAATCAAAATATTCAATTGTTGCGCAAATTCTAAAAATAACTTTACTTCATCATACAAAAACTGCTTAGAACTCTTAGGGCTGCCTTGTAACATATCCTCAATATCAATCCCTAATACCGCCGTATTATTATCATTCTTGCGTTCAGTCACACACAAATAAGCAAAACGATATAAAAACAGTAAAAAACGTGGTTCATCAATATCCGATTTTTCCGACTCACGTATTAATAAACCCTCAATAAACTGTTTAATCAATAAAACAAAGCTTTTCGCAATCCCACGATCATGGCGTAACGTTCGCACAAACATCAGTGAATACAATGGAATTGCTAATAATTCCCGTAAATTATCTTGACTTGAATCCGCAATAACTTGCAATGCTTTATGGCGAGTGGGTTCATTTTCAACCGTATTTTGCTTAACAAACTGCTGCATTTGCTGTAGATTCATTTGTTTTAAAATAAACGTCGGCATATTAGATAATTCACCACGGTAATCTTGCTGACGACAAGATAAAATAAAGCAATTCGCATAATGGGCTTTAAAATGGCGCATATCTTCTAATAATTGCACTTGCAAACTCATCACTGCTGCGTAACATTTCATTCCAACCATCTAAATATAAAAACAATTTATCCGTTTTTAACCATTGTTCAATCGTATTCTCAAGTTGCTGATAATTTTCTAAAAAAGGCATTTTACGGAAATAATCCACAACCCATGCTTTTAAACCTGCTTTCAAATCCATTTCTTTTAATTTCAAAAACACGGGAATCACATCCGAATTGCCGTTTCTAAAATCCTGAATATCGTGATACAACATAAATTGCAAACTGGATGTTTTACCCATCCCTGCGACACCCAGCAAAACCATTTGATAATCGCCGTTTTTCTTCAATTCATCCCGCAAATCACGTACAAAACCGTGCCGTTCTTCGGCATCATCAACAGACTTTCCTTCCAACATACTTTCTAATTCGACATACCACTTGGTTTCCTCCGCATAAAACAAGGTTTCATCAAACTCTTTGCAATATTCATCAATCACCCAGCTTTCTTTCCAAGCCTTAAAATCCATCTCGGCATAATCAAAATAAGCGTTTAAATCAAATTCTGTGGAGGATTGTGAAATGAGATTATTGACTTCGGACGTGTTGCAACGGGTGAGTTCAATAAAATCTTGAGGTTGAACAGCTTTGAAGGACTGTAAATTATTTTCTTTGAAGTGAGTATGGATATATTTTACTAAATCTATAGATTCTATTTTTCCATTGTTAATCATTGGATTCAATCCATTGAGCAATATTTCAGTAAAATCACTCAAGCCAGAATCACCGCTGATAAAAGACTGTTCAAAACTATTGGATGAAGCTAA
The DNA here is from genome assembly GCA_016745055.1 of Thiotrichaceae bacterium. Classification (GTDB taxonomy): domain Bacteria; phylum Pseudomonadota; class Gammaproteobacteria; order Beggiatoales; family Beggiatoaceae; genus JADGDF01. Next base: position 496 of record JADGDF010000296.1, on the reverse strand, counting down.
AAACAAATAATCGCCATTATCTTTAAATCCTAAATTGTCATAATTCAGCAACTCACCCGCATGACAGCAATCCAAAATCACCACTTTTTTATGTACAGGACTTTTATGCAATAAAGTCAATAATTTTTTTAGCGATACAGCATTGTCTTCAGTTTCTTTAAAATTGCTGAGGCATAAAAACCCCTCTTTTTCATCTGTAAAACCATCTTTTTTTTGCCAACCATGCCCAGAAAAATAAAATAAAGCTAAATCGGCTGGGTTTTGAAATAAATCTTTTAAACCTTGCTGTAAATCTTCAATTGAGACTCTTGCATCTGCTGCAATTAAACTTTTTCCAGCGTCTATTTTTTCAGGTAAAGCTTTAATCGTTTCAAACTCACCATATCGCTTGGGTAAGACTTTAAAGGTGTGCAGTTCACTACGTTTGACGACTTCAACTGTTGCTTGGAGTTTATGTTTTACTTCTTTGGCAAAAGGAGCTCGGGTATATCCACCA
>JADGDF010000295.1 GCA_016745055.1 Thiotrichaceae bacterium | reverse complement strand
CCGCCATCAATCAAATAAGCCCCTTCACCTGTCATAGGGTCTTGAACGATATAGCCTATGCCTGTCCAACTACCTTGATTCACATCTCGCTGAGGAATCGTCACTACTTTTCCTACTTTTACCGCATTGGTAATTTCTTGCCTGACATCCTCAGTTAATGAGAGTTGAGGTAAGACGGTGTGCATGTTGTCTTGCGTTATGGTGTAGATGGGAATATTTTGTTCAACGGCTTCTATGAGAACTTGGGTGGTTGAACGCCCTGGCATCCACGTTTGGCCAAAGAGTTGGTCAAGCACGGAGCCTTCTAAGTAGGAACCGTGTATGCCAATGTGTGACATGAAGTTGAAACGGCTTTGAGACGTACCGCCTGCTAGGATTTGGGCATTTCTGCGTACGTCGACTTTGCGGGTGTGATAGTAACCCGATTTGGGAATGCCAAAGTAGTAACGGATGGTCAATGGCATGAAAAAAGCGCCGACAGAGGGAACACGTTGGACTCTGACTTGGTAGGCTTTTGCCGCTAAATCGTCTAACCAGTCGTGTTCAAACCAAAATAGGAGTCCTAATAGGTGCAAGTTTTCGGCAACGTCTACGCTGTCTTTGAAGGCTAACATGCGATTTTTGACAAAGTCAAAGGTGAGTCCGTTGCCATTGACCGTAAAGACAGTTTCATCCCCAGCTTGTACAGTACCTGGCTGCGCATAGCTTTGACGCGTGTCTGTTAAGGTTAGATTATATATTTGTGTTTGTCCCATAGTGACTACATTGCCTTCAGCCAGTATGGTATCTTCAAGCATTAGGACAGGTTTGAGTTGAAATAGGTATAACGGTAATTGTGTGGCCCCAGGCAGGTTACTGTAGTATTCGAGTGCTTGGGCATCTTCTTCAGTTGCGGGAACATAGGTTAAGTGCAAACGTTGGCTTCGCAACGCGGGTAAACTTAAGGTTGCGCTGAGTATTGAATTGCCAAATTGTTTTGCAGTTTGATTGGCAAAAAGCGCTACAGTCAACGTATGCCTGAATTTTGCAGGTAAAATGGCAAAAGTCTCTTTCTTAGCCACCAATCGATAAGGCAAACTGGCTGCGAATACAGGTCGATTGGCAGGTAAAATGCTGTGAGTGCCAAAAATCGTTTCAGCATCGGGATGTGCTTGCGCTAAGTAGTTTTCAACTTGGGTTTGATAGTTTTGTAACGCTGTTTGCATGTAGGCTTGATCAATATCAGCAATCCAACCTTCTGTTTCATTGATTTGAACTGTTTGTCTCAAGTGTTCAACTAAACCCTGAGCATCAAAGGGCACTTCTTGTTGCAGGTCTATACCTGGTATTGCTTGATGTTGTTTAAACCCGGCATCTAAAGGTATCCAACTGTCACCTTGACGGTGTTTAGCGCCCCGACTGGGCTTAAAGTCTATCCAGGCTTCTACCCAAATATGGTCGATTTTGATGGCTTTGACAACGCCACCATGAGACTAATGTGCTATGAGGAATGGCCGCTTTGGAAAGTAGGTCAATGGCCATTTCTGTGGTATCCGCTTGTAACCAGTTCACCACGGCTTCTGTTGGTATTTGCACTGTGCCATAGACGTAACGGACTTCAATGTTAGACGCACGCAATAAGGCGAGAAGCAAACTTGCAGTGTCAAACGCATTGCCTCGCTTCATGTCCAAGGTCATTTGAGAACCTTGAATTGAGCCATAGGAGGGAATAAATTCAATATTGTCATGTACCCAATTAAAAATAGACACAGGCTGGTAGTTAAGCGTTTGTGCTAAAGCACGAATATCATCAGTGATTTGAACATCTTCAGTTTCAGCTAAATAGTTTGCATCTTCACTGCGTCTTACTCGTCGAGTATTTTCATGCGTTACTACTTCTACGGATTCATCATCAAATGGCAATAGAGGCTTTGAAACCGCAAAAGGGAGTTGTTCAGGGTCAAAAGTTGGTTGACGCTGTGGTTGTAACGATTGAAGGTAGGCCAATGTTTCGGTCACCTTAAGTGCCAGAGCTTGTGCTTCTTCTATACTTTCTATGGCCTCTAAGTTATCTAATAACGTGTCTAAGCGTGCTTGATAATCTGACAATGCTTGATAATGACGTTCCAAAAAAATATTTGGTAAAGCACTTTCCTGCAATGTGTGCTCAACTTCAACAAACTCTGCTTGCATTGCATCGCTCAAACTAACAAGTTGTTGCTTTAGTTCGTAAAGACGATATTTCATGTGTGAAACATCATCAGCTCGACGTGTTCTACTATCTGATGCGCTATATTGAGTTAATATAGCGGTCATCGTTTGTAGATTTTGTTCAAG
>JADGDF010000159.1 GCA_016745055.1 Thiotrichaceae bacterium | reverse complement strand
CCCCAAATGATACTGAGTTCATACTCTCTAAAATACGTGAGCGTCAGTTGCTCTTCATAACTTAGCTTAGGTGTGTTACCCAGTCTGGTTCGAGCTCTAATTACGTTCACCATCTCTTCAAATAGTTCTTTACTTACTCCTAAATAGCGTTTAAACCTTTCATTTGATAAAACTTTCAGTTTTTCGTAATTCATATTGTTTTCTTATGGACTTGTTTAGTTTCTATAACCACTAGTTTAATTTTTCTCCCCATTTTTTCAATACCTTATTTCGCAATAAGTCTAATATAACGTAAATTTATTATTACAGTATAACCTCCTAAGCTTTGTTTTTTCCACTTTCTTGACATCTAAAAATCTATATTTTTCTCGTTACCAAGCTCTGCTTGGAAACGAGAAAAAATTATCTTTATTTGGCATGTTTTTAGCAGAAAAGTGGTCCAGTTAAATGCGAACTAATGATTATACCAAGTTATGCATCAATTTATAGATTGTAGACCATGCATAATAACGAAAAGCTTGTCACTAAAGCCACGTTGAAAGACTTTAAAGTGCCAGAAAGCGTATAATTAGCAAAATAGATTCTAAACATGGCTTATATATAAACATTGATATATTTATCTTGTGTGGATAATAAATATTACAAGAAGGTACTTTAAAAGAAGTATTAACCTTTGAATTTTTAGTGAATATAGGGTATTTAGATAGAGGTACACCGATAGACTTAACAATCCTACCTTCTATCCCTTAGCTTTTTATAAGCCAAACAAGAAAGTTGTATAATTTAACAGTAACTTTTAGTAGGAGGTAAATATCATGAAAACGTTTAGGCGGAAAACGACATTGGTAGCCGCCGCAATGGTAATTAGTGGTTTATCGTTTGCCACACTTGCGGCAACCAGTGTCACGCTTGGCATACCTAATCACAAAGATGGTGGTTCTTTCAATGATAAAAAGAACTCGTCTTATGAAGTGAAATTGGTAAACCAAAGCGGTAATACTTGGAATTATAAAGTCACAACAAAAAAAGGATTTGCTTTAAGCCACTGGGTGTTAGGCATTCCTGAGTGTGATGGTCATTACCAGTCTAAAACCGGTGGCGCTGAAGTCGGTAAAGACGGAAGTATTAAAGCAGAAAGTGTTGTAGGGATTAAATGGAATTTTGAAGGTGATTTTACCATTATTTTAGATGATAATTATCCAAAAGCCTCCGTACCTGCGTTAGTGAAAGCTAACAATGGTTACGGCAAAGGCATGATTGATGGTCCAGATTGCAGTGGCGGTACCAGTCAGCCCAAAGAAAATTTACCTCCTGCTGAAGAACCTAAAACTGAAGCGCTAAAAGCACCTGAAGAAAATACTTCGAGCAGTGCCGCCGATGTCACTGCGACTTACTGTGTGTCCAGATTTACCACGGGCGATAGCCAACATGTGATTGGTAGTATGTCTGGTTTTGCCAAAGATTTTGTTTTCACAGAACCTAAAGGTGGTAAATTTGTCGAATACAGTGATGGCACAGCTCATTTCTATGGGTTGGTCAAAGAAGTCACCAAATCTGGTAACGATATTCATAATGGATTAAATCAGCTTTTTGTTGATGTCAAACTTGATGGCTTAACCAATATTCCACCTGAAAAACCTAAAGCCAAGTGTAATAAGGATAAGAAAAACAAGATTTGTCGTTATTATCCAACTGTTACCAGTGGTTCACTCACGGGTCAGGAAGCATTTGAAGGTGGTGAAATGACCATTACTCGCAGAGGCCCAGCATTTCAGGCGGGTCAAGGCGCCAATGCCAAAAATGGTAACTACGGCGTGTCTATGTGGTATCACTATAAAACGACTTCTCAGCCTGTGACAGGCGAGAAAATTTTCCCTTCAACAGGTCAAGGTGACTTTAATCTTGAGTTGCATCAGCTTGAACAATGTCCTCAAGATAAAGAAATTAAAGAAGAACCTCCTGAAGAAGTAGTAGTCGAAGAACCAGAAGAAATTGTTGAAGAGCCTGAAATTATTGAAGAACCAGAGGAAGAAACATCTCCTGATGATAATTCTGATACCGCTGCTGATGTGACTGCAACTTACTGTGTCTCAAAATTCACTGGTGGCAGCAGTCAACATGTAATTGGCAGTATGTCAGGTTTTGCCGCGGACTTTATTTTCACGGAAGATAAAGGTGGTCGTTTTGTTGAATACAGTGATGGTACAGCGCATTTTTACGGCATGGCAAAAGAAGTTGATGCAGATGCTAAAAACATTAGCGGTGGCAACAATCAACTTTATATTGATGTAAAATTGGATGGCTTAACCAACATTCCTCCTGAAAAACCTAAAGCCAAATGTGATAAAGACACTGATAACAAGATTTGTCGTTACTACCCAACAGTCACTAGCGGTTCTTTAACCGGACATGGCGACTTTGATGGCGGTGTAATGACCATTACTCGCAGAGGTCCAGCTTTTCAAGCAGGTCAAGGTGCCAATGCTAAAAATGGTAACTACGGTGCATCTATGTGGTATAGCTATCAAACGACTTCGCAACCCATTACAGGTAAAAAGACTTTTCCCTCAACAGGTCGAGGAGACTTTAATCTTGAACTGCATACGCTTGATAAATGTCCCCAAGAAGTCATTGAGGAAGAGCATGAAGAAGTCAAGCCCACAGAGCGGGAATGGGCAACCGATTGGGATGGTAGTTTCTACTTCTACAAGGAAAAAATTCCACGCGATGCTGGTGGCGATGATCTTTGTACGTTAACAGGTAAAGGTGATGTGTCTGAGTTATGGGAACCTCAATGGATTACCGTTAAAGGTTATATTCAACTGTACCGTAATGGATTACCTGGCAAGTTACAAGCTAAATTATCCACGGGTTGGTACGTCGTCAATCCTAAAGACACGAACACACCTAATATTTGTCCTGACGAAGCGCCTGACTGTGTAGGCAGCAGTCACAACATCAGAGATGAAAAAAATAGTGGAACAGTGACCAGTGACCAAAATGGTCGGGTAGAGTTTGAAACCATAGGTTGGTGGCCAGGTGTTACCCCTGAATACGCAGCCATGCGTCAAGCGAAGGATGAAGAGGGCAAAACCGACTGGACATTGATGCAAAAATATCCTGTGGAAAACCATTATGGTGCTAACGTCTATGGTAGTTCTGGCCCTCTTGGTCGCGCTGATAGAGAAGACGGTAAAAACTATGGGCTAGGCAAGGACTTATTCTGGTATCCCTGGATGATTTCTGACGATTGTCCTTATGAAGGGCCAACAGAAGAAATTCCTCCACCTAAAGACCCTCCCGAAGATAATATTTCAGATAAGGAGCCACCAGGCAATCCAAACATTACTTGTCCCAGTGACATGGGATTAGCCGCTAAGTACGAATGGTCAGGCAGTGATTATGCCTATGAAAAACCAGAAGGCAATGAAAACTTGGTCAATCTCATTGGCGATGCTGCTAACGGTGATTGGACGTCAAAAATTACCATCAGTCATGTACTCTTAAAAGGTGCAACCGGTACTTATACCTACGAAGTAGACGATACCACGGGTAGCTTTAGCAAAAATGACTTGCCGCTTAATGGCGGTGGTAAACATCCCGATATTTCTAACATCCAATTCTGTGCGGATCCCAACACACCTCCGCCACCTGATGATGAAGAAAAACCTGATCCTGCCTGTAAGAATATTATTTACGCAGTTCATGATGGTGATTTAAATAATTCTCAATTATTAACCATTGATCCTGACAATGGTTATGCAGTGGCACCACTTGGACCTGAATATCCTAAATACGATTTAGAAGGTTTAGATATCAGTCCTGTGACCTTGGAATTATTTGCAGCCTCAGGCGATGATCCCAAAGGCTATCCCGCGGGTCATTTGTATAAAGTCAATCGTTCAAATGGTGAGCTAACCTCTGTGGGTACAGTTAACTTTGATTATCAAGGGCAAACCGTCTCTGGTCGTGAAATTTCCGCATTATCCTTCAGCCCTGACGGTGAATTGTGGGGTTGGGCAGAAGAATGTGGCTTGATCAAAATCAACAAAGAGGATGCAAGTGCTGAGTTAATTGTTGAACACGTTGATGCCTCCAGAGTTTGCTTAGACCCTGATCCTTCCAAATATACTTCTCATGTAGAAGATTTGAGTTGGGACAATACAGGTAGCGTAATTTATGCAGCTGAAACCAATAGCTTGTGGAAGTACAACTATGCGACAGGTGATTTGGACTTAGTGACTTCCTTGCCCAAAGGTGTACGTGCCATTGAAATCATGGAAATGATGCCTGATGGTAACATTCTCATCGGCCAACAAAATCGCACGGGTAGTACCTCTTTAGGACTTGAGTCATTGAATCCAGAAAGCGCACAAATTGAAGCCGGTGTGAATATTCCTACTGGTGATTATTATGACATCGAAGGGGTTGCTTGGCCAACTTGCTCATCAAACATGATTATTACTGATGACGAACCTAAAGATGACGATATTGTTGTGACGCCAACGTCATTCAGTGTAGCCCTTATGTCAGATAGCAGCACGGATGTGGCTAATGTTCAAGATGATGCATGGGATGGCAATTACAACAAGTCAACCACCTCCACCACCTGGATTGGTGGTGACAGTAATGACACCTTGGGCTTACGTTTCGCGTCAGGACAAATGGCTATTGAATCTGGCATGACCGTCCAATCGGCAACTTTGCTGCTAACCAATGGTAGAAAAGACAATAACTGGAACAAATTCCAAGTGTTGATCTTTGCAGAAAAAAGCAATGCACCAGCTCAATTTAGCAGCAATGCTCTACCTTCTGACCGTGATTTAACCAACAGTTCGAGTGGTTTTACATTTGACAACAAATGGTTAAAAGACGCAACGCTTGAGATTGATGTCACTGCCCCTGTTAAAGAGCTAGTCGATTCTGGCAATTTAGGCAGTACCTTGGCATTAATCCTTCAAGGGCAAGGTGGAAGTACTTTTGCTAGACAGTTCTTTTACAGCAATGGCGCTGTGTTGAATGTCGAGCTGGTACCCGTTAATTAACGTTTGATTATTTAGTTAATCGTTAAGTTAGAAAAATGAACGCGGGAGAGCAATCTTCCGCGTTTTTTTATGGGCAGTATATAATATATACTTAGTTACCTCATTACCAAGTTGGGGAGGCTGTAAAAGAATTACCCAAATTGGCACATTAGTTCATAACTTATTGATTTTACGTTCTCAAAAATGCAAAAATTGAGGTTCTTTTACAGTCTTTCTGCTTGGAAAATATTAATTTATTTGCTAAAAAATAAGCAAAGTAAAAAGTAAAATGGAGAATGAATTATGGAAACAGTAACCTTATATTCTCATGTTGGCGCAGATGGTTTTTTACATTTAAAAGTACCTGATGCTCTCATTAATACTGATTGTAAAATTATACTTCAATCAATTGATTCAAAAGAAAGTTTAGGTTGGAATTCTGATTTTTTAAAAAAAACTTATGGTACTTGGGAAGGAGAATTTGTGCGTGATCAACCAACAGAATATGAACAACGCGAAGAATGGCCATAGTTTTTTACTTGATACAAATGCTTGTATTAAATACTTAAAAGGCGATAATTTGCTATTGCTACAAAAATTATCAGTTTTACCAAAAGGACAAATTGTGCTGTGCGATATTGTAAAGTTTGAACTTTACTATGGCGCTTATAAAAGTACGAAAACTGATAAAAACCTGGTTACATTAGATAATTTTTTCAGTAATTTCTCAAAAAGCTTGCCTTTTGACGATAAAGCTATTGTAAAAGCCGCCCAAGTTCGCGCTGAACTTGCTAAAAAAGGGTTGCCTATTGGTCCGACTTACAAATTGCCGCTATTGCTTTAGTCAATGATCTTATTTTAGTAACACATAATGTTCGTGAATTTAGTCGAGTGAATGGTTTGAAAATTGAAGATTGGGAGGTTAATTGCGATTTTTAGATATTGAAAATATTTATTATGAAAAAGCAATATGATTTCTCACAAAGTGTCAGAAAGAAATTTTATTGCTCTGATGCAGAATTCAATATACCTATTTATCTTGAACCTGAATAGAACTAAATTCATAAAAAATATAACAGTTTCAAACAAGCATGAACATGGAAAAAGTTGTTACCTCACTCCCACCGTTTGAAGGTTATGGATTGGATTACAAGCCCCCTCTGGCCTAAAAGATTATACTATGGAAATGAACTCACTCTCTGATAAACAAAGATTACTGGTATATTTATCTGCCATTTCTGTGACTGCTCTCATTATCGTAAGGTTCATGTGGGGAATGACAGAAATGCTATCCATTGCCATGTTCATGATAATTATCCTGCTTATTACGCAGTCTATTTGGTTATCTGAAGCTTATGTCAAAAATAAAGTTCGTCTTGCTTCCCTATTGCTGATTTCCTCTGCTTATTTTTTCTATCCTTTTTGGCAACCACTCGTTCTCGCTTTACTTATCAAGCAGTTCCCTGAACTGAGTCATTTTATTGGTGAAGATTATTCTTCGCCTGGTGGTGCGTTTGGCTTCTTCTTTGTGTTGATAGGCATTTTCATTGTCAATTATTTCATGCGTGATACTTCGGCCATGAAGCAACACGAAACACCTTTGGAAAAGGAATTTCCAGAGCAGAATTATAAAGCGCGGTTACAAAAATTTTGTGAAGTGTTACGAGATGATCTCAGAAGTTTGGATGTAGAAACTCAATGGAGTCCAATGAATTTTACTCCTTTGGATGCAGAAGTGGAGGTGCGGTCTGAAAGTCGGCGAGTGAAAAAAGTTACGGATTTGTTAACTGCAATCAAAAAAACCCCTAAAACAGACAGAACATTTTTAGTATTGGGTGATTCTGGGTCGGGTAAAAGTGTGGCGTTACGAAAATTATGCCGCGATTTGTTGGAAGAAGTTGATAAAACGGGCAAAGTGCCGTTATATATCAATCTTCGTGAATGGGAAATTAAGAAAGAATGGTCTGAACAAAACCCACCGACGGTGCAACAGTTATATGATTTTATGTTGAAAAATTTGCAAGAACGATTGGATATTTTTGGCAATGACTTTTTAGATACTTACTTTAAACGCATGTTTGAACATGGGCGTTTGTTTATCGTATTGGATTCTTTTGATGAAATTCCCGCTGTGTTGGATACGCCTGAAGGTTCTTGGTTAATTGATAAATTGTCGGATGTGATTTATAAATTTTTGGCAGGCGCGCATGAGTCGCGTGGGATTTTATCTTCCCGTATTTTTCGCAAACCAACGGATAAGTTTCAAACAAAGACTCGGTTGGAAATTCGTCCTTTTTCGGAGATAAAAATTCGGCAAACCTTGGAAAAATCATTTTCCACGGAAAAAAAGGAGTTAATTCAAAAATTATTCAAGGAACGGCAAGATTTAATGCCAGTGGCTAGAAATCCTTTCAGTGCGGCGTTGATTTCTAATTATGCACGCAATAATGATAATGCGTTGCCCCAAAATCAAGCGGAGTTGTACATCAGTTACATTGAACATCAACTCAATGTGAGAAGTTGTCAGGAACGCATTGTTAAAAGAGGATTGACGGTAGAAAAGATTATTGAAACGGCTGAGGCCATTGCAGATTTGATGTTTCAGGACAGTCAGTTGGGATTAGGTGCACCGTTGGAAGAATTAGCCTGTCGTTTGCCGGAGTTTGCTATTAAAGAGGTTGTCGAGGTGTTGTGTTATGCGCGGTTGGGACGTTTAGGCGCAGGTGATGACAACATGTTCAGTTTTGCGCATCGGCGTTTTAATGAGTATTTTGTGTCTCGTCAGTTAATCAAGCATCCTGAGCGGGTACCGCGTGAGTCAATACCCACGAATTCACGGTGGCGGGATGCGTTGGTGTTGTATTGCGAGGTGGTTGAGGAGGAGAAAGCGCGTGAAATTGCCGATTATTGTTGGTCAGAAATAAAGCTGATTCTTTCTGAGCAGTTGAATATGGCTGATCCGCGTTATTTGCGAGCGGTGCATTCTTTGCGTTTTTTAAAAGAGGCCTTTCGAGCGAGAACTACTTGTTTATCTAATTTTCGGGAGGAGTTGGCGGATTTTATTGAGCATCAAATAGAAAATGCGAAAGATTTGTTGTCTAAGAAGTTAGCGGTAGAAGCGGTGGGGTTGTTAGAGGAAAGTCGGATTGATTCGGCGGTGACAAAGGCTTTAGCGATTAAAAGTGATTGGATTAGGGAAACCGCTTTTAAAGCGTGTCGTCATTTGTCGGAACTAAGTGAAATCTTAGAAATCCGTCTACATCAATATTTGGAATCTTCTGTAGATTATTGTCATCTATGGAAACACAAGGATGAAATGTTATTTCCCCTTAGTTTATCTAATGCTTTTGTTTCATTATATCGGATGATTTTGTTTAAATGGTGGCAATTGATTTTCATTTTTGTCCTTATGCTGGGACTCTTCATAACTGAACCTTTTATTGTTATGTTGGCTACTATTTTAACAATATTTATGTACTTCTTCCCTTTTGTAGGAGTAAAAAATACTTTTACTATTTGTAAGTTGGAACTATTTAAGTATATTGTAATAGTAACAAATTTAGTGATGATAGTTCTATTTGTAACAAGACTTTCAAAAAGTTACCATTCTCAATTCGATGAAGCATTTACCAATTATTCAGGTTTACTTCATATTAGTGATTTAGCTTTCAGTATTAACATTGTTTTATCTACAATTTTACTACTATCTTTGTTTAATAACTCGTTAGTGCTGATACTTAAATTAATAAAAGGATATCTCCCAAAACAGTTCGTTTCAATTGTTTTTTTTACAACATTAAGAGTGATTAACATTGCAATCTTTCTACTGATAAAAAGTTTTATCTTATTCGTGATGGCAGCTGTATTAGTAATAACCTTTGGTAATTCATTAACAAGTTTGCTTGAGAAAATCCTTATTAATTCATCTATTTTTTATTTTATACTTCAATATCCCCTTATTTCCTATATTTTATCATTTGTCACCATTGCCATAAGTTTGAATAATTTTGTAGTTCGTATTTACATACTACTTATACTACATATTATTAATTTTAAGGATATTTTAAATTTTAAAAAGATGCTAAAGAAAATTTCTCACTCACCAAGAATAAATCGTGCAACCATTGCAAAACACTTCTACAAATTTAAACTTCCAAAAAACAGACTAAAATTCGTCAGAGCCATTCAAACCCAAGGAATCATTGCCACAGGTTCATGGTCTGACAACACCCTGCCAAATGTTAACGACGACGAAGCCAGCACCCTACTCGCTCAACTTGAAGAAAAATGGTTAGGATTAGATCGATAAACCCCTAGTAGAAACGGGTGGGCGTTGGTTGCATCGTGCAAGTATTTCATTAAAAACATCGGTATGTTGTGATTGTAGTATTTGTTTCAAAGGTAATATTTGAATATCAATGATACCATTATTGAGCTGTGCTATTTTTATTTGCTCAGAATGTGTTGTTTTGATAAGGTTAATAACCTCTTGCTGATTCACTATTTTATCCTTTCATATTGGCGACATCATCAAAAATTTCAGCTATAGCTGATGCGTAATAATATGTGATAATAGATAGATGACTAACCCACTTAAATTTCGTGAAAAAGTATTTGCCACCAAAGACAAGTACAATCTGAGTTTCCAAGAAACCGGTGAGCGTATTGATATTCCAATCAGAACGCTTTTTCGCTGGCAAAACAAACTTGAACCTTGAACAACCCGT
>JADGDF010000158.1 GCA_016745055.1 Thiotrichaceae bacterium | reverse complement strand
CGCCCAACCTGCATTAAGTCAAGTGTTGGTCAAAATAGACAATGGACAATCGACTTATTATGTCTATGGTTTAGGACTCATTGGAGAAGAAAGCGCAGGAAATTATGTTGCCTACCACTATGATTTTAGAGGCAGTACGGTTGCGTTGACGGATAAAGAGGGGCAAGTCGTAGAAAACATCCATTATTCACCCTTTGGTGAATTATTAACTCAACCCACCCATGACACACCTTTCTTGTTCAATGGGATGTATGGCGTAATGACGGATGCTAATGGTTTGAATTACATGCGAGCCAGGTATTATAGTCCTGACATCAGACGGTTTGTGAATCAGGATGTTTTGTTGGGGAATATTGCTGAGGGGCAAAGCTTGAATCGGTTTGCTTATGTACTGGGTAATCCTATTTCTTTTATTGATCCTTTTGGGTTAGTTGCAGATTATGTAGTAGACGTTCCTTTCCTTGTATATGATACTTATTATGGCATTACAACAGGGGACTGGACTCCTTTAGCCATTGACTTACCTCTTGCTATTATCCCTGGTATACCTGCAGGAGCTGGTGCTATTTCTTGCAGCATAAAAAAAGTAGCACAACAAATACCTTTTGGTTTTAAAAATGCCGATGATTTTAATCGTTTTGGAGATAATCTAAATAATGGATTACAAAATGCTGGTTTTGGTAACACTCAAGGTATTTTTCAAGGAAGTGCTGTTACTGGAAACAGCTATAGAACAGGTGCAAGATTTGATGAAGGAAGAGTCAGTGATTTTGATATAGCTCTTTCAGGAAGTGATATTTTTGAAAAAGCCAAAGAGCTTGGTATTTCACTACGTTCACAAGGAACTAGAACAGGGCCGCTAGATGGAGATCAGCTAATTGCTTTAGGACTTTCTAATCTTGCTGAGCAACTTAGTTCTCAAGCAGGGAGAGATGTTCATTTTATGATATATAAATCATCTGATCATGCGATCTCACGTAACCCAAAAAGCATTTCTATACCATGTTCTTGTGACTAAATATGTTCTAATTAATCCTTGACTAATAGCACATTTTTAAAATCTTTCATATTTCAAAAGTATGAAAGATTTTTATTATAATCTCTCTTTTAACTGGAAAATCTTATGACTATACATGATTTATATGGATATATTGGTGAAAATGATATTGAAATTGCATGCACTGTAGTTGAGAAGTGCTTAAACATGCAAGCTGAAGCACATGAGAGTTCATATATTGGGGAATATTATAAATTTGGTGATTTTAAAGAAAATTTTACCCTCCAGAATAATTATGATGAGTTTGAACAAGAATGGATGGAAGAGGAATTTCAAGAATATCCTATTTTACTTTACGCAAATAAACCTTCTAATGCCCATGCAGTAGAAAAACAACTTTTGGGTACAGGAAAATTTAAATTATTAAGGAGAAAAGAACGCTAGTTCAATTTGCTACAGCATTTGATGAAACAACCTACTATGATTTAGGTTTGATTGGCGAAGAAAATAATGGTGAATATCTCACTTATCATTATGATTATCGAGGTAGCACTGTTGCGTTGACCGATATGGATGGAGAAATGGTTGAAAGATTTGATTACTCTCCATTTGGTGAATTACTCACACAGCCCACACATGACGCACCTTTCTTGTTCAATGGTCAGTATGGCGTGATGACTGATGCCAATGACTTGTACTACATGCGAGCTAGATTCTACTCTCCAGACCTTCGTCGCTTTATCAATCAGGATATTTTGTTGGGCAATATCGCTGATGGGCAAAGTTTAAATCGATTTGCTTATGTAACTGGGAATCCTATCTCTTTTGTTGATCCTTTTGGGTTAGCTGGTTGTTATGTTTTATTTCCAAACTATGCAATTACATATAATGACAACGGTGATAAATCCACTTGGTTAGGAGGACATGCTGGGATTCTGATATATGATGAGACTGGTTATACTGGATACTATGAGTATGGTAGATACCCCAAAGGTACTGAAGGACTTATTGGTAAAAAGCTATCCAAAAATGAAGGAAATTTTAGGAAAATAGGCATTCCTAATTTAGCATTGGATAAAGATGGCAATCCTACTCCAGAATCCCTAGAAAAGTTAAAAAACTCGTTGGATCACAATATAGGGGACGATAGTGGAGTAGATTTGCATTGCAAAATGGAAGCAGATGACGATAAAGTGCGTAATTACATAAACGAGCTAGCAAATGATGCTGAACGTCCGCCTTACAACTGGAATCCTTTCTTCGCTAACCATTGTCGTTCATTTGCGAAAGATGCATTAAATGCAGGACTAAAATGATGAGAAAATCTACAATATTTCTATCTATTGCTTTTGTTATCTCTTTTCTGGGGTGTATTTACTTTGCAGTTTTGTGGATTGATACCTCTATTACCTTGACCTATTCAGATTCAAGTTACCAGCAGAATCGTGCACTTCAGCAAATTCATTTCTTATTAGAAAAAGAATGGGTTGGAATATCTGAACAAGTGTTATTTGAAAAAATCAAGATTGCGTTCAAAAAGCATCCTGAGGTTATAGTGTTTAAGAAAGAAGGTGTTATTCATGTAGGTGTTCTCAGTTTTGAGCTTCAAATGGGAAAACTAGAAAGTATTAGTATTCATAATGTTCCCGATTTACCTTGTTGTAAAAAGCTGAATGATAATCCCTAGATTATCCTAAACATATAAGCCTTGCAATCTTGCATTGTAGGGCTTCTTACAAAATATCATAGACAAGTCGTTTTGGTGAATTACTCACCCAACCAACGCATGACACCCCTTTCTTGTTCAATGGCATGTATGGGGTTATGACCGATGCCAATGGCTTGAATTACATGCGAGCCAGGTATTACAGTCCTGACATCAGACGGTTTGTGAATCAGGATAGTTTGTTGGGTAATATTGCTGATGGGCAAAGTTTGAATCGGTTTGCTTATGTCACGGGTAATCCTGTTTCCTTTGTTGATCCTTTTGGGTTGCTTGAGTTAAATGGAGATATTCCCCTTTATAGAGAAGATAAAAGAGTTGGTGGCTTAAATCGCCTACTTGATTTTTATTTTGGTGGGGGTTCATTTAGCTGTCGCCTTACTCCTGAACCTATGCCAATAATACCACCAAATGTTGATATCAACGAAAATATGGATGAAGCAAGAAAATGTATAGAACCTGGCTGGTTTTATAACCAAGTTAGAAATAAAGGACCCTGGGATTATAAACAATTAGGCAGACAATATGAAAATTTTGGTAATTTCAATTTTGGAGCCACAGGTTGCGCCTTTGGACTTTCATCAGAAATTCTCTTACGTGGTGCAGGTTGGGCACAACAAAGAGCTGGTACTTCAGAACCAGAAAATGGCAATTGGTGGGGTACTCCTCCATACGGTGATGATCCAAGGGATCAAGAAATGATTCAAAGAGGAATAGACTACTGCAAATGCGGCAATTAAATATGTCTACTAAGAATAACTGGCATTCAGTCAGCAAAATATTATTAGGTTTTCTTTCATTTTTGTTAGCAGGGGCAGTTGTTTCTGGTTGCGATCCTGTTGCACGTGAGGAAATTACACGCATTACTTCTCCTGATCTCGTGATAGATGTACTTCTTATACAAACCAATGCTGGTGCAACAACATCCTTTGGATATGAAGTATATTTTGTTCCTAAAGGGAAACAGCTGGTAGAAGAAAAACCTTTATTTAGAGGGAATAAAATGGAAGGACTGAAACTTAGATGGGTACAACCCAAGTTATTGGAAATTCAATATAGGCAAGGACAAATTTTTCTTTTTAAAAATTTTTGGCGTTCTAAACATATTCAAAATTTTAAATACAGGATTGAAATTCGCCTCGTTCAAATCAACCCGTAAGCCCGCGTAGGATGCGCTGAGCGTTTTTTGCGAAGCGCATCAATCGCGTCAGGGAATTTTCCTTCATGCATCGTGTAAGGTGGAATTGTATTTTGTTTGAGACCTTTGCACGAAGCAGTCATCATTTCACCCGAAGGCAAATTATGGTGCGGGATAAGAAAAATTTCACTATATTTTACTAACTTGTTGTAATTTAAGAAGTTATGCCAACTCGTGCAAAGGTCTCATTTTGTTTGTTTCCCATTTGCTTCAAGATAGATTGATCGTGCCTGATGCGCTTCGCAAAAAACGCTCAGCGCATTCTACGCGGGCTATGGTTTAGCTAATCAATTAACCCAAGTTCAACAACATTACCGTATTTGATGAAGATGGTAACTTACAACAAGCAGTATTAAACGGTGAAACAGTTAACTTTAGCTTCAATTCCCGTAATCAGCTATTACAATCAAACAATGTGCATTATCAATACGATGCTGAAAACCAACGGATTGCTGTAGATCAAACCCAGTATGTCATCAACTCTCAACCTGTATTAAGTCAAGTGTTGGTCAAAACAGACAATGGACAATCGACTTATTATGTCTATGGTTTAGGATTGATTGGAGAAGAAAGCGCAAGAAATTATGTTGCTTACCACTATGATTTTAGGGGCAGTACCGTTGCGTTAACCGATAAAAATGGGCAAGTCATAGAAAATATCCATTATTCACCCTTTGGTGAATTGTTAACCCAGCCCACCCATAACACACCTTTCTTGTTCAATGGCATGTATGGCGTGATGACCGGTGCCAATGGCTTGAATTACATGCGAGCCAGGTATTATAGTGCTGACATCAGACGGTTTGTGAATCAGGATGTTTTGTTGGGAAACATTGCTGATGGGCAAAGCTTGAACCGGTTTGCTTTTGTTACTGGGAATCCTGTTTCCTTTGTCGATCCTTTTGGGTTGGAGAAAGTAGAAGTCATTATTAGAGGAGACCAATGGTATAGGCATGCTGAGGTAATTATAGGTGGTAAATCTTACTCAAATGGCAGATATTTGGATAAAGATGAAGATAGTATAGCTATATCAGGAGGAACAGTTGGAAGCAACATTCTAAAGGAAAAAAGTGCCAATGAATCTAGGTGGGAAGCTAGAAAAAAATCTTGGTTATCAATTGGTCTAGAATTAAATTTGACGACTGAGGAAGTTCAGTCTCTTAAGAAGTTTTACGATGATCTAATCGAAAATTCTAGTGCTGTGGAAGGTAAACCAAACAGATACCATGATATAGGTATTTACCTTTTTACTGGAAATAATTGTGCTACTTTAGTTGCAGAGGGTTTAATGTCTGCTTTACCTTGGTACAAAGATTTCTTATTAAAATCTAGGTACATCAATCCATTTTTTGATCCAACAACTCTTCATATTTTACTAGAGTTTTCTCCTGGTGTTGTAGACAAAACTAATACCTACCAGTATGGTAAACCTTCAACAATTTCTGATGAAGCATGGCTTATGTGGATGAGGAGGTGATAATTTGAGAGTAGTACTTACACTCTTTTCTATACTAACTTTCGTTATTGGGGTTATAGTAGGCCATACTCAAAGTAATGACCTACTTTATGGTGATTTACTTTCAAGTAAAGTGAACAAAAAATTAAAATTAGAGCAGGAAATAGTTATTTCAAGTGGAAAAAATAGCTATCTAACTATTCCTTCAGGTACGTTTTTACTGCATTATGCATCTAATAAATGGAATGATATTTTGTTAATGAGGATAGTTGTTGAAAATGGAATAATAGAAGAAGTTACTTCCGTCGTTCCTGAAAACGTTGGAATCTCATATTATCAGCAAACTCCTACGTTAAGCGATATTGTTAGAATGGATGAAATTCGTAAGGCTGATAAATGATAGCCCGCGTAGGATGCGCTGAGCGTTTTTTGCGAAGCGCATCAGGCACGAATGACCAATTTACCTTGAAGTAAATCGGTACACAAACAAAATAGAATTCTACCTTACACGGTGCATGAAGGAAAATTGTCTCGCTCCCACGCTCCGGCGTGGGAGTGTGTACCCACCGCTCCTGCGGTGACGATTACAACTTGACGCTGGAGCGTCAAAATACGCATTCCCACGCTGGAGCGTGGGAACAAGAGAACTCACCCAAGTTCAACAAATGCCAACCGTATTTGATGAAGATGGCAACTTACAACAAGCGGTATTAAAGGGCGAAAACATCACTTTCACCTTCAACTCGCGCAATCAGTTGTTGCACTCAAATAATGTGCATTATCAATACGATGCTGAAAACCAACGTATTGCTGTCAATCAAACGCAGTATGTCATCAATTCTCAACCTGCATTAAGTCAAATGTTAGTCAAAACAGACAATGGACAATCGACTTATTATGTCTATGGTTTAGGCTTAATTGGAGAAGAAAGCGCAGGAAATTATGTTGCCTATCACTATGACTTTAGGGGCAGTACGGTTGCGTTAACCGATAAAAATGGGCAAGTCATAGAAAATATCCATTATTCACCCTTTGGTGAATTGTTAACCCAGCCCACCCATAACACACCTTTCTTGTTCAATGGCATGTATGGCGTGATGACCGGTGCCAATGGCTTGAATTACATGCGAGCCAGGTATTATAGTGCTGACATCAGACGGTTTGTGAATCAGGATGTTTTGTTGGGAAACATTGCTGATGGGCAAAGCTTGAACCGGTTTGCTTTTGTTACTGGGAATCCTGTTAGTTTTGTCGATCCTTTTGGGTTAAAACCTGCTTGCTCTAACGGAAAGCTTAGTCGGACTTGGCCTGAAGAACAACCTCATGTATATGAATGTAAAGGCAACGATATGAAAAAAGTTTGCGCAAGCAAAAACGATGAACGTGGTTGTCATTTGTTTGAAGCTCCTCAAGGAGGAAGTAATGATGGTGCTAGATGTTACGGTGGATTTGGTGGATATGTAGACACGCATTACATACTTATTGGCGCTAATTCTGAAACAGCATTTATCTCTCAGGGAGGAAAAGCTTGTCAATTTCGGACTGATTGCATGAGTATTGGTCCAGGGTTTTTCCTAGGTAGTGGAGGACATGTGCCATTTGGAATTGCAATGGACGATATAGAAAGTAGCCTTTCTGGTTCATCTCTGGGCTTTTCACTAGATATTGGTGCTTGCCTTAAATCTTATGGTGGAAATATTGGAATTGGTTATAATGAAAGTGGAATAACATCTGTAGGTTCTTCAAAAGGTTCAGCTCGCTTTGGTGTAGGTTGTGGATTATCTTTTACTCTTGATATTTGCAATACAGAATCACAAGGATGCAATAAACCGTAGGATATAGAATATATGATGAAAATGCATACCATACTGTTATTAGTTGCTTTGGGTTCAGCTTTTTTGATTGTTTTTGTATTAAATATAAACTCTGGATTTACCATTATTTTTACCCTTATTGGAGGTATATCTGTACTTACTGGCTTTACTATTGGAGTACATAGGTCTGTAAGATGGCTAAAAGGAAGTGGCGAATCTAACAAAAATCAAAACTTGTAAAAGCCAGGTAGCCAGGTAGGTCGGGTTAGGCTTTTTGCAACGCAAAAACCGTAACCCGACAAAATTGGTGAAATGGCATATTATATGGGTTGTTATCCGATGAATTGGAACATTCCATCGGGTTACGCTTCGCTAACCCGACCTACCTGGCTATCCTGATGGCAAACAAGTCCATTACGACTACGATGCGGCTAATCAACTAGTGAAAGTCAGGTAGGTCGGGTTAGGCTTTTTGCAACGCAAAAACCGTAACCCGACAAAATTGGTGAAATGGCATATTATATGGGTTGTTATCCGATGAATTGGAACATTCCGTCGGGTTACGCTTCGCTAACCCGACCTACCTGGCTGATGGGCAGTCTTTAAATAGGTACGCTTATGTGACGGGCAATCCTGTTTCCTTTGTTGATCCTTTTGGGTTGGAAGGAATAGTTTTGGGGGATGATATTTATGGGCCTACGCCACATAGTAAATTAGCAACAACAGTAGTTATTATGACAATATCATCTACTCCAGGTATTGGTGAAGGTTTAGATATTGATGTATTATTTGGCATTAGTCAACCGTCAACAGGGTGGGAAAAACTAGGTGCGGCTAGTAGTTTACTTTTAAGTGTTGTAACAGCTACTATTTCACCTAATTATGGCGCATGGCTAAGGTGTGGTGATGAAATTTATGAAGTTGCGAATAAGTTTAATATTCTTGAATGTGAAGAGTGTGCAGAAGCAATTATAAATGTTCTTAAGAAACACGGTGTTGAGAATAGCAAAGTGATTGAATTTTACTCACCTGGAAATGACTTCATTTGGCACGATGGATTAGGAAAAGTAATTTCAAATAATGGGAGACACGTTGCTGTGGAAGTTGATGGAATTATTTATGATAATATTCATAAAAATGGTATTCCTCGTGCTGAATGGGAAAATTTATTTATTACGCCTCATGGTGGCTTTGAAACATTTGAAGTTTTGGAACACTTGTCTTCTAAATGGCTTGAAGAACTTTATAAATGAAGCAGTAATTCTCATTTTGAAATGTCGTTCTTTTTTAAATACAAATTGTTACAAAACAAATAAAATGTTTTTCATTTTTGTATTCTAACGCAATGTTCGACTTTTTATAAGTTACTGAAAAAGTTAAAAATTAATTCTAGTGGATTTCATTGAGTTCTACCCACCCTACTTAAAAATCAATGAGTTATAAAATAAAGTCGAACATCACGTTATTCTACTAAAAAAATAAAGATAAATTTTTCAAAATGAAAATTGCTGTAAGTGAGGAGTGATAGTGGAAATATTTGAATTATTGGATAAAATAAGAAATCGTCCTGGTCTTTATTTAGGCACTAATTCAATTGAACGATTGGCTGCTTTCCTAAACGGGTATTATTTTTGTAGAAAGTCGTTTGAGTTTCCAAGTTCTAAACAAGATCAAATTTGGTTTGCATTTCAAAAATGGGTTCAAAAGAAATATTCAATTCGAACAAGCCAATCATGGTCGCAAATTATCTTATTTTTTTCAATTGATGAAAGTGAAGCCCTTGAGAATTTTTTTAGACATTTAGAAGAGTTTAAAAATGAACATTATCACCTTGATGATTCGTAACCTGTAAAGCGGATAAGCGATAGCGTCTCCGCCATTAGCCAGGTAGGGTTGCGCACCGTCTTTTTGGTGCGCACGAAAAACGAAACCACACGTCATCCCTTCCACGTTCGCGCCGAAAAAAACACGCGGCGCAAACCCCACTTATGACACTTGTCAGCCAGGTAGGTCGGGTTAGTTATGATAGAACTCAGATGGGTTTCATGGGGAACACACAAATTAAGTATTCAGATGATGTGAGTGTTCCTTCATGGAAAGTTAACGGTGCAAACAATTTAGGAAAGTTGCTTAACCAGTTGATAGGAGGAGCCAAGTAGAGTATTTAAAATTTAGACTAAGAAGTAAAGAAAGCCTAACAAAATATTATTTTTATTTTCGTTGGGCTTTTTATTACCTGTCCAATTTTAATATAATTTCTTAGGGAAAAGTTAAAAATATGCGTAATTATATCCAGTTACTTTTCACAGCTCTCAGCCTGTTTCTTTTGTTTGGGTGTTCAAACCAAACTTTCTCCTGGAAAATTAATACTGTAAACATGGAAATAGCTCACATAGAAGCTGGGCCACTTAGTTTTCGCAAAATATGGCTAACCGGTTTGAAGGTATTAGAATTTGAATTAACTTTTTCAAATAAAACTTCTAAAACGATTTATTTATACCCACGTCGATTAGCCAAGTAGGTCGGGTTAGGCTTTTTGCAACGCAAAAACCGTAACCCGACAAAATTGGTGAAATGGCATATTATAGTAAAATTCCTATAAACATATACCATGATATGGAGTAATGAATAATACCAAATGAATAATAGTAAAGATTTAAGAGAGCGCGTAGTGAAATTTG
>JADGDF010000294.1 GCA_016745055.1 Thiotrichaceae bacterium | reverse complement strand
TATTGTTACTCTAAATATTAACCAGTTTGAATCCAATCAGACAAGGAATTTCTTAAATTGATGCCTATGGGATGACGCTACCGCTTATCCACCCTACACGGCCTACTGTAGAGTTGGGGAAAAGTTGGGTTTACACTTTGCTAATCCAACCTACTTGGCTGTACTCGAACATTCTGGGCAATACTAAACATGTTCAAAACGTTCGGGTCAAGGTTACAAACCTTGACCCGCGAGTTCATTATTCCGTTTATTTTAGTCATGATGAGTAATGACAATATGATTTTAGTATAGGATATGCCGCTGTGATTAGCGCGTATGTGGGTATTTTAGTTGAGCATTGGTTGTTTTTCGCTGAAGCTTGCCACGTTGTAAATTTATATCACGGTGTGCAATGTATTTAATCCTTATTTTAAAGATGCAGACAGGGAAGTTTGTCTCTTCACCACGTTTGTTTATTCATATCATCGCACCTAAACTCCTGTTTTTAAGTTTGCTTATATATAACATATTTGTTATCATTCATTCAAGGATAAAATCTTTATGAACTGGCAAATAGAATACTACAGCGAAGCTCTTGAAGAGAACATTTTAAATCTTCCTGATGGTCTTTTAGCCCGATATTTAAAGCTTACAGACTTAATGCTTGAATTTGGTGCAAATTTGGGTTTGCCGCATACCAAGTCAATAGACGCTGGTTTATTTGAGCTACGAATTAAAAGTAAAGAAGGTATTGCTCGTGTGTTTTTCTGCACAAAGGTTGGTAAAAAAATTGTTATGTTGCATTCTTTTATCAAAAAGACTCAGAAAATACCCAAGAAAGAGCTTCAAATTGCTAAAGCAAGAATGAAAGAGGTGATACAAAATGAATCACGCTGATTTAAAAAATAAAGCATTGCAACGTCAAGCGGTTAAAGCAGAATATGATGAGTTAGAAACCGAGTTTGCATTATTACGTGATTTGCTTAAAGCACGGCAACACGCAAATTTGAGTCAAGCTGATGTTGCAGAACGTATGGGAACAAAAGCCCCTGCCATCACTCGTCTGGAATCATCATTGAGCAGCGGTAAACATTCTCCGTCTATTGCAACTTTAAAAAAATATGCTGAGGCTGTTGGATGTCATTTAGAAGTAAGAATTGTAGCGAATACTTAGTCCTTTGTTAATTTATATCACGGTGCGCAACGTACTTAATTTGTATGAGAGGCAGATAGGGAGGTTTGTCTCTTTAGCTATATTTTTCCTGCTTTATCCTTTTAAATATTTTCCAACCTTAAATCTAGCTAGCTTTCTCAAGATTATTATAGAATTAAAACAATTTTACAAAGCTAATAAAGGAAATAGATGAATATAATTGAACTCATTTCTTCTTTGGATGATGATAATAGACTTAATGAAACTTTGAAGCTTATTGAAGATATTGTAGTTGATAGACCAGTTCCACTAATATCTAAATTACAATCACTTATTAGTTTCCCAGAGAAAATAGAGGACACCAATAGATTCGCATCCTTATTGTCTGATATGTACTCTGAAAAATATATAGAACCTCTTGTTCAAGTGATCATTCATGCTATACCAGGAGAAACAATTTGGCTTGGAGACTACATGTATGCTTTGGGAAATTGTCTTGATGGGCTAGAAGAGGAATATATACCTGAAGAAAGTTTTGTGCATTTATTAGGAGATTGGATGCTAAATACTAAGGGTGGAGAAATTTCATGGAAATCAGCAATAATATTAGCAAGTCTAAAGCATCCTCAATGTAATACATACTATGAACAAGGTGCGTTATCTAAAGACCTTTTCCATCAGTCGAGAATTGCTTGTTTAAGTGGATTAGTAAATGAGCTTGGCATGAGCAAATTAGATGTATACCAGAAATTGCTTGAAGATGATGAGCAAAAAGTACGTGAGTCTGCTCAAAGTGCAATCGAATGGTTAGAGAAAGATGAATAATCAACTTTTGAAGAGGTTTTCTCGTTCCAGCATGCCAATATTAGAATATAGTCAAGACGCACCACGTCATGAATCTATTCGACGTAGCATGTCGTGAAGGCATTCTCACAAAATAATGCTGGAAAATAACTTCCAAACTCGTAAGGCGGATAAACGATAGCGTCATCCGCCATTCGGAGAGATTGCACGAAACTTAATTATTCTGCTTTGATCCGGTGGATGACGCTACCGCTTATCCCATAGGCATCAATTTAAGCACTCCAATTGGCCATTTGGTCAACAGTGTTGAGTTTCTTCCTGCGTTTATTGATCGAGCAACCATAGGAAAATCGCTGTGAAATATCTTTTAACGTTGAAACTAATTGTTCATAATCATTAACAACATGAGCTAAATGTGCTGACTGTTCTC
>JADGDF010000012.1 GCA_016745055.1 Thiotrichaceae bacterium | reverse complement strand
GCTCAAGCTAAGGCTATTCGCAAACGAGAACGCTGCAATGTCGATACCCTATTTACTCTTCATTTCAATACTGACAAATTATAATGCGCTAGCTATATAACCAACTCTTTGGTGAAAGTGCTTACTGTTGCTGGTGATTCACTTTGTGATAAATTTGTTGTAATTACTGCTAAAAAAATAAGGATCAGAGAACTCGCAGGTACAGGTTTGTAATCTGCACCCAAACGTTTCGCAACTCCGAAACTCATCAAAACGTTCGGGCCAAGATTTCAAATCTTGACCCACAATCCATCTAATATTAGCTTTAAGGCAAGTTAATAAATAGCTAAACTCTTATATTATGAGGCAAAAAAAGACCTGGCAGGTTTTTAAAACCTGCCAGGTCTGTTTATTTTACTAAATCTGTCCCGCCAACCCTTTATCAATTAAATCTAACAACTCGGTATCTTGATAGGGTTTAGTGAGATAAGCGCTCACACCCGCAGTTTTTGCTTGTTCACGATGTTTTTCTGTGGTTCGTGAAGTAATCATAAATACAGGTAGTTTGGATGTTGCTGCATTAGAACGAATATGTGCGGTTAGTTCTAGTCCATTCATGCGTGGCATTTCCATATCAACCAAGGCAATATCAGGTTTAGTTTCACTCATCAATTCAACCGCTTCCAAACCATCTTTAGCAAGCAAAGTATCAAAGCCTGAATCTTCTATCAACAGAGATAATGATTTACGCACACTGAGCGAATCATCAACAATCATAATTTTAGGGACGCTTGGCCCTGTTGCTGCCATACCTTCATCATTCATTTGTGTCGCATAACTACTCATGGCTACTTGCATGGGTGAACGTAATAATTGCGGTAAATCTAACAAGGGAACTAAGCTACCATCCCCTAAAATTGAAGCGCCACTAACACCATGAACGTTTTTAACATAGCGTCCCATGGGTTTCATAACCAAATCATGCGTGTCAATGAGTTCATCGACTAACACGGCGGTCATGCCTGTTTCTTCGTGAACTAGAACAATTGGACGCATTTCGTAGTTTTCAAGACCTTCTTTGTCAGCAGGAATACTTAGCAAGTTACTTAATGGTTTGATAGCATAGAGATTCTTGCCCATTTTTAGGTTAATTTCATCACCCACTTGTTGAAATTCCATACTGCCTGGGGCTAATACTTGTTCTAAGTTTGAGGTGGGAATACCAAAACGTAAGGTGCCAACACGGGCAATTAAGACGTGAACTGTCACCAAGGTCATGGGTAATTTGATGAGCATGGTAGTGCCTTTACCCGTTTCTGAAAGAATATCTAGTGTGCCTTTCATTTCTCGGATATTACTGTGTACCACGTCCATACCCACACCACGGCCAGAGACTTGCGTCACGCCAGATTTGGTCGAAAAGCCTGACATCAAAATCATACGCGCTAATTCTTGTTCAGTTACTTCCTGACTTTCAGTCAATAAGCCTCGTTGAATAGCTGTGTATCGAATATTGGTATAATTCAAGCCTTGACCATCGTCTTTACAGGCCACTACAATATTATTACCTTCACGATAGAAATGTAGAGTGATTGTACCTGCACTAGATTTGCCTAGCATTTCCCGTTCATCAGGTGTTTCCAAACCGTGGTCAACTGAATTACGCAAGATATGTTGTAAAGGGTCACCCAAATTGCTTAAAACATCACTGTCAATCATGATGTCCGTACCAACCATCTCAAGTTCTGCCTGTTTTTTGGTAGAACGACAGGTTTGACGAATATTACGTTGCAGTTTAGACACAATGGTACTCACTGGCACCATGCGCGTGGTCATGATGGTTTCTTGGAATTCTTTACCCAGCCGTTCTTGTTGAATAATCATGCCTTCTAAATCAGATAAATCCTGACGAATAGAGATGGCTAATTCACGGTTGTCGGCAATGGATTCAATGAAACTATGAGCAACACTATGCAATTCGTTATATTCTTCAAATTCCAGTGCATCAAATTCTTCTTCCTCTTCTATTGCTGCACTGCGATCAGTTGATACCATACCGGTAATACCCCGAACATCAACCAAATTTTCCAGTTCAAAGGTTTTTTGCTGCAAAATTAAATCTTGTTCATTCAACAAACGGGTACTGCCAACAACGTGTTTGAAACGTTCTTGAATTTGGCCCAGTGAAATGGATAACTCGCCAACTAATCGCATTAATTCGTCAACCGTTCGCGTAGGCACGCGCAACATTTGTTCCGGTGCGGCAGGTGCGCTACCCCCTTCTTTTTTCGGTTGTGCTGCGGGTTTAGCAGACTCAGCTTTGGTTTCACCACTGTCTGCAACAACAGGGGTGGATGCGGCCGGACGCGGTGCGGCCGGTGCATCCAAGTTTCCTTTGTCAATTCGATTTGCCCAGTCCAGAACCGATTGCAAAACTTGTTGCGCATTGTCAGGGGGATCCCCTTGTCCTGTTAACGCATCGACCATCATTTCAAGACAGTCAGCCGCTTCCACCATGGTATCGGTGAGTTCTTTAGGGGGCGTCACCTGATGTTTGGCTAAATATTCTAAAGTATCTTCGAGGTGATGGCCTATATTGGCGATACCCTTAATGCCAATAATATTAGAAGAACCTTTTAGCGTATGGGCAATCCGTTGGGCTTTCTCAATGTCTGCAATTTGAGGATCTGCAATAATATTTTGGATACATTGTGAGAAGTCAGCAGCGTGTTGAGGCGTTTCCTGCAAGTAAGCTTCGTATAATTCAGGATTAACATCAGGTGGATTAATATCGACATCTTCAGGTGTGGCAACTGATTGGCGCGCATAAGCACCTGCTTCATCAATGTCTTCTTCCGCTGTTGAACCTTGAGTCAATAAACCTAATAACTCGTGCGCCTTATCATCATTTAATGGCATAGCCCACTGTGGTTCACGGAAGTGGTTAAGCATTTTAACCACGCTTTCCATGGGTGAGTTAAGGTAGGCTAATACCAAATCAGGCCAAGCTTCTAACACACCTTTGGCCGCACTTCTCGCCGCTAAATCTTTGGTTGCTAAACCATTGACATTTTCAACAACTAGACTACAAACTTCTTTTAGCCCTTCTAAACCTAACATGTCAGCGGCTGCATAAAGCCGTTGTACAATGTCTCCATAATTTTCAGCGGACTCACCAAAATTTGCATCAGCCTTATCTAAGGTGGTGAATTTTTGTAATTCAGTGGTTAAATCTTCTTTAGAGGACTCTAATTCACTGGTCAAAATTTCCAGTACTTCCGCACTGCCCAGGGAAATTTCACCCACTTCACCCATTTCATGCAAGGGTTCTACTGCTTCAGCAGGGGGCGGTGGTGCCGCAGCGATAACTGGTTCAGCCGCCGTAATTTCCTGCTCGTAAGCCGCCACTTGTTCAGGTGATGTCGAGCTTTGTGTCAGCAAAGCCTGTAAATCATTAACTCTACTAATTTCTAAAGGCGTGGGCCAACCTGAGGCTTGCAGTAAAGTCACCAAGTTTTTTGACCCTGTGGCAGGCGATTGCAAATATTCCAATACCACAGCAGGCCATTGTTCAAAATGGGATTGCGCCTCTAATTTGGCAGCTTTATCCTGGGCGCTTAAAGCCATGACGTTGTCATTGACAAAGGTACAGACTTCTTGCAGGCCAGCTAGGCCAGCCATTTCTGCAGCGTCCCAAATTGCTTGAACTTGATTGGTGTAATTTTCTATCGCTTCTAAGAAAGCGGGGTTGTCATTATCCATTGTCACACATTCCTCAAGGGCTGCTGACATACTTTCAGCAAGATCCGTGATCTGATTACGAACGAGTTCTAAAATGTCAGGATCAGCGAGGTGAATTTCTGGTTCAGATGCTGTCTCTTGACCAGGAATTAAGTTTTGTTTCAACGAAACAGCTTGCGCACTGTCCAGCGGATTTGGCCAATTGGCAACTTGTAAATGCGCGATTAAGGCTTTGGCCCCACTAGTCGGATGTTTCAAGTAATCAATGGCGAGCTGTGGCCAGCGAATAAAAATATCCTGCGCTGACGATCTTGTTGCTTTATCCTGAGTACATAAAATTGTGACATTATCATTCGCAAATGTACAGACTTCTTGCAAACCAGATAAGCTTGCCATGTCCGCAGCGTCCCAAATTGCTTGGACATTTTCAGTGTAAGTTTCGACTTCCATCAACAAGTTTTCACTACCATCATCCGCAGATAACAAGCGGGCAAGCGAGGTAGTTAACTCTACTTCCGTGTCCGTCATTTGGGCAATGATTAACTCAAGCACATCAGGATCAGCAAGTACAATGGTTTCTTCAATATCATCACTTTCAACTGGACTTACAGGTGCTACTACTTCTGTTGTTTCAATTTCCTGGGCTGTTAATAATTTCTGACGTAATTCAGTCACTTGTTCAGGTTCTAAAGGTTGTAACCAAATACTGCCTTGCAAATAATGTAACAGGTTGTCAACTTCAGCAACGGGCGTTTGCAAATAGGCAACCACCAATTGTGTCCAACGATTAAATACCGTCTGAGCCATGCCACGCACTGATTTATTCTGAGCACTGAGAATCATGACGTTGTCATTGATAAACGTACAAATATCTTGCAGGCCAGCTAGTTTAGCCATTTCTGCAATATCCCAAATGGATTGCACATTTTCAGTATAGGTTTCAACTTCTGTCAGTAAAACTTCACTGCCATCATCGACTTCAACCAAACGTGTCAGTGAATCTGTCAATTCTGTCTCAGTATCGACAATTTGCCCAATTAACAAATCTAAAATATCCTGACTGGCTAAGGTAATTTCAGCCATAGGCTCAACGGATTGTGCCTGCACATTGTCATCAGCATGAGCCATTTCTAACAAACGTTGTTGCCAATCTGGTCGTTGGCTATCATCAAGGGGTTGTGGCCAGGCGCTACTTTGCAAATGGCCAAGCAATTCTATTGAACCGACCGTTGGCGTTTTGAGATAGGTAATCGTTAACGGTATCCAAGTTGCAAGTACGTCTTTAGCATGTTGGCGAGTGGGTTGTGGATGTGCACTTAACATCATGATGTTATCATTAATAAAGGTGCATATATCTTGCAGACCCACAAGTTGCGACATTTCTGCCACATCCCAAATCGCTTGCACCTGCTCAGTATAATTTTCAACAGCCATGAGTAGGGCTTCACTACCATCTTCAGCTTCAACTAACTGATGTAAAGTGCTTGTCAATTCTTGTGAGGTTTCAGCCAATTGTCCAACAACAATATCAAGTACATCGTCAGACGCCAAATGAATGTTTGCAACGGGGGTTTCATCAAAAATTTCTTCACTGGATAATAAAATATTTTCATTATTTTCCTGTTGCTCAACTGATGGTTGCGTTAATTTCAGGAATAATGCTTCAATTTTCTCTTCATCCAGAGGGAAAGGCCAAATCGTAGAACTCAAATGTTTGATTAAAGCTTGTGCGCCCTGTGACGGTAATTGCAAATAAGTTAAAGCTAACTGTGGCCAAGTTTCAATATGTGGCTGTGCTGTGCGTCGAATAGCTCGTGCTTGCGTACTTAGTTCAAAAATATTGTCATTCACAAACCCGCAAACATCCTGCAACCCGGATAACCCTGCCATACTCACCGCATCAGCAATAGAGTGAATATTATCAGTGTATTGTTCTACCGCTTCTAACAACTCTGGACTGTCATCTTCTGCATGAACAAATTTTTGCAGAGCACTGGACATTTCTGTCATGGCATCTGCAAGTTCAGCATTTAATATATCCAACGTATCAATAGGGACTATTGGTGATTCTTCTGTGGACAAAATTTCTTCTTGTTCACTGATAATATCTGCATCGTTTTCCAGTGCTTCACTGGCAGCTAATATATTTATTTGCGTATCTTCAAGTTCAGAAACATCATTTTTAATAACATCCCTTGTTTCTGATAGTTCTTCAGGAATAACTTCTTCCATGAAATCGTTTTCAGCTAAAATTTCAGAATTTTCAAGGTCTTCAACGGCAATTTCATCTTCAGGCAATGATTCAGGCAAAATAGCCTCTTCTGCCAACTCGGATACTTCATCAGTGGCTTCCAAGTCAAACGTTTCTTCGTCAATAAGCGCTTGTTCTGCAACTAAGTCTGTTGTAATTTCTGACTCGGTGCCAACCAACTCATCATTGGACAATGCTTCCAAAACTAAATCATCAGTATCAGTTTGTTCTTCTGGCAGCTCTGAAGCTAAATTTTCTACCGCATCCAAATTGTCGTCTGCCAAATCTTCAAGTTCAGTTTCAGCTTCTAATACTGCTAAAGTGTCGACATCTGTTTGAAGTTTATCAGAAATCTCAGTATTGGCTGTTTCATCCAACGTAGGCAAGTCATCTAAAATTTCAGAAGGCTCTGTTTCAGCTTCTAACATTTCTAGTGCATCTGCTGTTTCTGGCGCTGGAAGTAGATCAATAATTTCAGTTGTGTCAGCCTCAGCCTGAAGTTCTTCCGCAATTTCAGTATCAACTGTATCATCTAATGGCAGTAAATCTTCTAACGCTTCTAATTCACCAATATCTGCTGACAATTCATCTGAAATTTCAATCTCTCCCTCTTCGTCCAGCGAAGGTAAATCTTCTAATAACAATGTTTCATCTTCTGATAGAGTAACTTCCTCTAATGCTTCTTCAGCAGTTTGTTCACCAATTTCTGATAAAGTTTCTAATTCAGACAATGTGTTATCCGCTTCAATATCAGAGTCACTCACTTCTAACGTTTCTTCTGCAATGCTTATGTCTTCTAGCTGCGCATTGTCAACAATTTCTACTGTACTTTGAATATCTTCTGCAACTACAGTTTTTTCTTCATGCCGAGATGCAACTGTCGTGTATGCCGCTTGTTGCGTAGGTGCAGCATAGCGACCATAATTTGCATGTGAAACAGGTACATAAATCTCTTGAATTAACTGTTTAATTAAATTTTCTGCTTTTTCATTAGATAAACGTATTGCCCACAGTGGATTCTTTAAGTGAGTAACTAATAGTCTTGCCCCTTCTTGAGGTGCTTGAAGATAATCTAAAACTAATTGGGGCCAGGCTGCAAAAAGCTCATGTACACTAATTCTCGTTGTGGCATCTAACACACTCATTTCAAATACATTATCATTAATGAAGGTACAGATTTCTTGTAATGCATGTAAGCCTTCTTGCTCAGATAGCTCCCAAAGATTTTGTACTGTATTTGTATATCGCTCAACCCCCTCTAAAAAAATCTCACTTTCGTTATTTTCAGTCGCGAACCTATTGAGAGCTTCAGTCAGCACTGTGCTCATTTCTACAATTTGATTTGATAGTTCAATAATTTGTTCTGAACGATGTTCACTGTACAATGGTTGTGCTATATCTGCATTCGGCACTTTTTGTTCATCTAACTCAGCCTGAGCAAAATCGGCAGGTAAATCATCCAATATGTCATCATCTAACAGTAATTCATCTGCTAAATTTGCGTCCTCCAGATGAGAATTTTCTTCCAAGGCTGCTCTTAAGGTCTGTTTATCATCTATATCTTCAGATAATTCAACGACTTCTTCTGTAAATTCATTCAGCACGTCACTCATGTCTGTCGTTTCCCTTTTAGCGTCATGTTCACTTAATGCATTTGTATCAGCTTCAACCGTGACAGTTTCAGCATTTTGCGCCAATAATGCAGACAAAGCTTTTGCTTCTTGTGTTGATACCCACTGAGCTGTTTGCAAATGATGGATGAGATGTTGACGGGAAGATTTATTGGTTGGTGCATATAAATAATTAGAAACTAACCGAGGTAGCTGCTCTATATACCGGCATACAATTTCTTGTTGACTTTTATCTTGATTTTGTAAAGCAATTAAGTTCGACTGAATCAGCCCACAAATGTCTTTCAAACCCTCAAAATTAGCTTGTTTTGCCTGTTCTGCAATATTATCCAAATATTGAACCGCTTCTGTCATTGCTTCAGAGACAGCAACAGTATCTTGATTATCATCCAAACATAAACTGACGGTTTCATATAGAATATAAGCGTCGTTGGCAATTTGGGTACGTAGATTTTCTATGATCTCAGATTTGAGTATGGCTGACATGATTTGTGTCCTAAATATGTAGGAGTTAGGCGCTAGAATTCAGGAGTTAGAATTCAATAAAAATATGAGTAAAACAAGGTTTATAACCTTGTTCATAATGTTTGGAAACAGGTTACAAACTTATTACTGCACGAAAAGCTTCGCTTCTTGTTTGCAAAACAAAGCTTTGTTTACAGTGTGTTCCCAAACAAAATTTGGGAACAATAAAAAATCTGATTTCTGTATATATGAGCTGGACTGGGTTTATAGCCCTGTTCGTAACGTTTAGAAATAATTTGCAAACTTGTTTCCATCAATTCTTGCAAAAAAATTGATACGTAGAAACAAAAACTTATGCTACTTTCCTGAACTCTCTTAAACTCCTGAAAAAATTAAACGCCTGGCAACTTAAACACATGCACTGATTCAAGTAGTTGCTTGGAAAAGTCCACAAGGCGATCAGTCTGAATCGTTTGTTCTTCAAGCTGTTTCGCCGTTTCCTGAGTACTGCTTTGAATGATTTGTGCCCGTTCACGCAACTCATTACTAATTTGCGCCTGTTGACGAGAAGCCATTGCAATTTGTTCAACCACTTGCACCAAATTCGCTGTCGTATTCTGGGTTTCCTTCATCTGTTCACCCGCCCGTTCTGCAAGGCGTGAACCTTCAACCACCTGTCCAATGGTTTTATCCATCGTGGCAATCGTATCATTCGTTTCCACCTGAATGTTTTTCACCAAGGCTGAAATCTGTGAGGTCGCATTCCGTGAACTTTCAGCGAGTCGTTGCACTTCGTCCGCTACCACTGAGAAACCACGACCAGCTTCACCTGCTGCTGCCGCCTGCATAGATGCGTTCAACGCAAGTACGTGGGTTCGTTCAGCAATGTTGTTAATGATATCAACGATAGAACTAATTTCTTGCGAACGTTCACCTAATCGTTTAATCCGTTTTTCTGTTTCGTGAATGGTTTCGCGAATTTCACCCATCCCTTCAACGGTACTGGTTACTGTGGCCAACGCAGTTTGTGTTGAGCGCGTTGCTTGAGTCGCAATTTCGTTACAAGATTGCGCAACTTCTGCAATTTTGTTCATCGCTTCCGCGGCTGCTGATAATTCGGTCATGGTAGCATCCACAACTTCACGTTCCGCTTCCGCCACTTTAGATACGTTATCACCCTGTTCTTTAACGTGGTGCGATGCAGATTCGACTTCCTCACTAATGTGTCGTACGTCTAATAACACCTTACTGGTTTCTGTGGCCATCTGGTTAATTGCGTCGGCCAGCGGGCCTGTCACATCTTCGGTAACTGGTACCTGTACGGTCAAGTCTCTTTGACTCAATTGGAAAGAAGCTTTAAGCAACTCAATAATGGAGTTATTCAACATTTCATTCTCTTTTTCCGCTTTGGCCAAAGCCGATAATCGATCATCCAACAAGCCGTTAAATGCGTTAGCCAATGTACCAAGTTCGTCTGAGGTATTAATTTCTGCCCGTGCGGTGAAGTCACCTTCTGCCACCTTGGTCATCGTAGTTTCCAAATGGCCAATTGGTGCCGCAATCCGTCCAAAAATGAAAATACCAGTCGCTCCTCCAAGAATAAGAATCGCGGCCGCAATGGGGAATGAACTGCGGGTAATTTCTGAAGTTAACCGTTCCAAACGTTCGAGAGATTCATCTTCTTGAATAGTTGAAAATACTGCCCATGAAAGCCCAGGTACGTCAATTGGTGCAAACGCAGCCAATACGAATTCGTCTCGATAATCAGGAAACATATCATAACCTGTGACACCAGCAAATGCGGAACGAGTTCCTGGATTATCCACCTCCTGTAAACCAACGCTCGTATCTTTAAGCGAAATTTCACTGATAATCTCTTCTGACATTCCGACTTTTTCAATCGCATCCATGTATTCTTCTTTGTCTTCAATCAATAGACGGCTGTCATTACGCATTTTGCCATCAGAAGCCACGATGTAGGATTCACCCGTTCTTCCAGATTCTTCAAGTGACCAAGATTTATTGTAAGTCATAATGTCATTAACACTAACAATCGGCAGTTGGAAAATGAGGATACCGATTTTGGTATTATCATCAAAAATAGGGGTAGCAATAAATCCAGCCGCCCCATTGTAAGCAGGCAAATAAGGCGCAAAATCCACCACGACAGTTTGCCTATGTCCAAGGGCTTGGGCTTTTTCAAATATTTGTCCTAAGCCTGAGCCTGTGTAAGGTCCTTCTCTTAGTGAAGTTGCAAAATCAATTTCTTTTAAAGTAGAGTACACTACATACCCTGTATCAATATCAACTAGAAAAATATCTTCAAAATCAAAACGTTTCCTATAAACATTGATTGCACGGTGATTTTCTCGATGAACTTGAGTATAAGTTGAACTATCGTCAGCCGCGAACAATTCTTCTTTGGTACCTAGGGGGTTAGAATTGTTTGCAATATAATTGTACTGAAGTGCAATACTATTATCTTCAAGTTGATCTAACCGCGCAAGCATATCCTCTTCAGGCACAGATTCAACGTTGAGCGCATTAAACTCCTCGGTATAATCTACTGTATAGTACTCAGATAATGCTTCGCGGTATTCATCAATAGGCAAAACCTGAGGAATAGGGGGACCCTCTTCTTCTACTTCTCCTAAGCCTGCTTCATCAACAAACCTCGGAAAGGTGGTTTTAAACCCCTTCATTGCCGAAATAATTGGCCTTGAGCTGGCATATACCTGAATTTGATTTGAAATTAGACGAAAATATTCTTCAATTTGAGCTTTTTTAGTATTACGTACAGAAATAATGTGACCTTGCGCTACTTCTGTTAGCGCTTGCTGGCCTTCACTGGCTGCTGTTCTGCTTGTAAAAATAGCGGTAATCACAACAGGAATCACCGCCAGAATAGCAGAACCAATAAACATTTTAGTTCGTAGTCGCATAAGCGTCTCCTCTGTGGGGTTAGTATGCTTGTTGTTAAGAATACAAAATTCAGGAGTCAGAATTCAGAATCACTGAAGGGTGACAGGTAAAATTTATGTTCTCAAATAAAACTTGGGAATAATAAATTTTGATGACTGTACGCTGACTCCTGAATTCTGTATATTCAAACCACCTGTATTACAAAAATAAATGGCTATGCTGGTACTTTATTGATAAGCGATTGAAAAAAACCTAAGTGGTCAAAGTTAAACCATATTTCTCCTTCTTTTTCGTAACCTGAAATGGCAAAAGGCTTAATGGCATCAGGTAAATTGGGTAGACTTTCTAATTTGTCATTTTCTGAAAACATAAGATGCACGGGTAACCCATCTATCACAATGGTTCCAGCCGCTTCTCCTTCACCTAATATCAATAACATACGTTTTTTTTCAGACCCTTTCTCAAGCCCAAGTAACATATTTAAGTCAAATACAGGAAGGAGATTACCTCGTAAATTAATTAGCCCCACTAACCATGACGCCGTATTAGGTATGGGACAAACAGATAATATGCCTGTCAGTTCACTAATGGCATTTTCGGCAATTAATAATCCAAGACTACCAATTTTGAACCCTAGCCTACGGGTAGTAACAGCCTGAGATAAGGCTCGAATGGCATCGTCAGTTTGCCGATTTAATGGACGGTTTAGTGCCTCACTAGGAGGTAACCAAGGCGTTTGTTGCTGCATTGTATCCATCAGGCTCTTTTCCCTTGTCCAACATTTACTTAAGGTTGATAGTTTTTAAGGGGAACTGCATTTAAGTGTAATAATGCAGGTGAGCGTCCAGGGTAAGAAATCCATTCAGAAAAAGCAGCAGGTCCTGTCAAATTATGGCGTTCAATAAAGTAGCGAATATGGCGCATAGTTTTTTTCATATCATGGGTAGCTCGCATCACTGATAAGGCGCGAATTGGGGTATCGGCTAAAATGGTCGTTGTTGAAAATTGTTGTTCAAATGCTTGACGGGATACCCCCGCTAGATCAGACATAACATCTAACGCTACCCCTCTACCAGTCCCTTGCACTCTCTCCATCACAGAAAACCAGGAATCTAGTAAAATTTGAGCAAACTTGGGATGCTCTTCTAATGACTCACGATTAACAACCAAAAAATCAATCACTTCGTTAAAAATATCCCGGGTATCAAAAAGTACTTTAGCATTATTTTGACTCACTAAATCGTATTGTACTGGATTAGCTGCCACAACACCCTGTACTTTATTATCAATAAAGGATTTGCGGATATAGTCTCCTTCTGGCGTATTGAGAATATCCACTTCATCAAAAGGAATTTGTTGTTTAATCAAATAGCGATCAAGCAAATAATGGCGGGTAGAATATTCAATCACTGCAAACGTATACCCGCGAATATCATCATTCTTTATATTTGCAGGTAATAAAATAGCCTCATTACCATTGCTATGGGCTGTAATGAGAATCACGTCTGCTTCAATATCACGTCGAACAAGTTGCGCCATGGCATCTATATTAGTGATGACCATTGCATCAATTTCTCTATTGACAAATTTTTCAATGGTTGCTTGATAGTCATCAGGCACGAATTCAACTTGAATATTGTATTTATCTTTCAATTTTTCAAATGTGCCTTCTTGATTAGCAAGAAACCACGGCATCCAAGGAATTTGAGCGGCTACACCAAATCTTAATTGGGCAGTTTGTGCATATTGTTCTTTTGAAGTTTCGTTGCCTATTAAATTATTAAAGTATTCACACCCGGTTAAAAATAATAGAATGAACATAGCAATGCTTATTCGTGATATTAAGGTTGTTGTTTGGCAAAGCTGCATTGTATTCCCCTGTTCTTAAGCATGATTGAATTTGCGAAGTATACCAAATATCAATTCCACCATTTTTCTTAAAAGCGAGTATTAGCATAGTAAAATTTTTAACAAATAACAAGTTATAAAAACATCTTAATGTAGCTTGTTAAGAATTATCTGATTTTAATTATATTGAATACCTATAACAAAAATGGCATGAATTGCTTTGATTTACAAGGCATTTCAATTTTTTAACGAGTCCTCAGTAAGAAAAGGATATAAATTTTTCTACATTTTCTTTAATACATTTAATATTTAAATAGAAGGCATAATAAAAATATACTTTCGACAAATCATGTCAGCCCTTCCTAGTGTGTGCAAAATTTATCTTGCTAAATAAGTTTTAAACACTTGCCAAACCGAATTGATGAGCTTTGGGTATCGCTAATTTAATATGCATTTGCGAATGAATTTTTATTTAAAATAAGGTAACTACCACAAAATTTCTCCCATAAAAGCGACTATCGTTGTATCTTCTGCACTGGCAAAAGTTGGTAACTGAGTATTTGCATAGTAAAGGTTTGTGTCGCCTAACAAATAATTATGTGCCTGTGTCAGTGATGTTGTAATAATAATTTCGGTATTAGTATGTCTAGGCAAAGAAATTTTTTGCGTCGGATCAATATCCATTGTAATAGGAAAAGAAACTAGTCCAGAAGGATCCCAATTATCCATACCTTGTTCAACCACCCAAATATCTTTTTCTAATTCAACAAATTCACCTTTTATCGGTAAAGATAACTGGCGTGTCTTACAGTAGGCCATTTGTACATCAAAATCTAGCACCAACGTATTGCGTGATTTTTGAGCGGTAATATTAATGCCTTCTTGAGTGAGCTGTTCTGTCAGCAAAACTTGGAATTGTTGATTAAGCTTAGAACTACTTCCTTTAGGTTGAATAAAAACTTGGGGTGACATGCGAGTTTGGGAGTAAGCTAAATCTAGCTGGACTTTAATTTGCTCAGTAACATCGTCAGCCAGCGCTTGCCAAGTATTGGATTGCAAATCAGCTTCGGTAAATATGCTAAAAGGTGAAACT
The DNA here is from genome assembly GCA_016745055.1 of Thiotrichaceae bacterium. GTDB lineage: Bacteria > Pseudomonadota > Gammaproteobacteria > Beggiatoales > Beggiatoaceae > JADGDF01. The sequence continues at coordinate 34,132 of JADGDF010000012.1, read as the reverse complement.
GCAGAAGATTTTAAAGTTTCACGACATCCTAATAACATAAATACAGCAAACCCAACTAAAATATATTTTTTCATTACGGCTTCCTGTCAATTTGACTGTGATGTTCTGTAGTTAAGCAACAAGTACCATTATATAAGTTATACGAATAGGACACAATGTATCATCCTATTTGAAATTGATTTTAAATTGCTATGAAAAATTAAGCACATTGCGTCTATATTGACTATAGATTACCCAAAGAGTAGCTGGATAATCACTGTCACAATGAAATGCCAAATCAACTATAATGCAGTACATGCATATTTTAGTTATAAAAACTTCGTCTTTGGGGGATGTTATTCACACTTTACCCGCATTGACAGAGGCTTATCAACAAATACCTCATTTACAATGTGATTGGGTAGTTGAAGAAAATTTTGCAGAAATTCCTGCTTGGCATCCTGCAGTTAAAAACATAATACCTGTTGCGTTACGCCGTTGGCGAAAAAATCCTTTAAAAGCTTTATGGCGTCGTGAGTGGCAACAGTTTAAATTTCAACTCACTCAACGCCAATATGATTTCGTGATTGATGCACAAGGTCTGATAAAAAGTGCTTTTTTGACCTACCAAACTAAAGGAATACGCTGTGGTTTAGACAGTTCTAGTTTAAGAGAACCACTTGCACAATTTGCTTATCTGCGCCGTTATACTATTTCTAAGCAGCAGCATGCCGTTGATAAAGTAAGGCAATTATTTGCTGCTGTGCTTAATTATACTGTTTCAAATAATCCACCAAATTATGGTATTCAACTTCCATGCCCAAAATCTACTTCCTCCACCGTTATTTTTTTACATGGAACAACTTGGTTAACCAAACATTTACCTGAATTATATTGGGAACAATTAGCAAAAAAATTTGTCAGTGAAGGTTACCAAATTCGCTTACCTTGGGGAAATTTTCAGGAATATGAACGCGCTGAACGTTTAGCTAAAATTCACCCAAATATTACATTAATTTCCAAGGGCAGCTTAACGCAATTAGCTCATGAAATTTCACAAGCATGTGGAATTATTGGTGTGGATACAGGCTTAAGTCATTTAGCAGCCGCCTTAGAAATACCAACGATTACTTTATATGGGCCAACAGAACCGGGCTTAACAGGTACTTACGGCCAATCCCAATATCATCATTTGCAAAGTGATTTTGATTGCGCCCCTTGCCTAAAAAAACGCTGTGTTTATACGCAAAGTAACGACATTTATCCACCTTGCTATACAAGTTTTTCGGTTGAAAAAATATGGAAAGCGTTTGAAACTAAAATTATTTGTGCATGAATATGGGTTAAAGCTCACTTTTTATTGAAATAAATCAACAATATAGTATTATTTTTAGACTGATATTTATGGTCTGAGATTACAAAAAAAACAATTAATTATAATTTTTTTGCTGTGTAAATTATTGATGTCTGATTAATCTATGCAAAAACAATTCAAATGTTTTGTTAAACCGCAAGAAAATGTAATGTATTTTGCCGATACCAGAATACCTCTACATTATATTCACAGTGGGCAAGTACAAGTAATTAAAGGAGATAAGCAAAGTTTAGGTCATCAACGTTCTAATGTGGATTTTGATTTTAGATCCACGAAGTGCCTCTAACCTCAGATATGGCTTTTTATTTAGCTTCTGATGGTTACGTAGATTAATTAGGGTGTCATGAATTGTTGCCCATTTGTGAAAGATCATTAAAACTACCACAATCGTGGAGATACGCCTAACAGCGTATTTAAAACTAAAAAGGTCTTTTCTCCTACTACGCCATCTGCAACCAGCTTTTGCTCTCTTTGGAAAGTAATAACTTTTTTTCTAAGCTTATTATCAAAACGTGAAGATAAACGTCGATTTGAAGACTTTCCTGCTAAAGTATTTAAACTTTTCCGTAGCCAAACAACAGCTTTGTCTGATTTACCCCGTCTTAGAGTGGGTGGTGGTAAACTGGGCGGATGCCAAAGTAACAAAAATTGTCCTAACCAATATTCTTGTATTTCTTTTAGAGGTAACTCAAAAGTTTGTCCTAAAAAACTTATGGTTGCAACCTGATCACGCAAACGTGTGACAGTCGCTAATAAAGGTTCACCTCTATCTGTCACTAATTCAATCACGGTTGGACGATTATAATAACGAATATCTTTCCAAGTGCCTGTGCGATGGATACAGAGTAGTCCTTTAGTTTTAGCTTTCTCACACGCCGTTTTACCTTGTAAACCTTGAAAATCCATTTGCCATTGATTAAATAAAGCAGAAAAAGCGGCACTGGCATGATTGTCTGTTTGTTTTGCATGCAGTAAAGCTGGCAAGGTTGTTGGTAAATCGGTTGTTTCAGCCTCAGTTGCTTTAAGTGCACTAGGCAACCCAACCGTCGATGTTTCAAGCTTACTTTCTGCAAAATTGGTTGTTTGTAAAGGCGCAGGTTCAATGGGTAAATCAACGAGTTTCGTTGTTGGCAATATGGGGGTAAGTTGTTTATTCCACCACAAAAATCCACCTGCCAGTAATATTGTCAAAAATAATAACGTTGTTAACCATCCCAAGTGAGAACGGCCTACAACATTTTCCCCTTTAATTTCCTGTACAGCTCGGTGAACAATACGTTTACCCACAGGATTTTGATGATTAACATATCCTCCTAATAAGGATCGGTCACAAATAATATTAATTAATCGTGGTACGCCACCAGAATAGTGGTGAATTAAACGTGTCGCTGAGCCTGTAAATAAGCTTTTACGGGCGCCACTAACGGATAAACGATGATTAACGTAGGATTTTGTATCTTTAGCTGATAGCGGCAACAAATGGTAACGTGCCGTGATACGTTGGGATAACTGGCGTAAGTTAGTGCGTTTAAGCAAAGTATTTAATTCGGGTTGGCCAACTAAAATAATTTGTAATAATTTGGTACTTGCTGTTTCTAAATTGGTTAATAATCGAACTTGTTCCAGCACATCAGGAGACAAATTTTGTGCTTCGTCCAGAATTAAAACTGTACGACGCCCTACAGAATGTGCAGTTAGCAAATAGGTATTAAGCGTATCAATATAATCTCGGAGGGAAAAAGAGGTTCGATTATAAGCAATGCGCAACTCGTCAAAAATGGCCGCTAATAATTCGGTGGATGTCAAACGGGGATTTAATAATAAAGCGATATCCACTGTTGGTGGTAATTGCTCTATTAAACAACGACATAGGGTTGTTTTTCCTGTACCAACTTCTCCTGTCAATAGGACAAATCCCGAACCTTCGTTTGCGCCATAAAGTAAGTGAGCAAGCGCTTCACGGTGACGTTCACTTAAATAAAGGAAGTGGGGATCAGGCGTTAAGGCAAAAGGGGTTGTAGTAAGTCCAAAATAGGCTGTATACATAGCTTAAATGTTCAGCAAGCAACTTACTCATTAAAATGGTGCCCGGGGCCGGACTCGAACCGGCACGGTATTTTGTACCGAGGGATTTTCTTACCAGCTACAGTTTTCACTGCCACACTAAGTGTTTGTGGTCTGGACCCTATCTTTACCTTTTACTTTTCAGCAGTCAGGTAGGAGCCGTATGGTCTCTACACTTTCTTACCTTTGGGTAAGCTTAGCTCGGGGTTGCCATTTTACAGGTTTCACCGAATTAGACTCCATTCACCTAAAGATTTCGCCTTAAGTGCTCAAATTAACTTAAGTCCCTTGCGTCTACCAAATTTCGCCACCCGGGCTTTATTTGTTCTAAAAATGTTCCTAAACCAAAGTCACTATGGAGGCTGAGAACGGAATCGAACCGATGTCCACGGCTTTGCAGGCCGCTGCATAACCACTCTGCCACTCAGCCTGAATTGATTATTTAAATTAAGCAATTGAGGTGTAAACTTATGCGTATTTAAAAAAGCAGGACTATTTTTTAGATATAAATTGGAGCGGGAAACGAGACTTGAACTCGCGACCCCAACCTTGGCAAGGTTGTGCTCTACCACTGAGCTATTCCCGCATTTGAAGTTGAACATTATAGCGGCTAATTTTTAATTGTCAACATTTTCCTAAAAATTTTTTACCCTTTATCTTCAAAAAATGATAAACATCCTGAAAAAACTGAACTCAGTACATAACCAACGCCACAAATAAAGGGAAAGGTAATTCCACGGGTGTAGGTTTGTAACTTGCTTCCAAACGTTATGAACGAGGTTACATACTCCGTCCAGCTTAAGTAGCCGTAGCTATTTAGCCAAAAGTTGTTTTTAAATAATTCAATTCTGCTTGTGTGAAACCTGCGGCTAAACGGGCTTCAATATTAAATTGTCCTTTTAGACGACCTTTGAAATATTTATAAATTAAGGATGAAAATGTCGCTTGTGGAGACAACTGTTGAATATTACAAAGATAATTGAACCAACGTGTGCCGGCTGCAACATGGCCAATTTCATCTCGTAAAATGATGTGTAAAATATCAACAATGGCCTGTAAATCTTGTTGTTCTAGTTTGGCAATGATTGGTGGCGTGGCGTCCAATCCTCGCGCTTCTAATACGCGTGGTACTAGTGCCATGCGTACTAGCGGATCGTGGGCAGTATCCACAGCCATTTCCCATAGACCATTGTGGGCAGGAAAATCTCCATAATCGTAACCCAATTGCTGCAATTGTGCTTGCAATAGCGCAAAATGTTGGCTTTCCTCTTCAGCAATTTGAATCCAATCAGTGTAAAATTCAGTGGGTAAATCATGGAAGCGGTAAATAGCATCCCAGGCTAAATTAATAGCATTGAATTCAATATGAGCCAAAGCATGCAATAAAGCAGCACGTCCTTCTAACGTGCTTAATTTGCGCTGAGGTAATTGCTTTGGCGAAACTAATTGTAAATTGACAGGTTGTCCTGGCGTAGGAATAGAAATCAGATGGACGGTTGTAACAGATAATTGCGCATTCCGCCAAAGTTGGGCAACTTCTTGGGTTGTCCGCACTTTTTCAAGTGGATCGGTAACCATAATACAGTCATAGGCAGTTTCAAATAAATTGGCCATAAAGTGATAGCCTGAATTTAATCATTTAGTGACGCATCTTCTAAATCTTTTTTCAGTTCCTCTTGTACCCATTGCTTAATTTTTGCTTCTTCTTTGCGAGACAGTTTTTCTACGCCTAACATTTTACGGTAGGTGGCAGAAAACGGGAGAAAAGGGACACACGCAATGACGCCTACAATGGCAATCAATCCTGCAATTGTATAAACTGCCCAAGTTTCAGGTTGTTGGGGTAAATTGACACCTAGCTTTGCCAAAAGGCCAATATCAACCATTAAGGCATCACGAAAGGCTGGATACAAATCAAACCCTATCAAACTATAAGCAGCCACAGCGCAAGCTAATGCTATCCCAACGATAAACATGTCTGCCAATAAGCGAATAAGTAAAAAAGCAATATAAATACTGACAAATACAATAATAGCCACGACAATTGGATGATCCATAGCATTTCTTCCTTCAAAAACAACATTGAGGTTTCGGGAAAACTCCCGAAACACTTTTAAAAATTAAGTACTCACGGCTAAGACAACGTCACTGGCTCTAAAGAAAGCACAGACTCTTTCGCCTTCTTTAATGCCTAATTCTTCTGCCGCTTCTTTGGTAACAATGGAATGAATTACACTGCCACCTTGCATTTCAATCATAACTCGTACACTGTTTGCACCAACGGCTGAATCAACAATGCGGCCGCGCATGACATTACGACTACTAACTTTCAACGTACTATCTGCATGCATTAACATGATTTGAGGTGCTCTGATCAAAACATAAACTTTCATCCCTTCCTTAAGCCCCATACGTTTCAAACCAGCAGTGGTGATTTCAGCGACAAACTCTTCTTCACCACGTAGTTTGACCACCACCTCTGCATTGAGATCATTATGGATAACGCTGGAAACTGTACCCAAAAATTGGTTACGAGTGCTGGTCTGTGATTTGAGTACGGTTTTGACGTACTGATTGGACATAGTATATTCTAAACCATAAACCATGTAAGGAATAATATACTCATCAAATGCTTGTGCCCATACAGTCATACACTTTTCTTCGCAGAAGTCAGATAATGTTTCCAGAAAAATTTCTTTAAAATTTTCTAAATCTTCCTTGCTTAAGTTCAAACGGCGGTGTTTTTGGCCCAATTTCATCAATTGAGGGTGTAAAATTTCCGTGTCACCCGCAATTCTTGCAACAAGCGCCATGGTTCGTACGACTTTGTCCATGAGCTTGTCCATGGCATCACGAGAAGAAGGAAAGAGTGGTTTATACTGAGGATACTTTTCCAAAAAACGATGGTAGAAAGTATTGATAAACTCTCTTTGTTTCTCCCCTAATGCATCCCAACTTTTACCAATTAATTCGGTGTCCATAAAGCCTCCTTCAGGGTTTAAATTAAAACTGTTGTCATTTTATTGTCTAACCCATATTTTGTAAAATGGCATTTTTGACTTCTGCCAATTCTGCTTTAATTTTAATAGGTTGCACGGTGCATTGCTGAATTGCAGTATCAGGGTCTTTTAATCCATGTCCTGTTAATGTACAAGTTACAACGCTGCCTTCAGGAATTTTACCACTTTTTACATCACGCATAACCCCTGCAATTGAAATTGCTGAGGCTGGCTCACAAAAAATACCTTCTTTTTCCGCTAACAGTTTTTGTGCTGCTAAAATATCTTGATCATCAAATTCATCAAACCAACCACCAGACTCTTTTTGCGCAGCCCAAGCTTTATCCCAACTTTGTGGATTACCAATGCGAATGGCGGTGGCCACCGTTTCTGGATTTTCTACTGGATGCCCCCGCAAAAAGGGTGCTGCGCCACTGGCTTGATACGCACACATTTTCGGACGCTGGTTAACAATACCTGTTTGGAAATACTCATTATAGCCCATCCAGTAAGCAGAAATATTGCCTGCATTCCCTAAAGGCAAACAATGATAATCAGGCGCTTTGCCTAATTCCTCAATAATTTCAAACGCTGCTGTTTTTTGGCCCTGTAAGCGATAAGGATTAATAGAGTTCACAATGGTAATCGGCGCTTGTTCAGCAACTTCCTTGACTAAACGCATCCCATCATCAAAGTTTCCTTGAATTTGAATCACTACCGCCCCATGCATCATCGCTTGTGCCAATTTCCCTAACGCAATTTTACCATCAGGAATCAGTACGAAAGGGATAATGCCCGCTCTGGCGCTATAAGCAGCAGCACTGGCTGAAGTGTTCCCCGTACTGGCACAAATCACAGCTTTACTGTTGGCATCAATGGCTTTGGTAATTGCCATTGTCATCCCGCGATCCTTGAAAGAACCAGTAGGATTCAAACCTTCATACTTTACGTAAATATCCACTTCTTTATCAAGTTGGCGTGAAATGTTGTTCAAGCGAATCAATGGTGTATTGCCTTCCCCTAAACTAATAATGCGTGTGTCATCGTGCACCGGTAAACGATCACGATATTTGTCAATAAGTCCTGTATAGCGCGGACGAAAAGGCATAGTGTAACCTCATTATTTTTGGAAACTTGTGCGAAATGGTTATGACAAAGTGTTTTACGTTGTTCTTAATTTATAAATTGCCACTTAGACCTGGCAGGTTTTAAAAACCTGCCAGGTCTTCTTTGAAAGAGCTTACTTTCCGAGAAATTAGGAAAAGTATGAAGTTTTGCGTTTGATTGTCAAGTCTATATGGAAATTTATTTGAGTAATCGGATAAAACCTGCTTGCTCAAAATGATGATCTGTTGTGAGATCTTCCATTAGATGATGCTGGTGCATAATCACAAAACTGGAACAATCGACCAAACTCCAATTTTTATCTTCACGCTGAGTTAACAATTACCAAGTTTGGCTATCAATTGTGAAATCTATGTGAATAATTTCAATTAATGGTGAGATTTTTAGCGTATTAAGGATTGCCCGATATATTTATCGTGTTCATCAGCCCAATTGGGAATATTACTCTCAAAAGCACCAATAAACTTTTCTAAAGGGTCAGTTTCTTGTTGTTGGCTTATTTGTTTTAGCCATTGAACCGCTAAAACTTCAGGTTGTTGTCCCGTTTGAGTTGCTGTTTTCTGAAGTAATTGATAAACATTTTCTGGTAGTTCTAATGTAAGTGGATGTCCCATTTAACCTCCTTTTTACTTTATTTTTAGAGTCAGGAAAAGTATGAAGTTTTGCTTTTGATTGTCAAGTTTTTTTATGAGCGACTGTATTTAAAATACCTCAAATTTATACTTGATTTTCAAGTGGTGAAAGGATACAGTTCGACTCCATATACATTATGCTGCTAAATTTCATTGTTTGGGAGAATAAAATTTGCTGAACTATTCTTATTACCCCTTTAAGAAAGAGCTTGAAAAGATTGATGCTGAAGATTTACTTCTATTGAAGGAAGTGTCTGAGGGTTGGTATATTGACTACAAAGTTAAAGGACTTAAAGTAATTGACCTTGCGAAGCATATGTCAGCTTTTGCTAACCAATATGGTGGTTGGTTAATTCTTGGTGTCGAAGAAAGTTCAGATGGAAGTCGAACCCCTTCAGAATTTGTTGGAATGCCAAAAGCTGATTTAGAGAAGGTTTCAAGAGATATTCGTGAAGCATCTGCTGCGCATGTCAACCCAGAAATTCTGTATGAAGAAAAAGTGATAGACGGACCGCTTGAGCAAATCGGTTTAGTTGAAGGGAAATCAATACTGATTCTTGGCATTCCCATGAGTCACAATACTCCACATATTCATTCCTCTGGTCGGATATATAGGAGACTAGCTGATCAATCGAAACCAAAAGAAGCTTCCCATGACACGTTTTCGTGACACAAACCGTGGATGAAATTATCCAAAACTCGTTTACCTAAAAATGCGGAATTCCGTCAAATTTCATAGTAGAAAGAAAAAAACTACAATACCTTTTTGGTTTGTTATTGAATGAACATAAACAACTACCTAGTTTCTTAGAACTTCTAATGGACACAATAAGTCTACGTGCGCAACAACGTGGCTTAACACCAGAAATACTAGAACAATTGTTAGAAGTATTGATGGCACGCTTGCGTGACACAAACTGGGGATGAAATTTTCTAAAACTCGTTTACCTAAAAATGCAGGATTCCGTCAAATTACATAGTAGATAAATAATAAATGCGTGTTGTACTAGATACTAATACATTGGTCAGTGCTTTATTATTTAAGCAATCTAGACCAAAGCAAGTTTTTGATAACTCATTAAAAATAGCTGAAATTTTATTATCTACAGCGACTATAACAGAACTGAGTGATGTCTTAAAATAGAGATAAATTTAAAAAATACATTACAGATGCAGAGCAGCACTATTTGTTCAAACGTTAATAACTCAAAGTATTTTGATAGAAGTCACCCAAACAATCACTATTTATCGTGATATCAAAGATAATAAATTTCTTGAGTTAGCTATGGAAGGAAAAGCTGATTACATAATTACTGGCGATCAAGATTTACTTATTCTTAACCCATTTAACAATATTGAAATTATTACGCCACGGGACTTTTTATATATCACGTAAGGCGGATAAGCGGTAACGTCATCCGCCATCTTGAAAAATGGAACAGCATTAAATCATTCAGCACTATTTCTATGCGGACTAGTCGAGTAAGGTGGGCAAACGTCTTTTTGTTGCCCGTCTTACTTAATTCCAAACAGTAAGTGTAATTGTTAGAGCTTGATAACAATGATCGATGAGACTAGCGTAATACGCATTTCTATTGATAGAGTTAAGCCATGTTACGCGTAAAAGTTTCACTGAAATATTAACAAGTTGCCATCTCTAAAGAAATTAGAGAATCACTGTGCATAATGCCCGGCCAAAAAATGCAAGTTGTGCAATATGAAAATAGAATTGAGTTAATTCTTGAAAAAGATATTAGTGAACTTGAAGGTTTTCTCAGTGGCATTGATACAAATTTCAGCAGAGAAAAAGACAGAGTATGAATGTTTTAGATACTTCAGGTTGGCTTGAATATTTTGAAGGCGGTAATAATTCTGGAATATTTTCAGCCCCAATAAAAGAAATTGCAGAACTTGTAGTACCCACAATATGCATTTATGAAATATCAAAGGTAATATTACAAGAAATTAACGAAGATAGCCTGGTGCAAGTGCTAGCAGCAATTCAAAAGGGTAGGTAAATTTATAACCTTGTCATGCTTAATATCCACATCTGCTGCAAAATTCAGTCTCAGAATATAGATTTTCAAAATCTTCTAAATGTGAAGTACATACCAAAAGTACAACTCATAACTAGTTAAGGAGGATAAGTGGTAGTGTCATCCGCCATTTTATTTAAAGAATACAGGGAATTTGTAAAATACCCGCTAAATGCTTGCGTTTAGCATCGGCTATTGCAGAGAATTGTAACCCTGCATCAAATCCCATGGGTGACCAAACAGGTAATTGAGTAACCCATGCTACACTTGCTTTGCAAAATATTCTAGATTTATCTGGTAAAGTAATTTCAATATCAAGTAACTGTAATTTTTTTACAGGTTCATTTAAATGAACGCGGGCACCCCCTAAACTAATATCAATCAGCTTCATCGATCCTTTATAAAAATGGATACTCCACTGCGCAGGATTTGGCTTTACTCGCTCATACTGTCGGCGTTCTTCTACACTATCAATTATCATGTATTTTGACCCAGTTAGCTAAATAGCAAACGATTTTAAATTTAATGAATTATAAAAATACCAAGAAAAATTGATAAAATCAATCGCTATTAGTTTAAAAAAAACGATAATCTATTTAGGTAAGAATTTTACTCCACAAAAATCTGTTCTTTAAAATTTCTTAAGTTCTTGAGCAAGGCTAGAAAGCTTTTTAGCAGAAAATCATGGTGGATTTGGGTAACGGAGCAACTTTAGAGTGGAATTTACTCAATACTATTTAGAAAAATAATCAGATAAATTTTCAATCAATGTTTGATTGGGCAAATCATAGTAAATGCCGTATTTTGGTCCTGAATTAGGTTGCATTCCTCTTAAAAACAAATATAAAACACCCCCAAAATGCTGTGTATAATTGTAATTTTTGAGGCGATGACCTAAATAACGATGTAATGCCACTGTATAAATATGATACTGTAAAATATACAATTCTTTTTGCATTACTTGTTCAATGTTTGGATGAGTGTAGTCTTCGAGCGTTTCACCCAACAAATTGGATTTATAATCTACCAAATAGTACTTGTCTTGATAACAAAACACCATGTCAATATAACCTTTCATCATGCCTTGTGTAGGAGAAAAAGTGAACTTTTGCATCATCTCCTGAAATTTCACGTTTTCATGCCCATAATCTGCAAAAATCATTTGCAAACCTTGTGAAGTAACTTGGTTATTTAAAGCGTAGTAAAATTCTAATTCATTAAGACGTGACTGGCGATTAATATTAGCTAAGGTAAATGCACTTTCTCCCAAAAGTAAGGGTGTTGTAATAACATTGACAACCATATCCATAACAATATTTTTCCATTTCTCTGTATCATAACCGTAATTTCTGAGCTGTTTGACTATTTCCTCTTCATTGGGCTTAGTAAAATCAATATTTTCAAAAATACTATGCATGAAATTTCCAGTACGTGCGCCACCTGGAAATTGAAAAATGTTTATTGTCAAACTTTGGAATGTTTTTTCACGAAACGTCCATTCTACAAATTTTCCATCATGATCGGGTTGTTCACTCACTTCTGCATTAGAAACCAAAGCAGTAAAACTGGTCATTTGCCACTGGTGTTTGATGTCGCCCGTAAAATGGCGTGACTGCAAATTTACCTTATTTTCAATAGGTCGTTGATAAACATTTTGACTTTGAGGCAAATCTGAAATATCAATGGTATGTTCGGCATGTTCAGCCAAATGCTGTAATGGTTTTAATAAAGTTGCATTATCACTTTTTACTATATCAATCGACGAATTTTGGTAAATTAGATGACCAAGCGCTGACTGATCTGCATTGTTAAAGCCACCCCAAGCTAAATAACAACGATGTTTAGCACGTGTCACAGCGACGTAGAACAATCGTAAATTTTCCGCTTTTTCTTCTTCCAAAGCTTGATTTTGGTGATTTTCTTTATTTTTTGAACCTAAGTCTAAGATTAAGCGATTATTTTCATCATGAAAAACACAAGTTTTTGAATTTTTTGATTTTGCATCCCACATGGTTGGACAAAAAACGATAGGATACTCTAAACCTTTACTTTTGTGGATTGTAACGATTTTGACCCGTTTTTCATCACTTTCTAAACGTAATTGTTGTTCTTCAGCATCATTTTTACCACTTTTAGCCTTGACAGAGAGCAACTGAGTCGTTAACCAAGAACACAATCCTGTCATGCCTAATTTTTGTTCTGTTTCTGCCCGTTGTAATAATTCGCTTAAGTGTAGAACATTGGTTAATCGTCTTTCACCATCATGATAAGCCAATAATCTTTCTGCAATTGCACCATTGTTCAACAATTTGCGAAACATGAAAATAAAGCCTTGTTTTTGCCATAGAATATGATAGCGCTGGAAACTGTTTAAATAGCGTTGCCATTGATGAGTATTTGAAGCCAGTTCATAGACTGTATTACCCGACATGCCGAATATATCAGTGGTTAAAGCGGCTTTTACTACTGCGTCGTGATTGGGTTCAGCAATGGCGAATAAAACTCTTTCTATATTGACAGCTTCCCGCGATAAAAATACACTTTCACGGCTGTATAACACGCTGGGAATTTGCAATTTGGTAAGTATATTTTGTAATTCTCTTGATTGTTGGTTGGTTCTCACTAAAATTGCAATATCACCGGCTGTGACTGGCGTATTACCCATTAATGTTTTTGAAGTTAATAAGTGGATGATTTCCTCACCAATCGCATGATAAATAGCATGACGACCGCTTTCTTTAGTTAACTTGTCTTGTTGGGGATTTTTTGAAATAAACCAGATTTTTAGGGGTGCTGGAGTATTATCTGCAATTTTTAAATTAGTTTGCTCTGATATTGGTTTTGCAGAGAGTGCAGGATAAAAGGGAATAGATTTAAAAATGAAGGGATTTTTGGTCTGCTCAAATAGGGCATTGGTGGCCTGAATTAAAGTGGATTGCGAACGCCAATTTTTATCTAAAGTATAGTGAAATTGCGCATCTTCACAAGCTTTCATGTAGGTGAAAATATCTGCACCCCGAAAACTGTAAATAGATTGTTTAGGGTCTCCAATTAGAAAAAGGGCATATTTTGGCTTTTTTGTGAGATAAATTCTTCTAAATATTTCATACTGTACTGGATCAGTATCTTGAAATTCATCAATCAATACAACTGGATAGCGCTGTCGAATTAAGGAAGCAAACTTTTGACCCTGTGCTGGATTTTTAAGTGCATTATAGACATTCAGTAATAAATCATCAAAATCGTGGGTATTGTTTTGATGTTTTCTACGTTTTAATTGGCTTTCAGTATATTTGAGTAAGGTTAGTTTTAAATATAATAAATGTTGTTCAAATTTTTCTACCAACAACTGCTGAGATTGTTGTAATTCTTCACAAAGATGAAAAAAATTATGTTTTGGAGGTATTTCCCCTTTTTTGACACTTTCTTGCAACGTTGAGGCTGTAAATTTTTCAAACTTTTCTGGGAAAATTACTGTGACAAGTGAGCCATTAAATAAAACATCTAATGCCTGGCACCAAGCGGGAATTGATTTTTTACGATATTTATTACCATTCAACCCTTTATTTGTTAAAAGTAAGTTTTCTATGATTTCTTTATCGTTTTGCCAATATTCTTTAGCTTTCTGGTATAAATTGATAAATTCCCGTTGTCCATGTTCATAGATTATTGGTTTTTCAAGGTTTGGAATGATAGTTAAAAAAGGTTGATTGATATATCTTCCACCTTCCAAATCTGCAAGTAAGTGATAAGGAGATTCATAACCACTAGTAAGCAAATAATCTATAAATAAAGGGTCACTGTTATAAAATTGCTGTCGCCAGAAATCTTCTGCAATGGCTCGAAGTAAAACTGATTTTTCTTGAGTTAATTGGCTATCAAACAGAATTCCACTTTCAAAGGCAAAATTTTTCAATAATTGAGAGCAAAACCCATGAATAGTGTGAATAACAGCTTGATCAAAACTACGTAAAGCTCTCTCAAGTAATTTAATGGCACGATTTTTATCCTCGGGTTCGACGTAATGTTGAACAAGTTCACCCAACGTTGTATCTTTGGTTTCTTGGCCTTGAAATACATTTAAAGTTTCTCGTAAACGTTGACGAATTCTATCGCGTAATTCTGCTGTTGCTGCTTCAGTAAAAGTCACGACCAATAAGCGATCAACATCTAATCCTTTTTCTAATACTAAACGCACAAATAATGTAGCGATGGTATAGGTTTTTCCCGTACCTGCACTGGCTTCAATAAGATTGATGCCAGATAAATTTATTTTTAAAGGGTCTAACGACAGAATTGTAGTTGAAGTCATGTTTTTACAATTTTATTTTGTTCCCAGTGAATTTAAGCTAATTCACTTTTTGCTCAAATGAATTTTTTAAAGCAATGAGTAAACCTAATCCAAAAAATGCGCCAGGGGGTAAAATGGCTAATAAAAATCCTTGGTAGTCTTGGATAACTTTGATTGTCATCCATTCTGCACCTTGACCAAACATGAGTTCTGCTTGAGAAAATAAGGTGCCTTGTCCAAGTAATTCTCGCAGACTGCCTAACATTACTAAGGCCAAAGTAAATCCAATGCCCATCATTAAACCATCTACAAAAGCATAATGTACCGGATTTTTGGAGGCATAAACTTCAGCGCGGCCTATTACCGAACAGTTTGTGACAATGAGCGGAATAAAAATACCTAAAACCAGATATAAATCGTAGAAAAAGGCCTTTGTCAACATTTCAAGCGCGGTGACAAATGAAGCAATGATTAATACAAAAATGGGCAAACGTGCTTCGGAAGGGATTCGTTTGCGAATTAACGAGACCATCACGTTAGAAGCAATCAACACTAAAGTTGTGACGATACCTAAGCCTAAACCATTGATAAAAGTGCCTGTAACCGCAAGTAATGGACATAAACCAAGTAATTGCACAAAACCAATATTATTTTGCCACAAACCTTCTCGGGTAATTTTTTTAAATTCTTGTGTAAATTCAGACATATACTTTATACCTTTTTGTTATTTTGCAGAACAGCGTGCAAAATTGACCTTGCAAAACAAGTTTTGCATTCCTGCTAGTGTTAAACTTGCTGAAGGTTATATACTTAATCTAAATTGCTTCCTGGTAGCTTCAACCATAAACATTCACCTTTACTGGCTTTATCAATGGTTTCTAAACAATATTGGTGAGCCGCGAGTTCTTCTTTTGTCGGCTGAATAACGATTAAACTCCCTTTAGCAATATTGACACGTTTAATCATATGTGTTTGCTCATGCATTTGTGCCTGCGATTTTTGAGCAAAAAAGCTGACTTGCCCCCCTGTCATTGCAAGATAAACTTCTGCTAACAAGCCTGCATCCAATAATGCGCCATGTAACTGCCGTTGCGAATTATCAATATTATAACGCTTACAAAGAGCATCCAACGAATTTCTTTGACCTGGGTGTTGTTTCCTGGCCATAGGCAAGGTATCAATCACTTCACAATAGTGTGATACAGGTTTCCAGTTTTGTTTTAATCGAGTCAATTCGTGATTAATAAAGCCCGTGTCAAAAGGTGCATTGTGAATAATTAATTGGCTGTCCTTAATGAACCCCATAAAATCATCCACGATTTCTGCAAAACGTGGTTTATCTTTTAAGAATTCATTGCTAATGCCATGAACGTCTTGTGCCCCTTTATCAATTGCACGATCAGGCTGGATATATTGATGATAAGCACGTTCGGTGATGCGTCGGTCTATCATTTCAATACAACCAATTTCAATTAAACGATGACCTTGTTTGGGATCAATCCCAGTTGTTTCTGTATCTAACACTATTTGGCGCATGAATTTACCTGATAAAAATTGAGATACCAATCGACAAAGTTAACAATACCCGTTTCAATGGCTTTTTGTGGCTGAAAATTGACAACAGTTTGTAAGTGCGTCACGTCTGACACTGTTTCTGGCACATCTCCTGGTTGCATAGACATAAAATTAATATTAGCCTTTTTACCTAAACAGGTTTCCAATATTTCAATATAACGCATCAAAGGCACGGGTGTGTGATTACCAACGTTAAAAATACGGTAGGGCGCATAACTGGTTGCCGGATCAGGCGCATCACTTTGCCAATGTCCATTAGCTTCAGCAGGATTTTCAATCACTCGCAGGGTACTTTCAATAATGTCATCAATATAAGTAAAATCACGCACCATTTTGCCGTGATTAAAAACAGAAATAGGTTGGCCTGCTAAAATACCCTGAGTAAACTTGAATAAAGCCGCATCAGGACGCATCCAAGGTCCGTAAACCGTAAAAAAACGTAAACCAGTGCAAGGCAAACCATATAAATGGGCATAACTGTGGGCCATTAACTCATTCGCTTTTTTAGAGGCTGCATACAGAGAAATGGGATGATTAACACTGTCATGCTCAGAAAAAGGTTGTTTAGTATTCGCGCCATAAACAGAGCTTGAAGAAGCAAATACCAGATGCTTAACATGTTGATATCGACAACCTTCCAAAATATTCAAAAAACCAGTGATATTGGTATCCACATAAGGGTAGGGATGACTGATAGAATGGCGCACACCCGCTTGCGCTGCCAAATTAACCACGACATCAAAATCATGTTGCTGAAATATTTCAGCCATGAACTCTCGATCAGCAATATCGCCGTAAATAAAGTCAAACTGTTCAAAAGCTTCAGTACGTGCCAAACGCGCTTTTTTCAGTTGAACAGGATAGTAATCATTGAGATTATCAATACCCACAACTTCATTGTTTTTTTCTAATAAACGTAATGCCAGTGCAGAGCCAATGAAGCCTGCCACGCCTGTAATTAAAATTTTAGCCATCGTGTTTGTTAGTCATTATAATGTTAGCAATTATTTCAGAAAAAAAGAGGCCCCAACCCATGGAGAGTTGAGGCTGTTTTGGATTAAACCGACTTAACGGGTAATTGTGGCTTACTTTATCCGCATACCCGCTTGTGCACCGTCATCCGGGGATAAAATCCATAAATCCTTTTTACCAGGCCCAGCAGCCAGTACCATGCCTTCTGAAAGACCAAAACGCATTTTGCGGGGTTCCAGATTTGCAACCATCACTGTCATGCGGCCAATGAGCTTTTCAGGATCATAGGCATCTTTTATCCCAGCAAAGACATTACGCGTTTTTTCTTCCCCAATATCCAAAGTTAAACGCAACAATTTATCCGCCCCTTCTACGGGTTCTGCATTAACGATTTTAGCCACTCGCAAATCGACTTTGGCAAAATCATCGTATTGAATCGTAGGTGCTATCGGATCGTTAGACTTAGGCTTATCTGCTGCTTTCTTTGCAGGGGGAGCTTTGGCTAAATTGTCTGTCGACGCTTCAATCATCGCATCAATTTGCTTTTGTTCTACCCGCTTCATCAAAGGTTGAAAAGGTTGCACTGTATGATTTAATAACGGTTCTGGTTGCCAAGTCACGGGAGCCGCTAAGAATTCTTCCACTTTTTGAGTCATCACGGGTAAAATCGGCGACAAATATCCCATTAACACGCGAAATAGATTAATGCCCTGACTACATACAGCTTGTAATTCTGCATCTTGACCTTCCTGTTTAGCAATCACCCAGGGTTTATATTCGTCAATGTACTGATTTGCTTTGTCTGCCAATTGCATAATATCGCGCACGGCACGATTATAATCCCGTTGCTCATAAGCGTTAGCAATGGCGTTACCTTCATCAATCAGTTGTTGATATAAGGTTGCATTATGTAATTCTGCGGCTAATTTACCTTCAAAACGTTTGGTAATAAAGCCCGCGCAACGGCTGGCAATATTCACTACTTTACCCACTAAATCAGCATTGACGCGATGTAAAAAATCGTCCAAATTTAAATCAACATCATCAATTTTACTTCCTAGTTTGGCCGCAAAATAGTAGCGCAAATACTCAGGATTTAAATGATTTAAGTAAGTACGAGCATTAATAAAAGTACCACGAGATTTAGACATTTTGTGACCATCAGCAGTCAAAAACCCGTGTACAAATACAGCCGTAGGCTTTCTAAAGCCACCGCCGGTCAACATTGCAGGCCAAAACAGTGTATGAAAATACATAATGTCTTTACCAATAAAATGATAAAGTTCAACTTGGCTGTCAGGTCCCCAAAATTCGTCAAAATCCATCCCTTGTTTTGCGCATAAATTTTTAAAACTGGCAATGTAACCAATTGGCGCATCTAACCATACGTAAAAATATTTATCTGGCGCTTCAGGAATTTCAAAACCAAAATAAGGCGCATCACGGGAAATATCCCAAGGTTTTAAACCTGCTTCAAACCATTCATTTAATTTGTGCGTCACTTCAGGTTGCAAGGCTTCACTTTTCGTCCACTCTCTGAGCATTGGTTCAAAATCTTGTAAATTCACAAAAAAATGTTCAGATTCTTTTTCAACGGGCGTCGCACCAGAAACAGCAGACACGGGATTTTTTAATTCGGTTGGAGAATAGGTACGGTTACACACCTCACAATTATCACCATATTGATCTTCTGCACCACAGTGTGGGCAATTTCCTCGGATAAAACGATCAGGCAAAAACATTTCCTGAACAGGATCATACGCCTGGCGGATAATTTTACTAATGATATGGCCTTTTTCTTTTAAATTTAAATAGATTTGTGAGGCCAATTCACGGTTTTCAGGACTATGGGTTGTATGATAGTTATCAAAAGTAATGGCAAAATCTGCAAAATCTGCTCTATGTTCTTCATGTACCTTAGCAATTAATGTTTCTGGCGTAATGCCTTCACGCTGAGCACGTAACATAATGGGCGTGCCATGCGCATCATCTGCACACACGTAGTAACATTGATTACCAATTAACTTTTGAAATCTTACCCAAATATCAGTTTGAATACATTCAATGAGATGACCGAGGTGAATTGAGCCATTTGCATAGGGTAAAGCGCTAGTGACCAGAATTTTTCTTGAATTCATTATTATATCTTTAAAGTTAGGAATGGCTTAAAAAGGCCAAATCATAACTGATTAATGTAGAAATTCAAACAGATTTTTGGTTCATTGCAGGGCTAATTCATTTGGAATGAGCAGTTAATTCCACTTGCAAACGTTTTGGTAGACAACGCTTTGCTTTTTGTCTATCTTTAGAAAATACTAAACCAGAAAAAACTATATGAAATGCCTGGACTTTTTCATGAGGGGATTGAAAAAATCAGCACCGAAATGAATTGTCAAATGTTCTGTTATAATCTTCAATATGTTTTAAAATTATAGAGGTTAGTATGTTTAAACATCACCTAAAACAAAGAATGAATGATAGTTTAAAAAGAGAGAAATCCTCCTTTTTTTCCATGAATGATTAATTACCAACAATTCTTAATTTGTTCACGACTTTAGTTCTGAGTTTTTTTACAGCCTTGGAACTTGGGAACAATAAAATATACGTACGATTGTTTTAAATGGTTCATTACTAAAAATTAGGACTTACGTAAAACCTATATTAATCCAAAGTTTTTGAATTGTCGGCGTAAAAGAAAAATAATCCTACTCTGAGACTATAAAGTACGTAAGTCCTATTTATTAGGAGTAGCCTAACTATTACCTCGATTTAAACGCTGCATTTTACTATATAAAGTTGTGCGGTTAATGCCTAATTTCCGGGCTGCTTGACTTAAATTGCCATTAGTTAATTCTAAGGCACTGTCAATATAACGTTTTTCCCATTCCAGTAACACATCATCCAAAGAAAAACTGCCTGTTTTTAGCTGTTGAGCAATTGACTCATTAGTATCCATATTGTCAGATCGCTTTGATATGAAATGTGTTTCAAATTCGTCTACTAATTGAGTTTTATTAACTTTTTGATTGGAATATTTGGCCCCTAAACGCACGACGATATTTCGTAATTCCCGCACATTGCCAGGAAAAGAATAGTTATTCCAAGCGATTAAGGCTTCGTCGTTTAAAGTAAACGTAGTACCCATATCTTTGTAAAACTCTTGAAAATAATGGAGTAATGCCGTTTTATCCGAACCTCTTTCATGAACATTGGGTACTTTTATATTTAACACACTTAAGCGATGGTATAAATCAGCGCGAAATCGGCCTTCTTGAACTTCTTCACGTAAATCACGATTTGTCGACGCAATAATTCTAGCGGACGAATAACGAACTTTGGTTTCTCCAATACGGTAGTATTCGCCATTTTCTAACACCCGTAATAGCTTTGATTGTAGCTGCATGGGCATTTCACCAATTTCATCTAAAATTAATGTGCCTTCGCCTGATTCTTCAAAAAAGCCTGAGCGGGTAGAGCCTGCGCCTGTGAAAGCACCTTTGGCATGGCCAAATAATTGCGCTTCCAATAACTCTGAGGTAAATGCTGCGCAGTTCACTGTTAAACAAGGTTGATGAGTACGTTGGCTACGTGTGTGGAGGCAGGTAGCCACTAACTCTTTACCTGTACCAGATTCTCCTTGAATTAACACAGAAAATGGTGAGTTTGCAAATTGGTCAATTTGATTACGCAAAGTTTCCATGGGTGGGCTGTCACCAATAAGTGGTTTTTTGCTACTTTCTGAAGGTTGAGCTAGATCGTTTTTTCTTTCTTGTAACGAAAGTTCTGCTTTTAAAATCAACAATTGATGTTCTAAACGCGCTTTTAACAACTCCATATCACAAGGCTTTTGGATAAAATCTGCTGCGCCTAAGCTTAAAGCATGGCTGACATTTTCTAATGTGTCTTGCCCTGAAAGGACTAAAATTTTCATAGACCGATTAAAAACTAATAATTCTGGAATCAAGGCAAAACCTTCATCTGGACTATGAGGGGAAGGTGGTAGTCCTAAATCTACAAGGGCTAAATCGGGTAAAATAGGTAAACTGTAGAGCAAACGTTTTGCTTCTTCACGAGTCGAGGCAATGTGCATGCTAAAAGCATCTTTAAGAACAAAAGCGATAGATTCACTAATCAAGGGATCATCATCGACAAGCAATAAACTGGGATGATTTGTCATTAGAACTTCCTTCTTTATGCTAATTATTTATTTAATCTTAAGCAGGATACACAAATAATGCCAATCTTATTGATTTGATTGCAATGGTACAACACACTATCATTACAATCATTAAAAGTCATGCAGAAAATGGCGGGTATTTGCCACATTGGAGAGATTGTGGCATTGGAGAAAACGAGTTAATCTTCTTACTAGAAAGTTTTTAACTATACATGCCGCGCATACCGTGCCTTTAGGAACGGGAATTAAATAAAATCAGAAACAAGACCTGGCAGGTTTTTAAAACCTGCCAGGTCTGATCGAAAACTGATGGATGCTATTTAACTCCGATTCCTTAGTAATTCACTAAAGTAATATTCTGTTTACTCATACCCAAGTATTAAATGAGTGTATAATGGGCTAATATTTGATCTTTTCAATAAGCGGAGTCTATCATGTCAAAAGCAATATGTACTCAAAAAGGCCCTTATGTATTAGAGCTAAATCCTGGCACTTACTATTGGTGCAGTTGTGGTAAATCTAACAGCCAACCCTTTTGTGATGGCTCTCATGAAGGTACTGATTTTACGTCAACCGCTTTAGAAATCAAAACTAAAAAAACAATTGCTTTTTGCGGCTGCCGTTGTACTAAAACCGCTCCTGAATGTGATGGCAGCCATAACAGTTGTGATTGTTAAATCAACAAATCAACTGAATTAGATGTCGCAAAAATTTGCAAAATTTCATGCAACTACATTATGATTGCTTTTTTCAAATGCTCCATTGAACTAATTAAATAATGACAAAATTACGTGTCCTGTATGCCACTTCTGAAGCTTACCCACTCGTTAAAACAGGTGGATTAGGAGATGTTAGCCATGCGTTACCAACTGCCTTACGTCAACTAGATGTCGACATTCGCATTTTGATACCAGGTTATCCGCAAGTCTTAGAAAAATTATCTTTGCTTGAAATTCATGAAGATCTAGAACTTTTTAATTACTCAGTAAGAATTTTAGCGGGCATCATGCCAGATGGCCTTACGCCTGTTTACGTGATTGATTGTCCAGCCCTTTATCAAAGAGAGGGAGGACCTTATCAAACGGCTGCTGGCCACGATTGGTCCGACAATGCTTTACGTTTTGGTTTACTTTCAAAAGTCGCCGCACTGTTTGGCGATCACGAATTCTTATTTAAACCTGATGTGGTTCATTGCAATGACTGGCAGACTGGACTAACAGCAGCATTTTTAGCTTATAGCACGGCCCCTAGGGCACGTACCCTTATGAGCATTCATAATGTTGCTTATCAAGGGACATTTGGGGC
The DNA here is from genome assembly GCA_016745055.1 of Thiotrichaceae bacterium. Taxonomy (GTDB): domain Bacteria; phylum Pseudomonadota; class Gammaproteobacteria; order Beggiatoales; family Beggiatoaceae; genus JADGDF01. Next base: position 11,602 of record JADGDF010000012.1, on the reverse strand, counting down.
AGAAATGGTCGGCTTACTTGGTTTACCGCCAGAAAGTTTTAATATGTTAGGCTTAGAGTTTTATGGCATGATGTCTTTTCTCAAAGCGGGTCTATATTACTCTGATTGGATTAGTACGGTCAGTCCAAATTATGCAAGAGAAATTCAAACCCCTGCTTTTGGTAATGGACTAGATGGTTTATTAGCCTTGCGCCATGATCAATTAACCGGTATTTTAAATGGGGTGGACATTAATTTTTGGAATCCTGAAGCCGATCAATATATATTTTCACCTTATACCAAAAGTAATTTGGCGGGTAAACGAAAAAATGCCCAGGCTTTGCGTAAAAAACTTGGCTTATCTCTAGCCAAAGCTGATCGTTCTCCCACGGGTTATAAGCCTCTACTAGGGGTTGTTTCTCGTTTAACTTCGCAAAAAGGATTAGACTTATTTATTCCCATTATTCCTGAAATTGTGAATGGCGCAGAAGGAGCGCAAGTAGTCATTTTAGGGAGCGGTGACCAAGAATTGGAAAATCGTCTACAACAGCTTGCTGAAATGTTGCCGGGTAAAGTCAGTGTGACATTTGGTTATAATGAAGAATTAGCACATCAAATTGAAGCAGCAGCAGATATTTTTATTATGCCTTCTCGATTTGAACCTTGTGGTCTCAATCAAATGTACAGTATGCGTTATGGCACCATTCCTATCGTTCGTCGTACAGGTGGATTAGCAGATACGGTGATAGATGCCACGCCAGAAAATCTAGAGCAACAAGGATTAGCTACGGGCTTTGTGTTTGAAAAAGAAGATTCTCGAGAATTATTACAAACCATTAAACGCGCACTACAAGCATTCCGAGATAAGAATACTTGGCGTAAATTACAACAAAATTGCATGAACCGAGATTTTAGCTGGAAAAATAGTGCTAAACAGTATATTGCCCTTTACTCAAAATTAGTACAACAATAGGGGATATTTTTTGTAGTACTCCTTTTATCTTCAAGCGATTTGCAGGTTTGCACGGACTTCTCCCGCTACTTTTTTGTGCATCAACTTTACCTGGAATCGCTTTGCTTTCTTGGGATTTTTTTGGCTTACCCAAATATCATTGATGTTGACATGATTTGGTACTCAACTTCACCAACTCCGCTTTAGTTTTCTCTCTGTCGCTGACGGTGGCTAGGTTTAAGCAATCAAGTAGCAATAAATTGGCTGCAAAATAGTTTTCCAATCTTTTTACTTGTTCCCTGTTAAAATCCCAATCATGGGCAATATCACGGTGTTCTTGTGCAAGTTGTTTGACTTGTTGATGAAAAGCTTGCCATTCTTCTGGTGCATACCTATCCATAGGCGGTAAAACCAGTTGTTTCAACGCTTGGTGTAATTCTGTTAATTCAGCTTCCAGGATAATTTCAAGTGTTTCGTCAAAAAAACGTATAAATTTTGACAAAATTTTTATTATCTGGTAAAAGTTATCTTATGATAGTTTACTAATCATAAGATAACTTTTACCAGATAATAAAGCAGAAAATCTGCTTTAAGGGCACGGTCGCGGGCGAGGTCGAGGTCGCGGGCGCGGGCGAGGTCAAAATCGAGGTCGAGGGCGCGGGCGCGGGCGAGGTCAAAATTGAGGTCGAGGGCGCGGGCGCGGGCGAGATAAACTATTCTAACGACTGCTGGATGATGATCCACATCAACACTACCCGCTTTTTTCTCTGCCCATTGTAAAAACTTCACTAGCTTCTCATCTTGCCCAATATAACTGTCCAATTGCTTTTGAAACAAGACAAAAAACTTATCTGCTTTGTCCAACAAACTCACTGTCAATAAAAATACTTCTCGCCAACGATTATCTAATTTACCTTCTTCATCAAACAGGTGATTTTCAACTAAGCCTGCTAATGTGCCTTCCAACGCATTTTCGCAAATATATTTAGCGGTAAAATATTCCTGAAACGTTAAATGAGAAAAAGAGTAAATTTTGTGGGCACGTTCCACAAAAATTCCGTGTTGGGCTTCAATACTTTTTAAGACGACCTCTCCCTCAATATCTTCCGTTGTGTGTTCTGAAGGCGGTAATTTCTCCAAATAAGCCACCACTTTCTTTTCTAAGTGCGCTTGTTCAATAAAATAGTCCTTATTTTCAAACGTTTCCGCAGCAATATTGGCAAATAAACTGCGTTTGGCTTTGATGGATAAGCCATGATAAATTTTATCGCGTTGAATACTGCGAGAACTGTCCCATTTTTTCAACAAGGCATCAATGGCCTCTTCATACAATTCAGCCCGTCGCTCAGGAAAGGTCATGGTTTCTTCAAAATGCAAACACAGCAAACTCAACAATAAAGGGACACTGCCTAATTCTCGAAAACCTTGATGTTTGTCCTCTTGAAATCCCTCTAAAAACTTCTCTAATTTCTGCGGTTCATCTTCAAACCAGTTTCTCGCATAATTTTCCTTTTGCTCCTCCGTAAAATCAGCGACTTCAACATAAGTAAAATCTTCAAACGAATAATCTGTCGCCGCAATTCGGCAAGTAATTAAACAAGGCGATAACAAATACTGACGAGAAAAATTTTTCAACAGGCGAATTTGTTCCTCCCGTTGCCCCTTTTCCTGCTGTACTTCATCTAGCCCATCAAACAAGACAATCGCCTGACCTTTTTTTAAAATTAACTCAATAAAAGCCTCTGCATTTGGAAAATTACAAACTTCAATCCCTTCTTTGATAAATTCCATTAACTCTTTTTTGGAATCTGCCCATTCTTTCAAAGACACAAAAATGGGTAATTTTTGAATCTTCCCCTTAAGTGCTTGTAGGGTGACATATTTCAAAAAGGTCGTTTTACCTGCGCCAGGTTTACCTAAAATAAATAAGCGGTTATTTTTAAACTGTTTGACCACCTCAATACCGTGTTTTCTTTCAACATTAGATAATTTCTCTGGGTCTTCTCGCAACTCAAAAATATTAAACCGCCGATGGGCTGATAACTTATCCAACACGTACAAATCGGTATAAATCCCCTCCAAAGGAATTTTTTCATTTTTGCCCAACACACGGGTAAAACCATAAAAATTAGTCAGGCGGTTTCTATAATCGTTCTCTAATTTTTTCCAGTTTGCGTCCATCCAACTAGCGTGAAGTGATTCACAGAACTCTGGATTTTTCTCTTTAAATATTTCTTTTAAATCCTTAAATAACTCATTAAGATTGAGGCTGAATAAGGCTGAGTACTTTAAGTCCATGATTTTTCCTTGTCTGAATCAAAATTTACAAAATTAAAGAATTAACAAAATACATTATTTTGTCAAGTTTTTTGGCAACGACGAAAGTATCAAAAAAGACCTGGCAGGTTTTCAAAACCTGCCAGGTCTGTCTTACATCAAAAATCAGATACCAGAATTTCAGTACAGGACATATAAAAACTGTATGTTTTATCTTTATTTAATAACTACATGATAAACAAAAAAGTTGGCATGGGAGGGGAGGTAGCTACAAATATAGATAAAAAGAGTATTCAGAATTTTTCATATGAGTTGGTCTCAAGATACCTCTTTCCACATAATCACTTTGTAGCATTTATGTGTTACTATTTATACAATTTTTCTTTATTAAGGCGGATATGCCTTTAATTAAAAAAGAAAATTCTGTGCTGCCTTTTGCAAATAGGTAATCATATTATCCTAGTAGGATACAATTGAGTTTCGATTTTTAGCAACTAACGATTTTTTTCAGTATGATGACAGAATTCATTGATAGTTTTTTTCGAATACCTGCACATGATTCCATTGTGTACTATATGTTTATTATTTTCACCGGTTCAGCGATTTTAGCAACAGTTGCCCTATATGCTCGCCAAGCACTCGTTGTTGGCTATATTATATTAGGGGTAATGGTTGGACCTTCTGCATTAGGTTATGTAGAAGATGTATCTTTGCTTAAGGAAATTGGGGAGATTGGCATTACTTTCCTCCTATTCTTACTTGGGTTACACCTTGAACCACAAGATTTGATTAATACCATGCGTAAAAGTACCTTGGTGACTTTACTAAGTTCCTTGGCTTTTATGGGCATGGGGATGATGCTGGCGTTGGGATTTAGTTTTAGTTTTCAAGATAGTCTGGTGATTGGCGCTACCATGATGTTTTCGAGCACAATTATTGGCTTAAAATTGTTGCCAACCACTGTGCTCCATCATCGTTATACAGGGCAAATCATTGTTGGAGTTTTACTTTTTCAAGATTTAATTGCCATTATAATGTTACTGTTAATTGAAGGCTTTGGAAAAAGTAATGCACCTTTGTATGATATTGCTTTAATGGCATTACGATTACCGTTACTGATTGGATTTGCATTACTTTTTGAGCGTTATATTTTAATCAAACTTATTCATCGTTTTGATAAAATTCAGGAATATATTTTCCTCATGACCATTGGTTGGTGTTTAGGCATGGCAGAACTTGCTCATATTTTAAAATTATCCCACGAAGTAGGTGCATTTATTGGCGGTGTTGCACTTGCTAGTAGCCCCATTGCACGTTTTATTGCTGAAAACTTAAAGCCTATTAGAGATTTTTTCCTTATTTTATTCTTTTTCTCCCTGGGTGCAGGTTTGAATACACAAAATTTATATGAAGTGCTAGTTTTTTCTACCTTGTTAGCAGGCATGCTATTAATAACAAAACCACTCATATTCAAATGGTTATTTCAATATTTAGGAGAAGATAGTCGGCTATCGCTAGAAGTTGGGGTACGTTTAGGGCAAATCAGTGAATTTTCTTTATTGATAGCAGTGCTAGCTTCCCAATCAAAAGTGATTAGTGAATCTGCTTCCTACGCTATTCAAGTTGCGACTGTCTTAACCTTTATCGTTTCCCCCTATTTAATTGTGTTACGTTATCCAACCCCTATTGCAGTGTCTGATCGATTGCGAAGGGATTAAAAGGATTAAGTGATGGCCAGTCAACTACCACTCAATATCACGCTGAATGACAATATTTCTTTTGCCAACTACTTACCTGGGCCAAACCAAGTTGTCTATGAAGTAATTCATCAATTTATTGAAGGTGGAGGAGAAACCTACCTTTACTTATGGGGAGGAATAGGTACAGGTAAAAGTCATTTGTTACAAGCCATTTGCCAGTATGCAGCCCAACATAATCAACTACCAGGCTACATACCTTTGCAACAGTGCATCGCTATCGCTACTGATCCTGCCATGTTGGAAGGCATGGAACAATTAGATTTTGTGTGTTTGGACGATATAGAAGCAATTTGTGGTATGGATGCCTGGGAACAAAAATTATTTCAATTATTTAATATTTTGAAAGAACACAGTGTACCACTCATCATCACGGGCAATGTACCGCCTAATGAACTCAATTTAACCTTAAATGATTTGGTATCAAGACTCAATTGGGGAGGAGTTTTTCAGCTACAATCGTTAGAAGATGAAGACAAAATTCAGGCATTGCAAAAACATGCTAAAACTCGAGGTTTAAACTTACCTGATAGTATTACCCATTATCTAGTTTCTCACTGCTCGCGCGATATGCAGACTTTGATTGAGTGGCTACAAAAAATTGACTATGCCTCCTTGGCCATGAAACGCAAAATAACTTTACCTTTCGTGCGTGATTTACTGAAAAATGCAGCGCCTCCACTCTCCATAGATAGAAGGCGTCGCTGATGCTTTGGAAACAAATGATCACCGTTGCTATCATCGTTGCAGCATTGGCAGCTGCGGCAATTTATTTTCCACTTTATCATCGTATTTTAGCGTTAGAAAAACAACTCACGCCCATTCCTACCTCTGTTAACAAATTAACTGCCCAATTCAACCACTTAAAAGAAATTTCCTTCCCTGACCAACCTGCCAGTGTTGATTATGTTGAAAGCTTACGGCAAACGCTTAATGAAGCCTTGAATGAACTTCAGACCAAGGTTACACCTTTGAGTGAAACCATGACTTCTGTCGTTTCTGAATTACAAATATTACAACAAATACCCATTCCAGACGATCCTGCAAGTGAAAATGAAATCAAGCAATTATCAGAAAAATTAAGACAAGATTTAGTTAACGCCATTCGTATTAACACTGAACATGACAACAAAATGCGTTTACGGGTTGAAAGTACCTACAAAGCTGTAGCGGAATTACTCAAAATCATAGAAGAGAAAGAAAAAGAAGTGACACAACTAATTCCAGCAGGTACAGTTATGGCTTATGCAGGTGAATGGCGTGAGGATGTACGTCAAAATTTTTATCACACAGGCTGGTTAGTTTGTGAAGGGCAAGCGCTTACCATTCAAAATTACATGAATTTGTATCAAGCAATTGGTCATATTTATGGTGAAAGTGCCTCTGAAACCTTTAAATTACCAGATTTTCGCGGAATATTTTTACGAGGTCTGGATTTGGGCAAACAATTTGATCCAGAAAGAGTTTTAGGGCAGTACCAAGTTGATAGTAATAAGCAGCATCAACATGAAGGAAAAACACTCAAAGCAGGCAAACATACGCATACAGCAAAAAACAAAAAAGCAGGAAAACATCAACATCGACTTAATGCCACGGGGTATTGGTTTACTTCCAAGTTACGTAATGAAAGGCGAGCTATAACAGGTGATGCAGATGACGCACAAAAATATTGGACAACCTGGCAAGGTGAACATACTCATGACATTCAAGTAAATACTAGCGAAGAGCATCAGCATGGTTTAGCCATTGAATCAAGTGGTGAAATTGAAGCGCGGCCTAAAAACTATCCAGTGGTTTATCTGATTAAATTTTAGAGTATAAACAAAAAAGTAGTTTTAAACTTACTAATCTGGTGTTACGCAATTTTGAACAAATTAAGCTCAATTTGTTCGATGGAAAGAATATGCGCTATTAGTTTTTCCTAACATTCAATTTTACGGCTACCGGCTTAATTAATATTCTCATCATACCTATCTACCTCACTTTCATCTTAAAAATCATTACTGCTTGCAAAAATTTCAGCATGGTATAAATTGAAAGACCTGCTTACCTGAAAAGAAAACTGTATAATGTAGATTCTATTTATAGAACTTTTTTTCAGTAACAAGGAGTATATGTGTCCTTTAAACAACTTAATTTACACCCTCGCATTCTCAATTCATTAAGTGAGCTTGGTTATGAAACCCCTACCACTGTGCAAGAAGAAGCTATTCCAAAAATTTTGGAAGGTCATGATTTAATCGCTTCTGCACAAACAGGTACGGGTAAAACAGCTGCGTTTGTGTTACCCGCTTTACAAGCATTTATTAGTCAAAAACATCCGAATAAAGCCACGGGAACACCTTCTGTGCTTATTTTGACACCGACGCGAGAGCTTGCTAACCAAGTAAGTATGGCAATGCGTCGTTATGGCAAATTTATGCGATTTAACAGCCTGTGTTTAGTAGGTGGAATGTCTTATTCACCACAAATTAAACAATTATCTAAACCTGTTGATGTTGTGATTGCAACCCCTGGACGTTTGATTGATCATATTAATCAAAAACGGCTTGATTTATCTCATTTAAACATACTCATACTTGATGAAGCGGATCGTATGTTAGACATGGGATTTATTGATGAGGTTGAACAAGTCGCTTCTTTAACCCCTAAAACGCGACAAACTTTAATGTTTACCGCAACTTGGGATGGTAAATTAGCCAAATTAGCCCAAAATCTGCTAAATAATCCACAACGGATACAAGCAGAAGAGCAAGTGACTCAAGATAACATTGAACAACGTCTTCATGTGGTTGACAATGATGATCATAAACATCAATTGTTGCAGCATTTATTGCTTTCTGAAGAAGTAACGCAAGCTATTATTTTTTCAGCCACCAAACGTGGTGCAGATGATTTAGCTAAAAAACTTGCTATTCAAGGTCATTCAGCAGCAGCATTACATGGTGATATGAATCAAATGGCGCGTAATCGCACCATTCAAAAATTGCGTCGAGGTGATGTTCAATTTTTAGTTGCAACCGATGTCGCGGCACGAGGAATTGATGTCACCAACGTCAGTCATGTGTTTAATTTTGATTTACCCAAATTTGCAGAAGATTATGTACATCGGATTGGTAGAACTGGCCGTGCAGGCGCTTTAGGTACGGCAATTTCTTTTATTTCTCCAAACGAACATGTTCATTTAAAACGCATTGAACGTTATACAGGCAAACAAGTACCTTTACATGAAGTGGCTGGTTTGGAACCCAAAAATCGTTTGGCGACTAAAACATCCTCTCATAAAAAGAAAGGTCGGTCATTTTCATCTTCTTCACGCAAACCCAATGGGAATAGTGGTTTTAAAAAGAAAGCTTACCAACAACAGCCTGCGGTATTTCATCGTAAAGGCACTTCCCAAAAGAAGCTACGTCACGCAAGCTAATTTTGTCTGATATGGTTTAGAAAAAAATGCGGCGCCCTTACTGGATTCAAAAAAATGCGAATCCCTATGATTTTCCTCCCGTGGAAACAGCATTAACTTACCCTGATGGTTTACTCGCCGTGGGTGGAGACTTAAGTTTAGAAAGACTGATCGTTGCTTATCATTTAGGTATTTTTCCTTGGTATAATGAAGATGAGCCTATTCTGTGGTGGGCGCCAAGCCAACGCATGGTGCTATTGCCTGAAAAATTAAAAATTTCACGTAGTTTACGTAAAACGATTCAAAAAAAACAATTTACACTGACAATAGACCAATGTTTTCAAGAAGTTGTTAATGAATGTGCGGGTCTAAGAACTGGCCAGAAAGGCACTTGGATTAATCAAGACATGATAGATGCTTACAAGCAATTGCATCAACATGGATTTGCGCATTCTGTAGAAGTTTGGTACGAAGGTAAACTTGTTGGTGGTTTATATGGGGTTGCGCTGGGTAATTTATTTTGCGGTGAATCCATGTTTACTCGAGTGAGTGATGCCTCAAAAGTAGCTTTTGTACATTTAGTAAAACAATTACAGCAGTGGGGTTATGAATTAATTGATTGTCAACTTTATACTCATCATCTAGCCAGCTTTGGCGCCGAAGAAATACCTCGTGAGCAATTCAAAAGATTACTCACGCATTTGCGACAAATGCCAGGTTATCAAGGTGTATGGCAATTAGATCAACAACTTGAATTATGAATCAGAGTCTTTCCCTCAATTTATACGCAACCCCACCTCACGATTGCAGCTACTTGCCTGATCGTCGAGCAACAACCGTATTTATTGATCCCTACTTTCCCAAAGATAAAGAATTGCACGGTACCTTATTACAACGCGGCTTTAGGCGCAGTGGCGATTACGTTTATCGTCCACTTTGCAAAGATTGCCAAGCCTGTATTTCTGTGCGTGTACCTGTGAATAGTTTTCAACCACGCCGTAGTCAAAAACGTGTTTGGAAAAAAAATCAAGATTTAACCGTAAATGCAACTTCAAATAAATTTAAACCAGCCCATTTTGACTTGTATTGTCGTTATTTAGCTTCGCGACATAAAGGGGGGAATATGGAAAATCCAACCTCAAAAGATTATATGGATTTTTTAACCAGCTCATGGTCTGAAACAATATTTTATGAATTTTGGTTGCAAAAACAGCTTTTAGGCATTGCAGTGATTGATCCAGTAGAGGATGCTTTATCTGCAGTGTATACTTTTTTTGACCCAGATTATGCTGAACGCAGTTTAGGTGTTTACGCTATTTTGTGGGAAATTGAATTGGCTAAACAGATAAAATTAGAATGGTTATATTTAGGCTTTTGGATTAAAGAATGTCAAAAGATGTCTTATAAAACAGAATATCAACCGCTTGAATTTTATGATGGTCAACAGTGGCAATTATTTAAGCGTACTGATGAATAATGGATAGTCATGAAAATAGAAATATTATCCCTCACCGTTAAAAATTGTGGTGTACTGAAAGATGTAAAAATACACTTTACTGACAATGATGGTTATGTTGAACCAAGCATTGTGCTGGGCGGGGCTAATGGAAGTGGGAAAACAACGGTATTAGAGTTAATCTTTAAATTAGCAGAATGCTTACATCATTCACAATTTAGTCGGAATGGGGGAAATTGTGCAGATATTCATAAAATATTACATCAAAGCGAATACAGTGTCCGAATTGAGCTATCAATTGAAAATCAAAAATATGACATAAATCTTTCTACCGATTATGATTTTGATAATGATGTTAAGTATACCAATACTTTATTCATCCATTCTTCTGACTGTTTTTCCCGTCCAGACATTCTGGATGAACTGACGAAACTTATTGAACATAGTAATTTCGAATCAACAAATTTTTTTCATTCATCATCTTTAGCTCAAGTATCCTTAGCACCATCTATACTCTATTTTCCTTGTAATCGTCAACTTACCCCCGTTACTGGTCAACAAATTCATCATGAAGAAGTCAAATATCAGTGGTGTTATCGCTACAAAAATTACGCTGATTTTCCAGGCTCTTTAGACAGTTACCTCATTTGGTTAGACTATGCTGAACCTGAGCTGTTTGAATCGGTTATTGATTTCCTTAACCAACTAAATTTTGAAGGTAAAACTTTTCATATCCATCGCAAAACATTAAGCGTAATTGTAAAAACGCGAGATGGTCATGAACATCCTTTTAGCCAATTAAGTTCAGGAGAACAAAATATTCTCATTATGCTACTTGAACTGAGAAGACGGCTAATACCTGGTAGCATTGTATTAATTGATGAAATTGAAAATAGCCTACATCCTGCTTTTCAACACCGTTTGGCACAAAACTTATTAGACCTACAGAAACAAATACCTTTCCAATTAATACTCACAACGCACCAACCTGCTTTTGTAAAAATTTTTGGTGAAAAATGTACTCGAATATTAACGGAATTTTAATATGGCACATGATATTAGACAACAATCACCAGAAATTACAAATATACTGTTTGCGGCAGGTAATCGTAAGGTAATTTTTGTAGAAGGACAAGACGATCTGAGTGTTTTTGATGAATGGTTTGAAGAATACTTAGACGAAATTTATTTTTATTCACAACCTGGCAAAGGTGGTTGTGAAAAAGTTAAAAAGCTTCTTGAAGAAACTCTTGAAAAAAGTCATAAAAAAGAAATTTACGGAATTATAGATCGTGATTTCAGAAGCGAACTGGAAATTGCTGATTCTATGTCTGAAACTTCCCATTTATTTATTTTGAAACGATATGCTATTGAAAATTATTTACTGGAGCCATCTGCCGTTTGGGAAGAATTACGATTATTTCCATCAAAGTCTTTTGGTGTATTTGATTTAGATGCTGTGGAAAAGACGTTATATGAAATTTGCGATAATTTGAAAACAGTGATGGCAGCAAATTGGGTAATCCTTGAATCTGCTACTGGTGCAGACTATTTTAACGAAAAATATGATATTAATAATAGACAAAACATTATTCAACAAACAGCCAAACGTATGCAATTGGAAGTTCAAGAGATAGAACAAAAAATTGCTGAGAAAGAAAATCTAATCCAACTTAAACTAAATAGAGTTGTATCACGGAATTTAAGATGGTATTTTGCGAAAAGGAGGATATAAGAAAGAACAAGTTTTGTAAACTTAGGAGAACGAGTATGAAAAT
>JADGDF010000011.1 GCA_016745055.1 Thiotrichaceae bacterium | reverse complement strand
CTTATTGATTTATATGATGAAATAATTGGAGTATGTGCCGGACTATGGAACTTTTATCTAGCTAATTGATTGATTTTTAACGGGATACAACTCTAATACATTCCTCTACTATGTAATTTGTTCTAATCGCACATTTTTAGGTAAACGAGTTTTACAATTGTTTCGGGAATGGAACGAAGTGGATTTCCCGAAACAACCTAATTTCCGACCAATACGTTTTTTAAGTTGAGCGATGATGTCTAAATCAATGGACATGGGAAAGTCCTTTTTGTCTGAATCAGAATTTACAGAATTTTCAGGAGGGAATTTCCAGTAGAGTTATGGATAATGGAATATATTTTGTTATCGCTTGAATCGTTTACTCTTGTTCAAATATTAATAATTAGATATCCTCCATAGGATAATGTTTCCTATTATGTGTCCACAATGGACAATGATGCATTTTTGCGGTTGCTGCCAACAAATAATCTTCCAATATTGTAGGCTTTTCGATATTGCTTAGCACAAATCCCTGCTTGCTTCGCAATATCTACACTAATTGGTGAAAACTGACATAAACTAAAAAAATTTTCAATCGTTTCATATTCACTGGAAAAAGCTCCGACATAAATCTCTGTGATGACAATAGGAGACAATAAAAATATTGTATCTTCCTCATAAAGTTGATTAAATTTATCAACAATAGCCGTTGTTTGGCGCAACAAATGGATAACAATATCTGTATCTAATACAATATTTTCATGCACTTTAATCACCTTGACGTAAAATACGGCTACTTTGACGCAAACCGTTTACATATTCTGTCGACTCAATTTCCAAGAAGCTCTTTAAAGGCGCATGATTGGCAAAAAAATCCACAGAACGTTGTGATTTTTTTACATGTGAAACATTCAGAAGTTGTTCAATTTTCAACCAATTTTGATAATTAACCTGTACTGCCACAGGCTGATGTTGTTCATCTGTAACAATTTGTTTTTTAAAAATGAGAGTAGACATTCATATTTCCTCATTGGTGTTAACTCAGTGCATTTAACTCGTGGGTAAATTTAAGTAATTAACCTATTTTTATATAAATTAAAGCTAGTTAGATTTTATTCTATCAAGTTTTTTCAACTTTCGATCAATACATTTTTTAAACGGTCTTTTTTCAGATAAGGAACGGGAACTAAATAAAATTAGAAACAAGACCTGGCAGGTTTTTAAAACCTGCCAGGTCTGATTGAAAACTTATGGATGTTATTTAATTCCTATAATTTTTAACCTTTAAATGAAGTATACAGTGGGCATGGGATGGTTCCTTTTGGGGTTGTTTTGAACATGATTTACCGGTGATTGTACTAATGCATCCAGTTTACATGACTACGCTGGTGCGTCGAGAGATAAAATCTATAAAAAGTATTGCCGATTAGTCTTGAGTACATATAAAAACTAACCCACATTTAAAAGCGCTTCTGGGAAGTCTATATCACGCAGTACCATTACATCGTCAGTAGTAATATAAGTAATTCTATCTGTATACTGTTTGAGAAAAGCGCTGGCACCTTGATCGCTATTTAAGTTTAACAATTTATCACGAAATACGTTGCTGAATCCAACAGGATGGCCACGCCGACCTTGGTTTAGAGGCACGCAAATAAAAGCACCTTGGGCTAAATGTTGTACTACCTGCTTGATGGTGTTGGGATTGATAAATGGCATGTCGGCCAATGCTATAATCCATCCATCCGCATCGGTAGAAGCTTGGACAGCACAAGCGATACTGCTACCTAAACCTTGCTCAGATTGCGGGTTAATAACGGTCGTTAAACCAACGTCCGTTAACAATTTATCTAGCGCTTGAGCATCTGGACGAATAACAGCTATCACGTTTGGAACAGCCGCGAGGAGATTTTGTGATGATTTGACTGCCATTGGTGTGCCATCAGCGAGTGGATGAAGTAATTTGTTTGAACCAAAGCGACGACTGCTACCCGCCGCCGCTAAAATTCCAACTAAATTATTTGGACTCACAAATTGATGCCATTACGCATTGCCGTAATTTCTGCCATTACGGCCACCGCTATTTCTGCCGGTGTGTGGCTACCAATGTCCAAGCCAACGGGTGCATGTAATCGTGCCAATTGTTCTAAAGATACCCCTAATTTTTGTAGGCGCTGACGTCGACTGTCACTGGAACGTTTGGAACCTAAAGCGCCGATATAGAAAGCAGGTGATTGCAATGCTTCCCATAGCGCCATATCATCCAATTTAGGATCATGAGTTAATGTGACCACAATGCCACGTTTGTGAGAAATTAACTGTTTCACCGCATCATCTGGCATTATTCGAATTAACTCTGTGCCTGGCAATTGCCAATTGTCACTATATGTTTCTCTCGGATCACACACAATTACTTGATAACCCAGCATCAACCCAATTTGAGCAACGTAGTGGGAAAGATGGCCCGCACCAATCAGCAGTAGTTGCCAAGTAGGGCCAAATACTTGTTGCATATAGCCGTTGGCATAACTAAATTCAGCGTCAACATTAGCAGGTAACAACGTCACTTCGCCATTGGTCAAATTAATTTGACGATAAATCAGTTCAGTTTGTTCAATGGTTGCCAAGATATTTTTCAACCAGGCCTGATCTATCAAGTTTTCCAGCACTAATTTCAGCGAACCACCACAAGGTAAGCCAAAACGATGTGCTTGTTCAGAGGTAACACCGTATTTTAGTTCTGTGAGAGGCTGTTGCGCAAACTCTCCGTTGCAATAACGGTTCAACAAGTCTTCTTCAATACAGCCGCCAGACACCGACCCTAAATGCCGACCATCTTCCCGTACTAGCAACATGGAACCCACTGGACGGGGAGAAGACCCCCAGGTTTTAGCGACTGTGATCAGAGCTACTTGATGGTTTTGTTTTAACCACGCCAGAGCGGTGTGTAAAATCTCTGGCGCTGATGCGTTACCTGTCACGCTTTTAAACTAAGAGGGAGTTGGTAAAAGCGTTGGCCAGTCACGGCATACAATGCGTTAGCCACTGCGGGTGCAATAATTGGCGTAGCAGGTTCACCCACGCCGGTGGGTGGTTCAGTTGATTTCACAATATAAACTTCGACTTTAGGCATCTGATCCATACGCAACACCGTGTAGTCATGGAAGTTTGCTTGTTCCACTTTACCGTCTTTAAGCGTGATTTTGCCACTTAATGTCGCAGCTAAGCCAAAGCCCATCGCACCTTCCATTTGAGCTTTAATAATATCAGGATTCACTGCAATGCCACAGTCTACAGCAATAACTACGCGATCCACGGTAAACTTACCGTCTTTAACCGTTACTTCCGCCACCTCGGCCACATAGGTGTTGAATGATTCGTGCACAGCAATACCACGGCCTCTGCCAGTAGGTAATGCTTGTCCCCAATCTGCTTTTTCTGCGGCCAATTCTAATACACCTAAATGACGCGGATGATCTTTAAGCAACTCTCGGCGCAACTCGACAGGGTCTTTTTTCATCGTTGCCGCAACTTCGTCCAAAAAGGTTTCAGTGGAAAAAGCCGTGTGAGTGGAACCGACAGAACGCCACCATTGAACAGGCACTTGGATATTGTCCGGTGTATGCAGTTCGACTTGCATGTTGGGAATAGCGTACGGTAAATTGGCAGCACCTTCCACCGAGGTATGATCAATGCCATTTTTTACCATAAAGGCTTCAAAAGCAGTTCCCTTTAAAATGGATTGACCTACAATGCGGTGTTGCCAAGCTAATAAGTTACCTTTCTCGTCAAGCCCTGCTTCCAACGTATGATAGTACATGGGGCGATAAAAACCACCCTGCATATCATCTTCTCGCGTCCATACTAATTTGACGGGTGTTTTGCCTTTTATCGCTTTGGCAATCGTCGCGGCTTCCACGATGTAATCAGAATAAGGATTTGCACGACGACCGAATGAACCACCTGCAAATAGGGTATTGACTTTGACGTTTTCTGGGTCTAATCCCAACGTTTTAGCCACTGCATACTTGTCCGCTGTTTGCATTTGTGTGCCATTCCACACTTCGCATTCTTTACCCGTATAATTAACGACGCAATTTAATGGTTCCATAGAGGCATGTGCAAGATAAGGAAATTCATAAGCCGCTTTTAAGGTTTTCGCGGCTTGTTTCATACTCGCCGCAGCCTCTCCTTCCTCGCGAGCCACTAAACCAGGTTGTTCAGCCGTTTTGTGATATTGCTCCATGATGTCTTCAGAACTTAGGGTAAATGCCTTGCTATCATCCCATTCAACCGTCAACTGATCACGCCCTAATTTAGCACTCCAAAAATCTTTGGCTAGTACTGCCACGCCATTGGGAATTTCTACGACATCAACGACGCCAGACATTTTTTTGGTTTTGTCTGCATTAAAACGTTTGACTTTGCCACCAAAACGTGGAGGGTGGGCAACCACGGCAGTCAATAGATTAGGCAATTTAACGTCTTGCGTATAAACAGCCGTACCGTTGGTTTTTGCTCGACTGTCTTTACGTGGTGTGTTATTGCTGCCAATCAAACGAAATTTGGAAGGCTCTTTTAACGTGATTTTTTCAGGCACAGATTGTAATGCTGCAAGTTCCGCTAATTTACCAAAACTGGCTTGTTGTTTAGATGCTGCATGACTGACCACACCCTCTTGTACGGTAATTGTTTCCGGTTTGACTTTCCACAAATCTGCAGCCGCTTGAACCAACATGGCACGCGCAGAAGCCCCCGCTTCTCGCATTTGCGTAAATGCATTTGCGATGGCGGTACTACCTCCCGTGCCTTGTACTGTGCCCCATGCCAAGTTGTTGTAACGTGATGCATCGGCGGGCGCACTTTCCACACGAATTTGTGCCCAAGCCGCATCTAATTCTTCAGCAACTAATGTGGCTAAACCTGTGTAAACGCCTTGCCCCATTTCCATATGTTTACTAATGACAGTCACAATATTATCACTACCAATATGGACAAAGGCATTCGGTTCAAATGTTTTACCCGTTGTAGGTTTAGATTCGCCCGCCACTATTGGAGGAATATACATGCCTAACGTCAAGCCTGCACCCGCAGCTAAACCTGTTTTGAGAAAATCGCGTCGGTTGATGACTTTCATGCTGTTTCCTCCACAGTAGCTTTGCCTGCCAACGTGTTAGCCGCTTCTTTAACGGCAGAATGGACACGATGATAGGTCGCGCAACGACAAATATTACCTGTCATGCCAGCCGTAATGGTTTCATCATCAGGCGTTGCATTGTTTTGCAGTAAACCACTTGCGGTCATAATTTGCCCCGATTGACAGTAACCACACTGTGCTACTTCCAATTTTTCCCAAGCAGCTTGAACCGCTTGACCTTCTTTGCTGTTTAATCCTTCGATAGTCGTAATAGTGCCTCCTGCAACTGCACTCAGTGGCGTCACGCAAGAGCGTATGGGCTGGTCATTAAAATGAACGGTACAGGCACCACATAAACCTTGGCCACAGCCATATTTTGTGCCTGTTAAACCGATACTGTCACGAATGACCCAAAGCAAGGGCGTATTTGGATCAACATCCAAGTGATGGGAAATACCGTTGATTTCCAGTGTGATCATTTAAGGCTCTCCTAAATTTTGATGCAACTACCTTCCTCTGGAATAAGAATTAAATAACTTCCACAAATTTTCAATCAGACCTGGCAGGTTTTCAAAACCTGCCAGGTCTTGTTATAGATTTTATTTAGTTCCTGTTCCTCTGATGGAATGTAGTTAGTTAAGCCATTTAAAAATGGGCGAAGATTACCCTTTAGATAATCACAATATATTTGTGACTAATTGAAGTACATTAATTATAAGGCATTATGTTTTAGATTGGTAATATCCAAATCTAAAATTTAAGACTACGCTTAGAAAGTTAGAAAAATAGCTTCACTCTCCTTCAAATGTCAATAGCGCCTAATATATAAAACCATCGTTTTATCTACATTTTTGGTGCAATCGCCCTAAATTCATTTAGTTTACCTTGTTGACAAATTTAAAACTATCAGTATAATGTGCAGCTTGATGGTGTTCGCATCAACCTTTAACTTAAAGGTTAAAGGGGCTATAGCTCAGTTGGGAGAGCGCTACAATGGCATTGTAGAGGTCGGCGGTTCGAACCCGCCTAGCTCCAAAGTAGGAATTTTCTTAGTCCCCATCGTCTAGTGGCCTAGGACATCGCCCTTTCACGGCGGTAACAGGGGTTCGACTCCCCTTGGGGACGCCATCTTAAATTCATATCTAATCTAAAAGTCACACGTCTTTAAATCAAATCATAAACCTGTTTTAGTAAGTCAGAGAATGATTGCTTGTATTTTTCTCATACTTCACTGTACAGTTACGTCCTGATTGTTTGGCAACATATAAAGTGTTGTCTACTCGTCTAAGTAGCTCATCTTTGGAAACATCAGTGGTTTTGCTCATTTCTATAATACCAATGCTGACAGTAATGCTCAGTGGTTTACCTTTTAAAGTTTGAAAATAGGTTTGAGCACAACGTTTACGAATACGTTCAGCTAATACATAGGCCCCGTCAATCTCTGTATCTGGTAACAAAAGTATAAATTCTTCTCCACCATAACGACAGGATAAATCAATATCACGTCGAATTGAGGTGGTTAAAATAGAGGCAAGACCTTGTAATACTTTGTCACCTTGTTGATGCCCATAAGTATCATTAATTCGCTTGAAAAAATCAATATCTAGCATTAGCAAAGATAAAAATCGACCATAGCGTCGAACGCGTACCATTTCTTCTTGTAAACGCACCTCAAAATAACGTCGCAGATATAATCCAGTTAAACTGTCAGTCGTGGCAAGTTCAAATAAATGTGCTTTTTCTATTGCTGATGTAATTAAAGTTTGCAACATACTTAATGTTTGTATGCGATAATCTGGTGCAGAAATACCAACAGCCTGCGATAATACAACGACGCCTAATACGTTGTTTTCACCAATTAAAGGTAAGCAAAGACAATCAAAATCAGCTCTTGTTGATTCATAGGTAGGGAAAGAAATGTATTATTTAATAATTTACCAGGATAAGTATTAGGCTTGCAGGTATTGACCACTTCCTCTAGTGGTGTATTTTTAAGGGAAATTTTTTTGCCTGGCAACATAAAATGACCATTCACAAACCCACCCGCAATTGTGGCAACTAACGGCTTTTCTAACTGAAATAAAACCACTCGTTCACTTTCACCCAAACCGGCTAGCGTATCAAGTACTTGTTTAATCAGCTCTTCCATGACGTGAATCCAAAGCAGTTTATCTTACTCTATTATATGTGCTTACTTAAGGAATTTCACTAGTGGTTTTGTTGAGAAATTATCATATTAATGATCTTAATGGTAGATTCAATGGCAGCTAGATTTTGATCTGAACTCACACCTCGGGTTGTGACAGTGACGGTTTCCCCGTTTCTCTGTTTAATTTTCCAAGAAATGGCAGCCTGTACTAAAGCATCCGTTTTGCCACCAGGCGGAATTGTAACTGCATAGTCTACTAATTGGGGAATGGGTAATTTAAAGGCTTGTAACACCCGTCTTAACGCATTCATAAAGGCATTATATCCCCCATCTCCTTGCGCATAAGCTTCCATGACTTTGTCATAGTAGGTACATTTGATAGTAGCAACAGGACGCAATTGGTAAGAAGTATTAATGGAGTAGCTAACTAATTCAAAAGGAATTGTTTTGAGTGTTTCAAACATATCGCTAATTAAATAAGGTAAATCTTCAGGAGTTACAAATTCTTTTTTATCGCCTAATTCAATAATTTTTTGTAATAGAATTTGTTTTTGTTCCTCAGTAAGTTCAATATCTAGTTCTTTGAGGCTCATTTCCAAATTAGCCCGACCTGATAGTTTCCCCAAAGCATAGCGTTTTTTACGACCAAAACGTTCAGGGGCTAATCGGTTACCATATAAATTACCTTTTTTATCGCCATCAGCATGAATACCTGCTGTTTGAGTAAATACGTTTTTGCCATAAATGGGTTTATTATTAGCCATTCGTTGACTAGAAAAAGTTTCAACGTATTGTGAGGCGAGATACAATTTTCTTTCATTAATATTGACTTTAACATTCAGAAAATCTTTGGCTGCAATCACCACTTCATCCAAAGGTGCATTTCCTGCACGTTCACCCATACCATTGATTGTGGCATGAATACCCTGAATACCAGCTCTCACAGCCGCTAGCGCATTAGCTGTCCCTAAACCATAATCATTATGTGAATGAAAATCAAAGTGCACGTCAGAATATTGTGATAACAGTTGTGATAAATACTCATAAGTCTCAAATGGTTCCAGAATACCTAAGGTATCTGGCAGCATGAGACGTTTAACGGGTAGGTTACGCAAACTGTCAATCATTTGATGGACGTAATCTGGTGAATCTTTGATGCCATTGGAAAAATCTTCTAGGTAGACATTAATCGAAATATTTTTATCTATCGCGTATTGAATAGTATACGTAATTTCTTTAAGGTGTTGCTCAGGTGTTTTGCGTAACTGCTCAGTACAATGTTTATAAGAACCTTTGGTTAATAAGTTAATTGTTTTAATGCCCGTGGAGACTGCCCAGTCTACTGATTGTTGGCCATCAACAAAGCCGAGAATTTCTAAATGTTCGACTAAATTGAATTCTTTTGCCCAGTTAACAATTTTTATAACTGATTGCTTTTCTCCTTCTGACACTTTAGCTGAGGTAATTTCTAAACGGTCAATTTTGACTTCCGTTAACAAAATTTTAGAAAGCGTGAGCTTTTCCTCCAACGAGTAAGAGACATGTTGCATTTGCTCACCATCTCTCAGTGTGGTGTCCATGATTTCCAACGTACGTTCTTTGGGATATTTCAAAGCCATATTCCTTAATTTTAAACGGCAGCATCTTCAATATATTCGTATAGCATACAAAAGTTAGTAGTTGGAATAAAGCAGAAAAACAGTAAATTATGTATTTATTGAATTTTTGGCTATTATATTTTAGAGGGCTTCACACTAAAGTATGTGGCTACGCTATAATTAATTATATAGCAGAAAGGAGCACGGCAGATGAGAATTAAAGATAAGGTTAAAGTTTTAAGCAGGTTACTATATTTTCGATAAATCATGTCAGCTCTTCAAAAAATGCAAGATTTATCTTGCTAAAAAGATTTTGAGCACCTGTCAAACCAAGTTAATAAAATTTGGACATCATTACTAACTGCTTCTAATTTCTGTATTTTAATTTCAAGTTTTTCAATTAAAACCTAAAGGGCGCCTATGCAAGATGCTAATCATCTTATTTGGATTGATCTGGAAATGACTGGCCTTGATCCAAATAAAGATAAAATTATTGAAATTGCCACTGTAATCACAGATATACACTTAAATACTGTTGCTGAAGGTCCTGTGTTTGCTATTCATCAAAGTGATGAAAGATTAGCTGGCATGGATGAATGGAATACCAATCAACATGGGAAATCTGGTTTAACCGAACGTGTGCGACAAAGCAAGATAGATGCAATAACGGCAGAACGTTTAACTTTAGATTTTCTAAAAAAATATGTACCATACCAAGCTTCTCCCATGTGTGGCAATAGTATTTGTCAAGATAGGCGCTTTTTGTACAACGAAATGTCTAACTTAGAAGACTATTTTCATTATCGCCACTTAGATGTCAGCACCTTAAAAATTTTGGCACAGCGCTGGTATCCTCAAGTCGCAGAACAATTAGTCAAAGAAAGTGGACATCGTGCTTTGGACGATATTTATGATTCTATTGAAGAGCTAAAATATTATCGAATCCACTTATTAAAAACATTTGAGCTATAGTTTAATCAACTCAGATGTTTTTAATATCAATAGGGACGTTAAGAAGGAGAGCTTAATGGATATGGATAAGGAACATTTACCACTTTCATTGTATCATGCCAACCAGGTGAGAGAATTAGACAGGATTGCCATTGAGGACATGGGGATTCCTGGTGTCTGTCTAATGGAACGTGCTGGAACTGCCGCTTTTGGTTTATTGCAAACTATATGGCCAAAGGCACGTCGCATTATTGTGTTATGTGGTATTGGCAATAATGGTGGGGATGGCTATGTAATTGCGCGTTTAGCCTATTTAGCGGGATATGATGTCACTGTTTTACAACTAGGAGACCCTAGTCACTTAAAAGGCGATACACACACAGTTTACGAAGCAATGACAGAAGTGGGTTTACTGGTGCAAGTTTTTGCTGAGCAAAAACTTAGTATTGTTGATGTCATTGTTGATGCATTACTGGGAACGGGGTTAGATCGCGAAGTCATGGGGCAATGGCGACAAGTCATTGAGTCGGTGAATCGTTGTCCATGTCCTGTGCTTTCAATGGATATTCCCTCAGGATTGCATAGTGACACAGGGAATGTATTAGGGGCGGCTATTCATGCAAAAGCAACCATCAGCTTTATTGGCTTAAAACAAGGGATGTTTACTGGAGAAGGTCCTGACTATTGCGGTAAAATTTACTTTGATGATTTAAAAGTTCCTCCACTGGTTTACAAACAAATGAAAAGTAATGTATGTCGTTTGGATGCAGATCAGGTAAGAAAAATATTGCCAAGACGTGCTCGTAGTGCCCATAAAGGTGCATTTGGACATGTATTAGTGATTGGTGGAGAGGCGGGCATGACTGGGGCAGCAAGATTAGCTGCAGAAGCAGCAAGTCGTGTTGGTGCAGGCAAGGTCAGTTTAGCCACCCGAAAATCTCATGCTTTGTTTGTAAATTTAAATCGTCCTGAAATTATGACTCATGGTGTTGAAACACCTGAAGAATTAAAACCCTTGTTAGCAAAAGTCAATGTTGTTGCCATTGGCCCTGGTTTGGGTCAATCTATTTGGGCACGTTCAATGTTGGACACGATTAAAGAATTACAAAAACCAGTAGTGTTAGACGCAGATGCGCTAAATTTACTTGCATTACTACCTTTTCGTTTACCTAAAAGTGTTATGACACCCCACCCAGGTGAAGCGGCCAGATTATTAGGTATTTCAGTGAAGGAAGTGCAAAAAAATCGATTTGCAGCAGTGCAAGCCCTGCAGGTACGTTTTGGAGGTGTTACTGTTCTAAAAGGTGCAGGTTCTTTGATTGCTAGTGACAAGGGAGAAATCAGCGTCTGCACCTCTGGTAATCCAGGTATGGCCTGTGGTGGCATGGGAGATGTGCTTACTGGCATCATTGTTGGATTATTAGCACAAGGTTTTTCGCTGCTGGAAGCCACACAATTAGGCGTTTGTTTACATGGTAAAGCAGGTGATCGCGCAGCACTAGACGGGGAACGCGGTTTATTACCCAGTGATTTACTGCCCTGGCTACGTTATTATGCCAACGCAGAACTAATTCATTTGGATTGCTCATGACCCTCATTACCAGTGCCGAATTAATGCAAGCCTTTGGCCAAGAAATCGCTGTTCAATGTCCACCGAACCAAGTCATCTATTTACAGGGTGAATTAGGGACGGGCAAAACAACTTTGGTCAATGGCTTTCTCAATGCATTAGGCCACATTGGTCATGTAAAAAGTCCAACATATACGTTAGTTGAACCTTACGATTTACCCAAACATAAGGTATATCATTTTGACCTTTATCGTTTGGGTGATCCGGAAGAACTAGAGTATTTGGGTATACGTGATTACCTTGCGCAAACTGCTATTTGCCTGGTTGAATGGCCAGAAAAAGGAAAAGGTATTTTTCCAAAACCAGATATGACAATCTCGCTTACTTATCATGTCAAAGGAAGGATTGTCCAATTCATTCGTTGAAATCATACTTAGAAATTTGATGTCTATTTGGGTATACATCCATAAAATAAAGGAGGTTTTATAATGAAAGATAGTTTCTTAAGCACAACCGTTGTACTTCCAGTAATAAGTGTAATGGAAACGGTTGAACTTTATGAAAAAAAGCTTGGATTTGAAATTATGGGTATTTGGGGAAATCCAACAAACGCTTCGAAATATGGTTCAGTTAGACGTGATAATGTTATTATTGAGTTTGGCGAAGGTCGTAAAGAATATGCAGGTAATGGTGTATGCTTAATTCATGTAGGAAATGCGGATAATATTTATAGTGAATTAAAGTCTAACTGTATTGAATTTGTAGGCGATTTTGCTGATAGAGACTATGGAAATAAGGATTTTCGTGTCAGGGATAATAATGGCAATATGCTTATTATTGGTCATTCGTTAAACAACCAAAAAGAATTGCTACAAAAACACAAGATTGCATAAACATATCCTAATCAAGCTACCATCGGTCAAGCTCCTCTTGGAGGAAATGATTTACAGATATTACAACAGCAATAAACATAAAAAAATTAGTTAGTGCTGGATTAATTTTCCAAAGTTTGTATATGGTATAACACATAAATAAAACGACTCTAAACCCAAAAATTGCAACCACTAATTTCAGCATCCGTTGTGGCATCGCGCTTATCTATCATAATATAGCTTAAAGAGTGCAAGATTTACCCTACCCTTCGCAAAATAAATTTTGCACTCCTACGACGCTGGCGTGACAGAACTTAAAGTCGCATTGGCATAATCACCATCTTCACGTCTTCTAAATCTTTTGGAGTAATTAATAAGCTTGAATTAGTATCAATAAAATGTAAAGTGACCTCTTTGGTTGTCATGACTGACAAAGCATCTAGTAAGTAGGTGACATTGAAACCAATTTCCATTTCTTCACCATTGTATTCCACCATTAAATTTTCTTCTGCTTCTTCCTGCTCAGGGTTACGAGAAGTAATCACCATATTATTGAGGGATAACGCAAATCGAATGCCCTTAAATTTTTCATTACTTAAAATGCTGGTTCGGGTTAATGCTTGCTTGAGTTCACCAGTTTGTGTTGTGACAATTCTGTTTGGATTGACAGGTAGCACACCCCAGTAGTCAGGAAAACTACCATCAATTAGTTTTGAGGCTAGCGTTAATCGGTCTGATAAGACGATTTTGATATGGTTTGCATCCATAGAAATTTCGAGAGAATCATCTGAATTTTCTAACATCCTAGATAATTCAATAATGGCTTTACGTGGCACAATGACTTGCATCGTTTCTTTGCCTGCCAAATCAAAAGCTTCAGTTGCCAAAGCTAAACGATGGCCATCGGTGGCGACAACCGCAAGCTTATCTTCCAGAAAATCAAAACATACGCCATTCAAATAATAACGTACGTCATTAGTCGCCATTGCGTATTGCGTTTGTGCAAGCAAGTCTTTTAGCGCACGATGCATTAAATTAAAAGATAGCGTTGAGTTAATTTCAGGACTAGAAGGGTAATCTTCAGCCGGTAAACAAGATAAACTGAAACGGCTTTTGCCTGATTTAATCACTACCCGATTTTCATCTTCTTGATTAAACTGGATATGTGCTCCATCAGGTAAAGCACGCACAATATCAAAAAATTTCTTGGCAGGTACCGTAATTGCACCATCATTATCTGAACCAATAGAAGCTTCCAAAGGAACAGTACAATTAATTTCGACCTCAGCGTCCGTACCTGTGAGTCTTAAAGTGTTATTTTCAACTTCCACTAACACATTGGCTAAAATAGGCAAAGTTTGTTTGGATTCAATGGTAGAAACGACCGCTTTTAGGGGATTAGTTAATTCTTTACGTGTTATTTCAAAATACAAAGTCATTCTCCTCATAAACTAGCAAATACGGAATATCATAGCGATATTATACAATGTTTAGTTAGATTTAAGAGATGAAATTGAGTTTTAATGCAGACAAATTCATTTGGGAAAAAATATCGAAATTATATGCACAATTAAAAAATATTTCCTATTCATTACCTATTAAATCTTGCTTTTCTTTCCGCATGTCATGTAGGAATACAGTCAAGATGTGCTGCGTCATGAATGAACATTGTTTAAAATCATTTTTGGATGATGTTTTTAAATAGAATAGAAGCGTTATGGTGAGTTCAGCGTGCCATTTTTTTATTCTTTAAGATATTATTGTTTGCCGTGGATTTCGATGGTGATGAGGGTTTTGTCGATAGGTGTGCTTTTGTTTCTTTCTTGTTTAGCATAGCTCATGTCTCTTCTCCTTGGCTTTGTTTCTTGTCCTTTACTTTTGTTAACTCTTTTTTCTCTTTTTCAACCTCTTATTTCATAAGAGGTCTACTAATCAAAATCTATCCTTTATACTCGTTTTGCTATATAAAGAATCAAACTTCGATTTGTTGAAAGTATATATTTAAATCGTGGTTGTTAAGGTTAAGCGAACACTGATAATGTCCGGCTCTTTTTGTTTTTCAATATGGATTTGACGTACATCAACCTCCTGCTGATTGTATAACTGTCCTAACCATTTCATCAATTGAGTAAAACTAACTTTATCAATGGTTATTTTTACAGCCTGCTCCCCTTGAGGTTCAATACGTTTATCAACTTTTCCTAGCAAGGTGCTACTTTGTTCGACCAAACTTAATAACGATGTGGTCAATATTGGCACAACAGGAGACTTTTGCTGTAGCTGTTGGATTTCAGTTGCGGCAGTGTGCATCCAAGCCAAAGTTGATTTTTGGGCAGTGACAATGTTTTTAAGAGATTGTTTTTCTTCGTTAAATGGCATCCATAAAAAATAGTAAATGCCCATAACTAGTAAAGAAAGTGAGCCTAAAATCAGCGCATTTTTTTCTCGGGATTCTAGCGAGTAAAACCATTGGGGAAGATAATTCATAAGAGAGTATGCAAAAAATTTATATTTCTACAGTATTCTTTAGGTATGCAAAATTTATCTTGCCCATCGCAAACTAAAATTTGCACCCTAATAATATTTTTTATAAATGTTCTAAGAGATTATGCTTCTTCAAGTTTTTGTTTATATTGTTCTGCGGTTAACAAGCTGTCTAAACTGTTGATATCAGTGGGTTCTATTTTAAATAACCATCCATCTTCATAAGGGCTATTACTGATAATTTCTGGTTCATCTTCCAATGCAGGATTGATGGCAACAATTTTACCGGCCACTGGGCTGTAAAGATCAGAGGCTGCTTTCACCGAATCAATCGCTGCACATTCTTCTTTTGCATTAACTTCCCGTCCTTCTTCAGGCAGTTCAACAAAAACTAAATCGCCTAACGCTTCTTGGGCATGATCTGTAATACCCACCACAAAAATTCCATCGTCGTTACGTACCCATTCATGGGTCTCTGCATATCTTAAATTTTTAGGTATGTCACCACTCATTTATTTATCCTCTTTTTTTGGTCGGCGCTTCCAATTTGGAATGGTTCGTTGTTCAGAACGACTTAAAGTTAATTTTTCTGCTGGCGCATCTTGCATAATTGTTGAACCTGCCCCAATGGTTGCTCCATCACCTATTTTAACGGGAGCAATTAATTGAGTGTCAGAACCGATAAAAACTCTATCACCAATAATTGTTTTATGTTTATTAGCACCATCATAGTTACAAACAATGGTCCCTGCTCCAATATTTACTTCACTGCCTACCTCGCTATCCCCGACATACGTCAAATGGTTTATTTTACTGTGGTGAGCTACGGTAGATTTTTTCACTTCCACAAAATTACCAATGCGTACTGCTTGATCTAATACAACTTCTGGACGCAAACGAGCAAAAGGACCAATGCGACATTGTTCACCGATCTTAGATTCTTCAATCACGGTATTGGCAAGGATTTCAGCATTATCTCCAATATCTGAGTTGCGAATATAAGTGTGCGGGCCAATTTTAACCCCATTGCCCAACGTCACTTTGCCTTCTAAAATGACATTGACATCAATTATCACATCTTTGCCAGCAGTGATTGTACCACGAATATCAAGACGTTCTGGATCACGAACTGTGACGCCTGACAACATTAAGCGATGAACTTGTTGAGTTTGATAACAACGTTCCAGGTAAGCAAGTTGTACACGATCATTGACGCCCAACACTTCATCAGAATTCTCTGGTGAACAAGTTGCTATCATAAAATTATTTTGTACAGCCAAGGCAATAATATCCGTTAAATAATATTCACCCTGGGAATTATGGTTATTTAATTGATTTAGCCAATAACGTAATTCTTTTACGGGTAGTACCAAAATGCCAGTATTAACTTCGTGAATTGTTTTAATCTCAGCGTCAGCATCTTTTTCTTCAACAATCTGGGTAACATTGCCTTGCTTTCTTACTATCCTGCCATATCCCTGGGGATTATCCAAAGTGACCGTGAGTAGTCCTAATTGCTGTGGAGCAATTTTCTGGCAAAGTGTTTGTAAGGTTGTTACTTTAATTAAAGGCACATCCCCGTATAGCACTAACATTTGGTGATCATCTGGAATTAAAGGCATGACCTGAGCAACCGCATGTCCTGTACCCAGTTGTTCTGACTGTTCTACCCAAGTAACTTTAATAGGATTTAACTGTTCAATTGCGGGAGTAAGCTGTTGTTTTACTTGTTCTCCACCATGTCCATGTACTATATAAATGGTTTCTGGTGAAAGCTGGGTCGCGCAGCGTAATACATGTTCAAGGAGTGGTTTATCAGCCAAATGATGCAGTACTTTAGGTAAATTAGAATACATACGTTTACCTTGGCCAGCAGCTAAAATAACAATTGAAAGTTTCATAGACAACATTATGTGTTAACTTTTGCGCATTTTAGCATATCCATTGGCTAACGCTATAGTTATTTTAGGAGAAAGTACTTATTAATCTGAGAGGTGCATTTCGTGTTTCAGTACATCCTTAACGAGAAAGAATAATTCATAATATTAATAGTGTGATAGAGACTCTTATTCTATTAATTTCGCATAATTTCATAATGAGACCTTTGTAAAAATAATAAAAACCACTTAAATTACAATGAGTTAATAAAAACAGGCGAAAAACTGTCTTATCTCGCATCCTGATTTACTTTTGAGCAAAACAACAGCTGTTTTGTGCAAAAGGTCTTATAATTTAGTGACTTATAACAAAATCTATACGTAAAAATATCAGGTATACAATAGGCTGAATTTGATTCAGTATATTCAACAGTACCGGCTAAGCCAAAAAATTTTATAAAACACACGTTACCATCGAATGAAACCCAATGATATTCATCATTAAAAAAACTGGGACAATCATGTTTGCTAGAAAGAAATTTTTCAAAGGTGATATCGTCCACTTTTTGATTTTTTAAGACAAGTCTTAACTTATTTGCAATCGAATCATCTATGTAAGAATTACCAAAGTGAAATACAGCGAGTTCATAAGCAATTTTCATATACAACATTACTTGTGCATGTAAATCTATATCTATCTTCCTGCTCATTCTCGGTTTCTCTACTGTAACATTTTGCTTGTTTACCTCACCTATTTCACCATTTATAATTCTATCAATTAATTTTGATAAATCCTTTTTATCAAGGTTTTGACCTTGAGTTTTGAAATATCTGGATAATGCTTTCATTAACAAGGTTTTCTCATCTTCAGATTTATCCATAGACTCACTAATGATAATCTTATCTTTAACACCTTTTACGTCCACATTTGGAATAATTTTTAGATTAGCGCTATCATCAATACAGAATTTTCCTATTCTTTCATCCTCATAGACACCGCTGAGCGGAAAATCTAACAAATTTGATTTGTCTTTAGATTTTTTTCTGCCTTTTGAATTTTTCTTGCCTTCTATATTGTGAATATATCTCGGTAATTCGTAGAACAGGCTCTTAGCAAGAGGGCCTTCAATGTGTCCTCCGATTTTATCATTACAAATTTTGCAAACATTTTTCTGAACTAAATTTCCTCCAATAAATTCAGGAATAATATGTTCATCAGTTAAGGGATTTTCTTCCGTTATAGGGTTTTCACCTTTACAAATAATACATGTATCCAATTTTTGCTCCTGAGAGTAAGCTATTAATTTTATTAACAGCCTCAAAATCAATATAGACTACTTTTTCCTCTGCAACAAATAATTATCTCTTGCTTTTTTTGCGCGTTTAAACACGTTCATAATAGTTTGGCTGTCGTTTTCACGGATGGCTGTTGCTAGTTTAGTCAAATCCGCATTAAATTCATCCAAAACTTCCAAAATTGCAGTTTGATTGGCTAAACAGATGTCATGCCACATCACCGGATCACTCGAAGCTATACGGGTAAAATCTCGAAAACCACCAGCAGCAAACTGAAAAATTTCAGTGTGTGCATCCATGGCAGCAAGAGTATCAACTAAATTGTAAGCAATAACATGGGGTAAATGGCTGGTTGCCGCTAATACGCTGTCATGATGGGCAATCGACATGTTGATGACTTCTGCGCCTGTGATTGCCCACATGTTCGTAACTTTTTCTGTAGCTTGCGCATCCGTTACTTCTGTGGGGGTTAAAATCACAACATGTTGCTTGAATAAATCAGGAATTGAGGCGGCAACCCCACTTTGTTCTCGACCGGCAATGGGATGACCTGGCACAAAACGGGAAAAATGTTTGCCCAATTGTTTGGCATCTTCATTCACAGAGAATTTAGCACTGCCCACATCGGTAATAATTGCCGTTGGCAATAAGTAGTCGTGAATAGTTGTAAATATTTTGGCCATGGTGCCTAATGGAACAGCCACCACTACCATATCGGCTCCTTGAACAGCTAACGTTGGATCAGTTTGGTAGCTGTCAATCACGCCCATATCAATGGCTGTTTGCAAATTTTCGACATTACGGCCACAACCAACCACTTCTTGACAAACATTGGTCGCTTTCAAGGCGCTGGCCAAAGACCCTCCAATTAAACCGACTCCAATGATGGTCAAGCGCTCAATCAACATGTGAATGCCCCATGAATTAGACGTTAAACCGGAAATGCATCACATCTCCTTCTTGCATAATATATTCTTTACCTTCCAGGCGCCATTTACCGGCTTCTTTCGCCCCTTGCTCACCTTGATATTGAATGTAGTCTTCATAGGCGATAACCTCGGCACGAATAAATCCTCGCTCAAAGTCAGTATGAATAACCGCAGCCGCTTGTGGTGCAGTGGCGCCTGTAGGCACTGTCCAGGCCCTGACTTCTTTTGGCCCTGCGGTAAAATAGGTTTGCAAACCAAGTAATTTATAGCCTGCATGAATGACACGATTCAAACCTGGTTCTGATAGACCCATTGATTGCAAAAATTCTTGCCTTTCTTCTGCCGCTATGGAAATGAGTTCTGCTTCTGTTGAAGCACACACGGCTACAATTTCTGCATTTTCTTGCTGGGCAAGTTGTTTGACTTGATCAAGATAAGGATTATTTTCGAACCCATCTTCTGATACATTTGCAATATATAGCGTTGGTTTGAGTGTTAATAGCTGTAATTCACGCAAATGCTGTTTTTCCAAATCGACTAAAGCTAAAGCACGAAGCGGTTGCCCATTGTCCAAATGCTGGTGAATTTTCTCAAGTGTGGCCTTTTTGGCAAGCATTTCTTTATTGCCACTTTTAGCATTTTTACTAACCCGTAGTATTGCGCGTTCAATCGTGTCTAAATCTGCTAGCGCTAATTCGGTGTTGATGATTTCAATATCTGACAGTGGATTAACCTTTCCTGCAACGTGAATCACATCGTCGTTGTCAAAACAACGCACAACATGTGCAATGGCTTGAGTTTCACGAATATTGGCCAAGAATTTGTTACCCAGTCCTTCACCTTTAGAAGCGCCGGCCACTAAACCGGCAATATCGACAAATTCCATGGTGGTGGGCAACACTTTTTGTGGTTTAACGATGTTGGCCAATTGCTCTAAACGTGCGTCTGGCATGGCTACAATGCCCACATTGGGATCAATGGTGCAAAAAGGGTAGTTTTCTGCTTGAATATTTGCATTGGTTAATGCATTGAATAAGGTTGATTTACCTACATTGGGTAAACCGACAATGCCACATTTAAATCCCATGATAGTTTAAGTAGAAAGCGTTGAAAGTTGATAAGATATTACTGCATTTCAAAACAAATTTTGGAAGTTAAGGGCGAGCATATAGGTTCGCCCCTGACAACGGTAGGGGCAGACTTGCATGTCTGCCCTTAGGAATAGAAATTAAATAACTTCCATCAGTTTTCAATCAGACCGGTTTTTAAAACCTGCCAGGTCTGGTTTCTGATTTTATTTAGTTTCCGTTCCTTAATGAGGAGTGCATGTTATTTTACAAAACAAGTTTTGTGCTCCTGATTGTCACCATTTAATAAATGGGAATAATTAATTTTCTGCTGGCGCATCAACCGCTTTCATGCTTAAGCGAATACGGCCTTGTTTGTCGATTTCCAACACTTTGACTTTGACAATATCACCTTCACTAAGATGATCAGTCACTTTTTTCACACGTTCATTAGAAATTTGAGAAATATGCACCAATCCGTCTTTGCCAGGCAAAATTGCGACAAATGCACCGAATTCCATCAATTTAACCACTTTGCCTTCGTAAATGGTACCCACTTCAACTTCGGCAGTAATCATTTCAATACGGCGACGGGCTTCCATTGCTGCATCAGAATCTGGAGAGGCGATTTTAACCACACCCGTTTCATTAATATCAATTTCGACACCCGTTTCATGGATAATTGATCGAATGGTTTCTCCACTTTTACCAATGACTTCCCGAATTTTTTCTGGTTTGATATTAAAAGTCATAATACGTGGGGCATGTTTGGACATTTCTTCTCTTGGCAGAGAAAGGGATTGTTCCATTACTTGCAAAATATGAAATCGACCTTCTTTTGCTTGAGCAAGAGCAGCTTCCATAATTTCACGAGTAATACCATCAATCTTAATGTCCATTTGCAAGGCAGTGATACCTGCAGAAGTCCCTGCAACTTTAAAATCCATATCACCCAAATGGTCTTCATCGCCCATGATGTCTGTCAACACAGCAAACTCATCACCTTCTTTGATCAAACCCATGGCGATGCCAGCAACAGGTGCTTTAATAGGTACGGCTGCATCCATCAAAGCTAAACTGCTACCACACACGGAAGCCATTGAGCTTGAACCATTGGACTCAGTGATTTCAGAGACAATACGCACAGAATAAGGAAATTCTTGCATAGTTGGCATTACAGCCGCCACACCACGCTTAGCCAAACGGCCATGCCCAATTTCTCTGCGTTTAGGTGTGCCGACGCGACCAGTTTCTCCCACGCAGTAAGGGGGGAAGTTGTAATGCAGCATAAAGTTTTCTTTGTACTCACCTTCTAAGGCATCTACTGTTTGCGCATCTCTTTCTGTACCCAAAGTCGTTACGACCAAAGCTTGTGTTTCACCCCGAGTGAATAAGGCAGAACCATGAGCACGAGGTAAGACACCCGTACGTATTGTAATTGGACGCACAGTCCGGGTATCACGACCATCAATGCGAATTTTCTGCGTTAAAATATCACCGCGCACAATGATTTTTTCTAGTTTTTCTAGTTCGCTGTTAACTTCTGCATCTGTCCACTGTGGTGCTTCAACCTCACATAATGGAGTGATTGTCTCTTTACGCGCTTTGGCCACAGCATCACGCCGTTCTAGTTTATCTTTGATTTGATAGGCTGCACGTAATGGACTTTCAGCCAATTCAGTGACTTTTTGAATAAGTGCATTGTCTTTTTCTGGTGGTTGCCATGATGCCCAAACAGGTGTATTGACTTCAGCAGCTAATTCTTTAATTGCTTGAATCACAACTTGCATTTGTTCATGACCAAATAATACTGCGCCTAGCATGGCTTCTTCACTTAGTTGCTTGGCTTCGGATTCTACCATCAATACGGCTGTTTCAGTGCCTGCAACTGTTAATTCCAATTTAGAATCAACAAATTGCTTATTGGAAGGATTTAATACATATTCGTTATTAATATAGCCGACCTTAGCAGCACCGACAGGGCCATTGAAGGGTAAACCAGATAAGCTTAAAGCGGCTGAAGCCCCAATGATGGAAGCTGCTTCTGCATCAATATCCGGATCAAGTGACATGACAGTGACTATAATTTGGACTTCGTTGGTAAATCCATCAGGAAATAAAGGACGCAAAGGGCGGTCAATGAGGCGAGAGGTCAGGGTTTCTTTTTCAGAAGGACGACCTTCGCGCTTAAAAAAACCTGCTGGAATCTTGCCTGCTGCATAAGTTCGCTCCTGATAATCAATGGTCAAAGGGAAAAAATCCCCTTCGCGTTTTTCCTGACTGGCCACAACGCTGACAAGTACGACCGTATCGCCAATACTAACAACCACAGCAGCTGTTGCTTGACGGGCGATTTCACCAGTTTCTAGGGTGACTGTGTGTTGACCGTACTGAAATGTTTTTTTATAAAGGGGCATGTATTTGGTTACCCGTAGGGGTTCTTATGGATGTGAAATCATCTAGGCATGGGTAAAAAAAATGGAGCACACACCTCTAAATTCGCTATACGGTACAGTTTTGGATAAATTCAAAAATGGCCGTCGATCAACAAACGTAAAGGTTTGCACTCCCATCCATGCCTAACTTCGTTATTTTTTAGTGGCGTAAACCAAGACTCTCGATGAGTTGGCGATAACGTGCCACATCGTTTCTTTTAAGGTAGCCTAGCAAGCTACGGCGCTCATTAACCATTCGGAGTAAACCGCGACGAGAATGATTATCCTTGCGGTGTGCTTTAAAATGGTGGGATAATTTTTCAATATTTGCTGTGAGCAATGCCACTTGCACTTCGGTAGAACCTGTGTCTGTAGAGGATGCTTGGTATTGGCTAATAACATTAGCTTTTTCTTGAGCACTTAAGGCCATGAAAACTATACTCCTATTTGTATCTTCTTAAAAACTTCTATTTTAACGATAGTTTGCTCTATAAACAAGTATTTATAAGGCGAGTACCATTAGTCACCATTACACAGGATAATGAGCTAAGAAAGATTTTCTCCTTATCTACTCAGTTTGGTGTACATGTTATTCTTAATATTTAACGTATTTCGGCTACGCACTAAAAGGTACTGGTATATGCTTTCGACAAATCATGTTGGCTTCTAAGAGCATTCACGTTTTATTTGCTAAGTATTTGTCAAACAGAGTTAATAAACTTCGAGTATATCATGACACTGGCAATGCTTGATGGTATGTGATAACTTACAAAATAGCCCTAGAAAAGATAGCGTATAGCGTTTCAAACTAGAAAAGTTGTTGAACTTTGAACGCATCCAAAGGGTACAAATTTTCAATTTACATGACAAAGTATCATTAAGATGAATATAAGTAAATTAATATTTCAAAGAGGGTTTCCTGAATGTGATCGAACGAAAGTGGTTGTTTTGTACGATGAAGCATTTGGGCAGAAATTTTCAGTAGCCGTACATTCAGAACAAC
The DNA here is from genome assembly GCA_016745055.1 of Thiotrichaceae bacterium. GTDB lineage: Bacteria > Pseudomonadota > Gammaproteobacteria > Beggiatoales > Beggiatoaceae > JADGDF01. Next base: position 24,850 of record JADGDF010000011.1, on the reverse strand, counting down.
AACGTTTGTCTCTTTTAGAAGCTTGCTTTATACCGGAGTATGCTATCGTTGCTATGGCTGAACAAGAGTTAGTTGGAATTGCAGGTTTTCATACATCCCAAGGAAAATTTACTGGTGGTATTATCTATCGTGATTTGCTATCACAGTTAGGCTTTTTTAAAGGTAATTGGGCAGCATTTATCTTTAGCTTATATGAAAGAAAACCTGTACCTGGTGAATTACTGCTGGATGGTATTGCTGTACATAGTGACTTTAGAAGCCAAGGCATTGGTGGCAAATTATTGGACGAAATTGCCCAATATGCAGCGGAAAATAAATACCACCAAGTTCGACTAGATGTCATTGATATTAATCCCAGAGCAAAGCAACTTTATGAAAGAAAAGGTTTTAAAGCAATTAAAACTGAAAAATTTGCTTATTTAAAATGGCTTTTGGGATTTAGTAGTGTGACAACAATGCTATTGAAAATTAATTCTACACAAAGTTAGACTAGGAACACAAACAGGTTTACAGAAATCCTTTGCTAAAGTATTTTCCAAAGAAGAATAATATCAAAATTCTAATGTATTGCTATGTATCTATGAAATGGAAATAATATGTATTCAATACCTATAGAAAATTTACTGTTTATGCTGATTCCTATTGTTATTGTTGGATTTTATTATTGGAAATGGATGGGCAATACTTCAGAAATTTTGGTTGCGACCCTACGCATGACTGCGCAATTGCTATTGATTGGTTATGCCTTAGTTTATATTTTCAACGAAAAATCTTTATGGATTAGTATTGCCATTGTTGCTTTTATGGTTGTGGTATCGAGTTGGATTACATTGAGAAATGTGCAGGACAAAAGTTTAACTGAATACAAACATATTTTTCTTGCTATTTTGATCGGTGGTAGTGTTAATTTAGCTTTGGTGATTGAAGGCGTATTAAATGTCACTCCTTTTTATGATCCGCGGATTTCAATACCACTTGCTGGTATGATTTACGCCAATTCCATGAATTCAGTGTCACTCAGCGCTGAAAGGTTTGAAAAAGAAATACTGCAAGAAAATTATATAACAGCAAGAGCAATCGCTTTCAACGCTTCAATTATCCCACAAATTAATACTTTTTTAGCCGTAGGATTGGTATCATTGCCTGGTATGATGACAGGACAAATCCTTTCTGGTGTTGATCCGATTATTGCCGTAAGATACCAAATTATGGTAATGGCCATGATTTTGGGAAGTGCAGGCATGAGCGTCATTATCTATTTGTCTTTAAAATCAAACCAGTTTTCAAGTTAATGAAGCGCTAAAAAAATCTCAATTTGGCATTGTCAGCAATATAAAACAATAGCCTACTATAAAAAATGGCATCTTTTGAAGTTATTTTACAGACTTTAACTTTTATCCGTGTTTTAAGTTACTTTTAATTAGACTAAGGAATGAAAATTTAATCATATCTAAAAATCAAAGACCTGACAGGCTTTAAAAATCAGCTAGGTCTGATTGAACAGATGTGAAAGCTATTAAGTTTTCGTTCCTAAAATATAAACTTCAGATCATTCCAGCCAATCGGAGAAATAATATGAACATACCCGCCATACCCATTAACAAAGCCACTATTGTGATTACAATCATTGCTGTCAGTTGGTTAATCGGTGTTTTAGGCCGTCGTCGTAAGATGGGATTTTGGGGATATTTTTTTGGTTCTATTTTATTGACACCTATTATTGGACTACTACTTGTACTAGCTTCCGATCCTAAGCCAAAAAAATAAAACCTACTTGAAAGACGCGGCTTATTTATATTCTAAGCGAATGAATGGTAAACTATGATGTAGTTTACATTCACTTTTTTAAGGATATAAATATGAAAACGGTTGCCGTGATTGATTACGGCATGAGTAACTTGCGCTCAGTCAGTAAATCGTTAGAATTTGTTGCTGGCAATGATTGGCAAGTGCTTGTCACCAACGAGTTGCAAACCATATTGCAAGCAGATAAAGTCGTTTTTCCAGGACAAGGCGCAATTGGTAATTGTATTACGTTACTGAATCAAACTGGATTGAGTGACGTTATTCAACAAGTTTTGGCACAAAAACCTTTTTTAGGCCTTTGTTTGGGCTTGCAAACTTTACTGACGATGAGTGAAGAAAGTGGTGGTACGCAAGGTTTTAACTGGGCTGAAGGTAAAGTAAAACGTTTTAATAGTCCATTGTATGATCAAGATGGGCAAACGCAACTTAAAATTCCACATATGGGGTGGAATCAAGTACAACAAGCGACAGCTCATGAATTATGGAAAAACATTCCTGACAATAGTCGTTTTTACTTTGTTCACAGTTACTACGTTGCGCCAAAAGATACGCAAATTATTGCTGGCACAACAAATTACAGCATTCCTTTTACCTCTGCCATTGCCAAAGATAATGTGTTTGCAGTGCAATTTCATCCAGAAAAAAGCCAACAAGCAGGTTTAACTTTAATGAAAAATTTCTTGCATTGGTAATCCATTCATCAATGTATAACGCCTAACCTAAAGGATAAAAAAATGAAATTTGCACTGAAATTACTGCTCATGATTATAGGTGGTTTCATTGCGCTATTATTGATGTCTATCTTAGGCATCATGTTGTTTTTTAATCCCAATGATTACAAGCCTCAAATTACCCAACTGGTTAGGGATTATACTGGTCGGGATTTACAAGTGGCGGGAGAAATTCAACTCAGTCTTTATCCGTGGTTAGGCATTCAGGTTGATCAGATAAGCATTAGCAATCCTGAAAATTTTCAAACATCTCATTTTGCCAGTGCCCAAAAAGCGGTTGTGCGCGCTAAACTATTGCCCTTATTTTCTCAACAATTTGAAGTTGATACAGTTTATTTTGAGGGTCTCAACCTTAATCTCGTTCGTCAAAAAGATGGAAAAACTAACTTGGATGACCTTTTGCAAACTCCAGAAACTAACACAGAGAAAAAAACAGCTCCGCATTACCAAATTAGTGGCGTTGAAATTCATAATGCCTATATTACTTGGGAAGATCAGGCTGACAATAAGACGGCTACTTTATCTGAATTAACATTAAAAATATCTGAATTAAAACCCAAAACACCCATTCAACTAGATATTATTACTGATTTAAACACAAATTATTCCCCCACACCAACTCAGGGACATTTAGAAGGCAAGGTAATACTTGATTTAGAAAAACAAATTTTTCAATTTAACAATATGTCGCTTACAACAAATATTCAGCAATTACCTAAAAACTTACAAGCACTTAAATTAACAACTCAGGCAAATTTAGATTTACCGAATCAAACGTTAACCGTTGAAAATTTAGTTTTAGAAACACCGCATGGAAAATTAGAAACAACGGCAAAAAGTACAAATATTTTATCTAATATAAACACAGTAGGCACATTAGATGCTCAACTAGAGGTCAGTGCGTTATTGAAAGCATTCAAAATTCAAATTCCACCCTTGTTGAAAAAAAAATTAACGGCAAACACAACGCAATTACGTACACAATACCAAGTCAGCTTAACAGACGTTTTTTTATCAAATACAGCCTTGCAAGTTGGTAAAGAGAAACTTACGGCGTCTAAATTAAACATTGATTTTAAACGGGGAAATTTGATTATTCCAGCGTTAACATTAAACACATTAGGCGCTAAAGCCAACATGAAGCAATTAAAAATCACCCGATTGTTCACTAAGCCAGGTTTTCAAGGGCAATTAAAAATTGAAACTTCAAATTTGCGCCAATTTTTAAAACAATTAAACCAAGCTGTGCCTAAGATAAAAGATAAAAATGCTCTAACAAAATTGACTTTAACGACAAATATTACTGGCGATACTTCTCAAGTTAAATTGGACAAATTAGCACTACAGTTGGATAAAACAAAAATCAAAGGCAAAATTGCAGTTAAAATAGCTACTCAACCCAGTATTGGTTTTAATTTAGAAGCTGATAAAATTGATGTTGATCGTTACTTACCGCCAGCGTCAAAAAACAAAAAGCAAGCCTCTGATACGCTACAGCCGTTAGACATTATGCGTAAATTAAGAATTAACGGAAAATTACAAATTGGCCAACTCACCGTTGCAAAGATTAAAACTGCTCATATTCTGCTCAATATCACAGCAAAGGATGGAAAAGTTAAAATTTCCTCTAAGTGACATTTATTAATTTTAGAAATAGCCAGTGAACATAAGTAAATATTCTCTAAAAAAGCTCAGTCTTCCACTGAAAAAATAGGAAAATTCAAATAATATTTGATATAGTGATCAAAAAATACTCACTGGCAATCTCAATGCTGACTTTGGGCATGATAAGCTTTCCTGTTATTTTTATTGCAAAATAGGTGTTTTGGCATGTCATGTAAAAGACAGTAAAATACTTAGAAATGAGAAACCATTATGACAACTGAAAATATTGATGATCGACTTAAAAAACTAGAAGTTCACTTAAAAAAAGAAAATGAAATCTTGGTGGATGTCATTCGTAGCTTTCGTACCCTGGACAGAGTTGCTTACCAGCTAGGCATTTTGAACGAAGAGCAATCTTACGCGACCCGCGTGCCATGGTGGCCGATGATTTCAATTCTTGGGACTTTTTCCTCAGGTAAATCAACCTTTATCAACCATTACCTAAATCACGAGTTACAACGTTCTGGCAATCAAGCAGTTGATGATAAATTTACGGTTGTGAGTTATTCAGACGAAGCTGAAACAGCCACTTTACCTGGCAGTGCCTTAGATTCTGATTCTCGTTTTCCGTTTTACCAAATTGGTCGCGACATATCAAACTTAACTAAAGAAGAGAGACCGCATAGCGTTGATAGTTATTTGCAGCTAAAAACTTGTTCAAGTGAAAATTTGCGCGGTAAAATTTTGATTGACTCACCTGGTTTTGACGCTGACAGCCAACGGGATGCTACCTTAAAACTAACTCAACATATTATTGATTTATCCGATTTAGTACTGATTTTCTTTGACGCACGCCATCCTGAACCTGGTTCCATGCGCGATACCTTAGAACATTTGGTCACAACGACAATTCACCACACAGATACTACTAAATTTGTGTATGTACTTAATCAAATGGATACCACGGTCAGAGGTGATAATTCTGAAGAAGTGGTTGCTGCTTGGCGGAGAGCGTTAGCTCAAGTGGGTTTAACTGCAGGTCGATTTTATTGCATTTACAACGAAAAAGTGGCTGTGCCCATTGACGATCATAAAATGAAAGCCAAATATGAATCGGATTTAAAAGAAATTCATGATCGAATGAATCAAATGAGCGGTAAACGAGCCTATCGTTTAGTGGAAATGCTTAAGCATACAGCCAAAGACATTGAAGATCGGATTACTCCCAAGTTGCAAACCTTGATTCAACAATGGAAAACCAGTGTCTATATCTGGGACAGTGTCTTGTTGATTTTGTTATTAATTGCACTTGTCGGTTGGTATGCAACGACAGGTTCTTTGCCAAACCTCCCACAAACGCCTGAAATGTTAGGTGTGTTTGGTAGTGTACTACTTTTCATTGGCGGATTTGTACATACTAAAACCAGTCGCATGGTCGCAAATCGTTTAGCAAAAAAACTTAATAAAGAAATGCAGCATGATTATATGCGAGAAGGCTTAATCCAAGCACTGGGTAAAAATACTACCGGTTTGAGAGCGTTATTTATGCCTTTTGTCAATCGCCCAGCCGGTTGGAATGTTTACACTCAACGTCGTATTCACCAATTGTTGGAAGAATGCAATTCTTACGTTGTACGTCTGAATAATCAATTTACCAATCCTTCAGGTCGTGAAGAAGATGAAGGAGAGATTGTTATTGAAGAAACTGTGCCTGTGAATAAGGGTAGCGAAGCGTAAATTTCAGCAGCTTGTTTTGTCGGGTTATGGCATAAAAACAAACCTAACCCGACTTACTTGGCAGTTTACTTCAACATAAAACATGAAACTAAATTGGCACCGTCTTTTAGGACTGACGCTGACAGACTACTTCACAGATACTTGCTATGAAGTAGAGATGGAAGTCGATTTATCTCTCCAACAGCAGTTTCTAGATATTGTCATTATCAAACAAACTGAAGGCAAATTACCTAAAGAACTCCCGGACGGCTTTGAAAACTTGTCTGTCTACAATTTATTAACTTACAAATCCCTCAATGAACCTTTGGAAAGTTGGGCAATGATTGAGTTGCTGAGTCATTTTGTCAATTACCGTAAACAGATCAGTCCCGACAAATTACTTCCTTTGGAAAACTTTCGATTGTATGCAGTCAGTACACGCTATCCCCATAAATTGATGAGTGAAACCACCTTACAAAAACAGCAAGATGGCTTATACTTGAGTCAGTGGGGCGCATTTACAATCCGTGTGTTAGTGTTAAGTGAAATGCCCCTTGAAAAACAAAATGCCTTATGGCAACTTTTCAGTGGAAACAAAGAGAAGGTATTTTTTGGCAAAGAGTACTTTGCTTGGCATAAAGCTAAAGTGAGTTCCATTGTTGACCAATTATTTGAACGTTATCAAGTGGAGGGGATATTTATGCCTTATACAATGGCGGATTATGAAAGAGAACTTGCCCAAGAAGTGTTAAAGTCTTTAACACCTAAAGAACGTTTACAGGGACTCAAGCCTGAGGAAATTTTTCGACAATTCAAACCTGAAGAACGTTTGCAAGGATTAAATCCCGAAGAAATTTTTCAACAGTTTACCCCTGAAGAAATTGAAGCTTATTTAGAAAAGCTGAAAAAAACCAGTCATTAATGTAGAGTAACCAAAGTTTATGATAAGGTGGGCAAAGCTTAATGTTGCCCACATTGGAGAATAATGTATGGAAAAATTCACTAAGTTGAGCATTCTATTATTGCTCACATTCATTTTTGCAAGCTGTGCCAATCCTATAAAGCCTGAAGATGAAAATACGTTTGCTGAAGAAATAAAAGTAGGTGATACGCAAACCCCAGGTACACAAGTTACAGAAGAAACCGATATTGTTGATGGTACTCCGATTTATCCAGGCTATACTGCCAGTGGACAAATACCCACCAATACCATTATTTATTTTGACTACAATCAAGCTTCAGTCAGTTTGGAAAATCGTGAATTATTGGAAGACCATGCAGCATATTTGATTTCCCACCCAAATATCAATATTCATTTAGAAGGTCATGCTGATGAGAGAGGATCACGAGAATACAATTTAGCCCTGGGAGAAATGCGCGCTAAAACGACTAAACGTTTACTGTCTATTTTAGGGGTGGATGAACGCCGTATGACTGTTTTAAGTTATGGTGAAGAAAAACCGATTGAATTTGGACATTCAGAAATGTCCTGGCAAACCAATCGTCGCGTCGAAATCGTTTATCCTAACTAACTTAACATAGCCATTAAGTTAACTTTCCCTACTCCTTTTTAAGTAAGGGAGACTCGAGGATTCGTAAAAATTATTAGTAAACTAACTCGGAGGAAAACCAATGTTATTTCGTATCATCACTTTTTGTTGCCTAATCAGTCTCAGTTTTTTAACTTATGCACAACAGGCTGACATCAGAGAAGCGCAATATATTCAACAGCTTAGACAAACTATTTTAGAACAAGATATAAAAATGTCGCAGTTGCAACGTGAAATTCAAAATTTACGTGGCGATAATGAAGTTTTATCTCATCGTTTAGAAGCCATTAAACAGCAACAACAAGTGATTTTTCTGGATTTAGATGAACGTATTCGTCAATTACAGACATCACCTCAGCCACAAACTGCCTTTCCTCAAATTCTAGCACCAAAAGAATTGACTGAAATTGCTGTACCAACGTTAGAAATTACTCCAGAGGTAGATAATAAAATAATTGAAATTTCATCACCAGAGAAACAATTACCTCTAGAAGCTGAAATTGCCCCTAAATTGGCAGAAAACCCATCTATTGTGAAACCTTCTTTACCGGTTACTCCACCAGTTGAAGCTGAAGACAGCAATGCTTACAATAGTGGTATTCAGCTTGTACAACAAAGACAGTATCGGCAAGCGGCAGAGCAATTTAAACAGTTTTTGCAACGCTACCCTAAAAGCGACTATGCAGATAATGCTCAATATTGGTTAGGAGAATCTTTTTATGCGGTTAAAAATTTTAATTCAGCACTTACAGCATTTAATACTTTACTAAAAGATTATCCAAACAGTCCTAAATATGCTCATGCACTGTTAAAAATGGGTTATGTTTATTATGAACAGAGAAAATATCAACTTGCCCGCAACGCTTTTGAAAAGGTCGTGGCCAATTACCCTAGTACGGCCACTGCTCATTTAGCAGCTCGACGTTTGGATAAGATGAGCCGAGAAGGGTTGTAATTTTTATACATAACATTCTACTGTTAGATACAAACAATTCGTAGTAATTATACCTAAAAGGTGTGTTACTGCGTATTTTTTGCTTATGTACTTTACTTCAGCTACTCATTGAAAAGCATTGTAGAAATATAGAAAAAGGATATTTAAACAGCTTTTAGTATTTTATAATTATCTTGGGTGATTAAATCTAAACCGCATTCCAGGTTTTCTAACCATAATAAAAAATGTTCAATCATTTCTTTGCCTTTAAATGCACGTCCATGTTGAGGTACGATTAATTCCAAATCTAGCTTTCTAACCATATTGACCCAGTAGCGACAAACTTGATTGGATCGCATATAACGTTTATGGAAACCTTCCATGTATTGAATGTGATCATCAAAATTTTCAACTAAGTATTGCTGATCTGACGTGACTAGGGAAGCGCCAATATCTCCTGAAAATAAAATTTTGGCGGTGATATCATAAAAGGAAAAATTACCTTCAGAATGGAGAAAATGTGCGGGCAAAGCTTTTAAAGTGGCCATACCCAGTTGAATATCCATGCCTTTATCTGGAATACCAATCACTCGATCCCGCAAGCGACCCGGGGAGGCAAAATGGGTGATGAAATCTTTCCATATTGTAGGAATGATAATTTTGCAATCGCTGCCCACCATCCATTTATCTAATGATGAAATAATATCAGGGTCTTGATGAGAACCTATTACAAACTCAAGATTTTTGGTAAATAAATATTTGTAGGATTGCATGAATAAATCGTTGTAAATTAAGTCCCCTCCAGGATCAAGCAATGCAGAATTATCTCCATCCACCACTAAAAATTGATTGGACTGAATACCTTCGCCTATGACTAAGTCATAAAATCCAATGCATTTGTGGTTTCCATCATTGTATAGTTCTATTGCCATTTTATTCTCTCTCAAGGAGGCAGTGTATTGCGAATTTCATGCGTTTTCAGGGAAAATGAACTGCCAGTTTAATGTTAATTCAGGAAATAAATCAACATTTAGCGTACCTTTTGCTTCAACGATTTTTGGTTTGCCATAATTGTCCGAGGCTGTTTGTTGGTAAATCGTGATTAGTTTATCCATTGGATGTACCAACCAATAGCTTTTGACTCCATGACGCTCATATAAAGCTAATTTTTGAATATAATCTTTGGCGGCCGTACTTGGAGAAAGTATTTCTATAATCCAGTCTGGTGCACCTTGGCAACCTTTTTCATCAATTTTATTTTTGTCACAAATGACACTGATGTCAGGTTGTACAACATTTGAAACTTGAGATTTCTCTTCATTTTTTTCAGGTAATTTCACGTCAAATGGCGCTGCAAATACTTGACAGTCGGTATTGCGGAAATGTTGTCCCAATTGAATACATAATTCCATTGATATTTTTTGATGCAAAGTACTAGGCGCAGTCATACAATACGCCTGACCGTGAATTAGTTCATAACGCAGTTCTTCTGGCCAGGTGAGATAATCGGCGTATGTATAAAATTCAATTTTTTCAGCTGCTTGTCCCATTTTGTCGTTCTCAACAATTTCATTACCATAGTTCCCAAACAAAACTTGGGAACTATGATACATTTTGTGCGTATTATTCCAACCCTTTTGTCGACTGACTGCGTGCAGCTTTGATAAATCCAGTAAATAACGGATGCCCATCACGCGGGGTTGATGTAAATTCAGGGTGAAATTGGCAGCCAATGAACCATGGATGATTAAGATTTTCTATCACTTCCATCAGCTTACCATCAGCAGAGGTACCCGCAAATATTAAACCAGCCTCGCGTAATTGATTTACATAGCGATTATTAAACTCATAGCGATGTCGGTGCCGTTCATTTATGCTACTTTTATTGTACAACAAATATGTCTGTGTACCGGGTGTCAAATGGCAAGTTTGGCTACCCAAACGCATGGTTCCCCCTAAATCAGACTGATCGTCGCGTCTTTCAACGCCGCCTTCTGCCGTTATCCACTCTGTAATTAAGGCAATGACTGGATGCGGCGTGTCTGGATCAAATTCGCTGCTATGCGCCCCTTTTAATTTTGCCACATACCGAGCGAATTCTACGACAGCAAGTTGCATCCCTAGACAAATTCCCAAATAAGGGATATTATTTTCTCTGGCATACTGAATAGTTTTTATTTTGCCTTCAATACCTCTCGCCCCAAATCCACCGGGGACTAAAATTGCATTGGCTATTTTTAAACAATCAATACCTTTCGTTTCAATCTCCTCAGCATCCACATAAATAATATTGACTTTAGTGCGCGTGTGAATACCACCATGAATCAATGCTTCTGTTAATGATTTATAAGCATCAGTCAAATCCATATACTTGCCCACCATAGCAATTGTCACGGTAGCTGTGGGATTGTCCATTGCAAATAAAACTTGTGTCCATTCTGATAAGTTGGCGGGTGGTGTCGATAATTTGAGTTTTTCACAAACAATCTCATCTAAATTTTGTTCATGTAAACACAAAGGTACGCGATAAATGGAGTCAGCATCTACCACAGAAAGGACTGCTTTTTCTTCAACATTAGTGAATAAAGAGATTTTTCGCTTGTCTGCATCCGGCAGTTCATGCGTGGAACGGCATAGTAAAATATCAGGCTGAATACCAATTGAACGTAATTCTTTGACAGAATGCTGTGTCGGTTTGGTTTTGACTTCACCACTCGTTGGAATATAAGGCAACAGCGTTAAGTGAATAAAAATAGCATTTTCATGACCAAGTTCTCTCCCCATTTGGCGAATGGCTTCTAAAAATGGCAGTGATTCAATATCACCTACTGTTCCACCGATTTCAACCATTGCTATATCAGCATCACCTGCACCCGCTTGAATGCAGGCTTTTATTTCATCTGTTATATGTGGGATAACTTGAACCGTTGCTCCCAGATAGTCACCCCGTCTTTCTTTACGAATAACATTTTCATAAATGCGTCCTGTTGTAAAGTTATTACGTTGTGTCGTCACAATACGCACAAAACGTTCATAATGCCCTAAATCCAAGTCAGTTTCAGCACCATCCTCAGTGACAAACACTTCACCATGTTGGAAAGGACTCATTGTACCTGGGTCAACATTAATATAAGGATCGAGTTTGAGTAAAGTAATTTTTAATTGACGCGCCTCAAGAATAGCGGCCAGGGAAGCAGAAGCAATGCCTTTGCCTAAAGAAGAAACAACACCACCTGTAATGAAAACAAATTGAGCCATGATTAAATTGATTAGCGCATAAAAAGTGATAGATTATTTAGAATAACCCAATAGTGAAAAAAGTAATTAACGCAATGTTCGACTTTTTATAAGTTACTGAAAAAGTTAAAAATTAATTCTAGTGGATTTCATTGAGTTCTACCCACCCTACTTAAAAATCAATGAGTTATAAAATAAAGTCGAACATCACGTTAATTACGTACTGAATATTTAAAATTTTATCATTTTTTCCCTAAGGACACGACTTTAAGCATTTTATTGGACGTCTAAAATACTTAGTTCATAGCAATTACGTCTGCTTACGGATGTTAGTCCACACTAAAAACACTTGAATATTACTTTGTAAATTTAGCGGTTACTTTGTATCCATGACTTCTTCAAATAAACGCTGGTATTCAACCATCATCCGTGTTTCAGTAAATAAAGTTTCCACCCGTGCTCGATTAAATTCGCCCATTTCCAGACACAACTTAGGTGAGTTTGCCAGCAGATTGATTTTTTCCGCAAAGTCATCAGCATGACCAAGTTCACATAAAAAACCACCTTTACCATTAATCACAATTTCAGGTAATGAGGAACAATTTGTCGCTATAACAGGTAATCCACATGCCATTGCCTCAAGAACAACAAGAGCAAAACCTTCCCGCACTGTTGGAAAAAGTAGTATATCGACCTCTTGGTAAAGTGCAGGCATGTTTTCATAAGGTATATAACCTAAATTTTTTAATATTGGTGATTCAGATAATATTTTTTGTGTACGCAATCCGCTTGTGTAGAGAATACGAATATGGGATTGTACCCGTGTTGCAATTTTAGGCAATAAATCAACACCCTTTCTACGCGTTAAATTTCCCGCAAAAAGAACTTTCAAAGCTTTTTTCATTGGTTTTTTACGAGGGGTAAATTGACTAGTATCCACGCCATTATAAATAACTTTAATTTCAGCTTGATAATTTAAATCCTGACGAACCAAATTTGCAGTAAACAGGCTTACACTCGTCATTTTAGTGGCACGTTGTAATGAAATTTGCGTGAACCACTTCAAATCTGTGGCATAGTGTAAGCGTTGTATACTTCCGCTATAGCGGCGCATAAATGCATCAAGTATATAATTATGCCAAGTTAATATAAGTGGAATGTTAGGTTTAGAAAAAAATAGTCCATAATCTGGTGTGGTGTGAATAATATCTGCTTTTTTTAACTGACATACATGAGGTAAAATGATTGGCAATACTGTCCACCAAGGATTATAGCTACAAACGTGATAATTTTTGATAGTCCTTTCTAAATTTTTATGAACCACATAGGCACCATTCCCTGTTGTCACTGGGCTGATAATTTTCATATCGCGCTTTTTCCCATTTTATAAGCTTTGTTCGTCTCATAGATAAATGTCCAGCATAACATTTTGCTGTTTAGGTAAAAACATGCCATAATGACTAATCAACTCAATATTTTATGGCAAATCACACTGCTTGAGGTACAAATACTTATGAGTAATGAATCAACTATTGTTTTACAAAAGGGACAATCAGCCTCTATTCTGGAAACGAATAAACTGATTCGTAATACTTACACACTACTATCTATAACCTTGTTTTTCAGTGCGATAATGGCTGGCATGGCAATGGTCATGAATATGCCACCACTACATTGGCTGCTGACCTTAGTTGGTTATATTGGTTTACTGTTATTAACTTACTCATTGCGCAATAGCGTTTGGGGGTTAGTTTCTGTTTTTGTATTTACAGGTTTTATGGGTTTTACGCTTGGCCCCATACTCAATTTGTATATCCAAGCATTTGCTAATGGACAACAGTTGGTTATTATGGCCTTTGGTTCAACCGCAGCCTTATTTTTAGGCTTATCGGGTTATGCCTTAACCACCCGTAAAGATTTCAACTTTTTAGGGGCATTTCTTTTTACTGGTATTATTGTGATGTTTATTGCGAGCATCGCTAATATCTTTTTTGCCATTCCCGCTTTATCTCTTGCAATTTCTGCTGTGATGGTCCTAATCATGTCAGGTTATATTTTGTACGATACCAGCCGCATGGTACACGGTCAGGAAGATAATTACATCATGGCAACAGTCAACCTTTACGTTGATATTTATTTATTATTTCTTCACTTACTTAACTTATTTGCGGCTTTTTTTGGTGAAAACTAGCTTGTTTGACAGCAAGGACAGTAATAAGTTGCACGCTGTCCTTGTTGCTGTGTCTTAATAATTTTATTTCTGCAGTTTTCACAAGGTTGGCCCTGTCTACCGTAAACTTGTAATACTTGTTGAAAGTAACCAGGCTGGCCTTGCTCATTCACAAAATCTCTTAAAGTTGTTCCCCCTTTTTTAACTGCCAAATTCAACACATGTTTAATCTGTTTTACCAATTGTTTGCACTGTAACAAAGTCAACTGGTTTACAGGTAAAAAAGGTGAAAGTTTGGCCAGAAATAATGCTTCATTCGCATAAATGTTTCCAACCCCCACCACATGATGACTGTTCATGATGCAACTTTTGATGGCAACTCGTTTGACCCGAGTCAAATTATAAAGATATTGGCCATTAAACTTTCTTTCCAAAGGTTCTGGGCCTAAATTTTTCAATAACGGATGCTCAATTACTGGCAAATCTGTCCATAAAATGCATCCAAAACGACGTGGATCGCGATAACGTAAGCACACGTCTTCGTTAAAAATTATATCAACATGATCATGTTTTTGAGACGGAGAACTTGTGGGCAATAATCGCAAACTCCCTGACATACCTAAATGAATTAATAAGTAACCTTGGGAAAACTGAAACAATAAATATTTTCCCCGTCGATGTACTTTTTCTAAGCATTTTTTTTTCATCAGTGTTGCCAAATTATCAGGAATAAGCCAACGTAAGCGTTTTTCTCTAATAATGACTTTTTGAACCACATGTTTTTCAATATGTGGGGCAATACCACGTTTAATAGTTTCAACTTCAGGTAATTCTGGCATAGATTATTTTATGTAAAACTTTTGTATTTATAACTAGCTGATTTTTAAACATGAAATTTAGTTCTTAATTTGCATTTAAGAAATTTGGCAAGTACTTATGTTAAAAAGAACCAAAGAGAGAACAGCGTATTCATGCTTTTAGGTTTAGAAAGATGAGTTGCCTTACAAGCCTTACTTGTCAGCAAGGCTCTACTTTGCAAGGAAGCAGAGCTTCCCATATACAAAGACTTTCAACAGAATTTTGGAATGAGATAAATTCAGACAATATATTTATAACTGGTAACTGTTTGATTTTATCGTTTTAGTAAAGGATGTTTCTTCCTTTGCTCCCCTCCTTACTAAGGAGAGGCTGGGAGATGTTAGCTAATGGCCACAACGCTTTTGCTGTAGACAAGGTAAGTTACCAAGCTTTGGTTTGGTAAAAAGCGTCTCTAGCCCTGGTAAATCTAGCTTGTAAACTCTCTTCCTGAGATTGTTCAACTGCGTGAGTGAAAGCCCATTCCGTTTCTATTTGACAAACTTCAGTTAATTTGTCTAGTTCCAACTGCTTTCCACCCCGCATAGTTGAAGATAAACGTTCAACCTGAAATGCCATTCTTGCGTTATGTGCCTCGGGAGGAGAATCTACTTCAGCTAAAATTTCCAAACGAATACACAAATTTTCTTTTTTATTTAACATTTCAGAAGTGAAATGACATTCACCCACAGCTGCTTCAGCGCAAGCTTTGTCAAAACGTTGTTGGATTGCAGTTGTCCAACTTTCATTGTCTAAAGCAGGCAAACTATCCCATTGTGCTTTAATTTCATCAATTTTTTCTGAGGCATCTGAACCGAAAGTTTCCAACGTTGCGCACAAAGCAGCGCTTTGATGTAACACAGCCAAAACTCGACCTTGCTGTTCACCTTTAAAAATATGATAACGTTGTTCAGCTTTTTTACATGCATCTGTGAAACGTTTTTGGACTTTATCCACAGATCGTTTGGTCACTTCACCTGTTTGACGCCAAGCTTTACGTTTTTCACTCAGCAGTTGAGGTAATGTTTTGAGCAGTGTCTCATCTTCAGAAACAGCTAATGCTTCTAACTCTTCACATAAGGTACTCTTTTCTTTCAAATTATCCTTACGCTGCTTATCTCGATCTTTACGTTCTTGTGTGCGACGTTCAAAAATACTATCGCAAGCTTTACGGAATTTACGCCATAACTTCCTTTCATCTTTACGGTTGCCTGGAACAGTGACGTGCCAATTTTGTTGCAACTGTTTAGTTTTTTCAATTGCTTCATTGATGTTTTCTTGTATTGCAAGGGCTTCAACTTCTGCAATTAGCTGTTCTCGAGCTTGTTGATTACGTTGTTGCTCTGCTTGTAAATTCTCATCAATAGGTACTTTAGCCACTTCATAACGCTGTTTTATTTCTTTACCCGGTTTACGATTAACTGGCCCAACCTTGTACCACTCATTTTCAATATCATGTAACGTGTGATAGATTTTCTTCCAATCAGATTGTTCCCAGTCAATAGTTTGAGCAAAGATTTCTAACTGTTCGCATAGCTGTTGTTTTTTAAGCAGATTTTCTTCACGTTCTTGACCTTTTTGCTTAAAGTAAACTTGGCAAGGTTCATAAGCGGTCTTACACGCAGAATTGAAACGTTCCCATAATGCTTGGGCCTGTGTTGGACTGCCCAATTTTTTCCAGGCTTCACGGGCTTCTTGAATTGTATTCGCAATCTCTTCTGGATGCATGTCTTGCTGTTTGACTAGGGCTTCGATTTGTAAACACAAATTTTCTCTTTCTCGATCATCACCCCAACTTCGCCATTCTCGCAGCTCTTTAATTCTAATTGACACGGCATGTAACCGATCTTCAATGGAACGATGACGGTTGTTAGACAACTCACCGATAAGCTTCTGCAACTGACGTGCTTGCTGTTCTAAAGGAATAGCGGTTTTTAACTCGCCTTTTTCTAAAGCTTGCTCCAATGTGATTAAAACCTGCTTAATTTCGCCAAGTGCCTCTTTACGCTGTTGTTTTTGCTGTTCCATGCGCGTATGCAAGTCTGTTTGAAGTCGTTCAAAACGGCTTTCCAAGTGAATTGCCCATGCTGGTAAGGCGGAAGCTTGCAAAGCAGTTGACCAACGTTTTATTAATTCATGAACTTGTTTTTTGCGAACAAGCCTTCTGTCATTAGCAAGTGCAGCAACCATTTGACAGATGGCCTCTAAATTTTCTACCAGTTGATCCTGTTCTCTTAAAGTCTCACACTGTTTTTTTAGCGTTTTACAGCTATTGTTAAAGCGATTTTGCCACTGTTGTTCAGTAATTTTTTCTTCAAGCGAAGGAATGGCTGCCCACTCTGTTTGATATTGTGCTAATGTCTGCTCAAACGTTTGAAGCTGCACTGCGTCTAAGCGTTGCTTTTCTTGCAAACTTAAAATCAATGCATCGACTTTATCGCACACATCTTGCTTATAAGTGAGTAACTCTTCGCTTTGTTGTTGTGATGCTTGATGAGTTGCCAACGTTGAGGTAAACTTCTGGTAGGCTTGCGTAAAACGTTGTTGTTCCTCAGGAGAAACTTCTGTAACAATCGTTTGCCAACGCTCGTTGAGAGATTTTGATTCTGCTTGCTTTTGTGGCCAAGCTTTTGTGGTCTGATGAATTAAACTTTCCAACTTAGTACAGATCGTATTAGCTTCTGTACGTATTTCCTGTAAACGTACACTTGCTGCCCGTAACGCATCAAGCTTATCTTTAGCAATCCGACCA
This sequence comes from Thiotrichaceae bacterium, assembly GCA_016745055.1. Classification (GTDB taxonomy): domain Bacteria; phylum Pseudomonadota; class Gammaproteobacteria; order Beggiatoales; family Beggiatoaceae; genus JADGDF01. Next base: position 7,494 of record JADGDF010000011.1, on the reverse strand, counting down.
ACTCGTTTATCTCGACTACGAGTCGTTTTATGAACTCGTTCTAAAGTTTCGGGGTCAGTAATTTTTTCTACAGCGGCCAATCGCACTTTGTTAATCGTATCACTGATAGCAATGTCACCCAGGAGCGTTTGTCTGTCAACTTTCTCAATTGCGGCTAAACGCACTTCAAATTCTTGACCTTGCAAAGCAAGATGTTCTAATAAATCAATAACTGTTACTCTGTTAATCCAAGTGAGGCGTGTACTGAGCGAAATATGTTGTGATTTTGAACCATCCAACAAATGTTTAAAGCGCTGATGTGCAACTTCTCTCACCCCGCTATCATTATCATTGCGAGCAATATGCTCTAAAATGGTTAAATCACTAATTTTATGTATAGCAACACGTCTGACCACTGAAGACTCATCATTTTTTGCAAGTTCGCTCAAAATATTTGGATCATCAATTTCTTCAATGGCGTTCTTACGTACTTCTGCATCTCGATGTTGCCATTTAGGCTTGATAATCTTGTCTAAAATCATAGGCTTGACTAACTTAGTTATAAACAGATAATTTTATGATTTCGCGTCCAATTGATTTAATTGTCGCGTTGTCGTTATTTTCTAAAGCTAAACTGATTTGCTTGATAAGCATATCATCTTCATTGTTTTTTTCAGACATGGTTTCTAATATGCTCAAACTTTTTGCTGTCAAAACCATACCTTTGTAAGTTTCATAAAGTAATTCTTGATAACGAATAAACCCTTCTCGCTGTAAAAAACGGATGGTTGCTAAGTAATTATCACTTTGTTCTATTTTTAAGTCTGACTCTAATTCATCAACACAAACATCAACTTCTTGTGGAAAAAAACTGTACAAGTGTGTAAAGACTAATGCCATACATTTGTAGAAGTCTTCTATGTGCATATGTAACTGATTATTATAAGTAGTTTGAGACATAACTTAATAGTGTAAATTTTAATATATTAGCATGTCTTTCAAAATTAATCAGCTAAAAGATCGAGGTGGCCAGGGCTACCTCATTTGAAGTTAGCATAACTACAAGCCAGTAATTTACGAATCCAAAAGTAACTTTTTAATTTATAATTCATTAATTATTAGTTTTCAAATTTCCATATGACGCAGGAACAGATTTGTAACCCGCTTCCAAACGTTACGCACGAGGTTACAAACATCAATTTGTCCAAAAGTTATGAAAGATATCTTTCTCTACACTGCCTTATATCCCAGGTATATTTGCTGTGAGGTATCCAGTAACAGCCACATTCCCTTGATTAATACATTTGAATAAACCAGGGCTTTTCAGGATGTCACCTTGCAGTTGATTGAACAAGGAGAGTGACATTTGCTGTATTTTAAAATGAGTGGAACTCTTCTATTTTCTGGTAGCAAGATTATAAGCAAGTCAGATATACAGATAGATTACTGCTATACTCAAACGATTGAACGACAAAATCACTAAAGAAGGATTTTGTCTGGGGCTTTAAATACATATTTAATTTTGATAAATAGAGATATTAAACGGTTGCAGGCGTGTTTTTTTCAACCCACCGTTCTCCTTCGATTAAAATCTCCTTCTTCCAAAAAGGTGCTTTAGTTTTTAGTTCTTCAATCAAAAAACGGCAGGCTTCAAAGGCTGATGCACGGTGACTTGCCCAAGCTGCAACCAACACGATTGTATCACTAGGCTGTATATGTCCTACACGATGAATAACCAAGGTATCAAGAATCTCCCAGCGTTGTAACGCAGTTTGGCTGAGTGCCTGTAAATATTTTTCAGTCATGCCAGGATAATGTTCTAAAAACATGGCATTGACGGCATCTCCCTCATTAAAATTCCGCATGGTGCCAATAAACGTGCTAACAGCCCCCCATTGACCGCGCTGTGCCGTCAATGTTGTTTCATAAGCTTGTAATTCTGTCCAAGCATTAAATTCATCTGGTGTGACAACAACCTTCATCTAACCTCCTGTGACGGGTGGAAAAAACGCGACTTCATCGCCATCTTTTACTGCAGTGTCAGCACTGACATACTCCAGATTTACGGCTGACAAAATATGTTCTGGCAAAGGCATATCCTGACAAGCAAGTGCCCACACTTGAGCAACGGTCATTTCGCCTTGAGGTTTCAAATCAACTTCACTGCGTTCGACTTCTTCACGCAAACTCGCAAAAAATTTTACTTTGATTGTCATCATCTTTGTCCTGGTAGTGAGCAAACAGGACATGCAGGGTCTTTTGATAGGTTTATTTTCCGCCACTGCATGCTTTGTGCTTCAAATAATAATAGTTTACCATAGAGTGGCTTGCCGATGCTGAGTAAAACTTTGACTGCTTCAATGGCCTGCATACTACCAATAACGCCGACTAATGGCGCTAATACACCATTTTCAGTACACGTTTCCGCTTCTTGTTCAGAATCAGGATATAAACAACGATAACAAGGGGTATTTTTTTGATTTATAAAAACAACAATTTGACCACTTAAACGAATAGCAGCGCCGGAAACAAGTGGTATGTTATTTTGCACACAGGCTGCATTAATTGCAAAACGAGTGGTAAAATTATCACTGCAATCAATGAGTAAGTCGACCGCTTTCATTTGTTCAATGTTTAAACTCTCAAATTGATTTTGAAAGGGAGAAATACGTATTTCTGGATTGAGGGTTTGTAATTTTTTTTGCGCTGCAATTACTTTTGCTTGACCCAAAGACTCAGTATCATAAATAATTTGACGCTGTAAATTTGAGATTTCCACGACATCATGGTCAACTAAAACCAAATGCCCAACCCCCATTGCAGCTAAATACATGGCGACAGGGGAACCTAATCCTCCAATTCCCACTATCATGACAGTTGAATCTAGTAATTTTTGTTGTCCTATAATATCAATTTGGGGCAACAAAATTTGGCGATTATAGCGTAAAAGTTGTTGATCTCTCATGCCTGCAAATTTCATTTGACTTATAATATAACGTGGCTATAGTATAGCGAGTTATATTGTAATGTAACTATATTTTTGAGTGTAAATGATATATGAAGTATTTAAAAAAGTTATTGCTACTGTTGTTATTGTTAGGGACAATGTTGCCTATTACACAAGCTGAGCCGCTTGATTATATTGTAGCGGTTGTAAATAACGAAGTGGTTACTTATACCGAATTACAACAAGAAACTAAAATTATTGAAGCTGATTTAAAACATCGTAATATTCCAATGCCCTCCTTTGCAGAACTGCAGAAACAAATTCTGGAAAAAATGGTTTTAGAAAAATTACAATTGCAGCTAGCAAAAAATACTGGTATTGAGATTGATGATACTATGCTTAATGAAGCCTTGCGTAAATTTGCCGCGAGGAAAAACGGTACGCTAAAACAACTGCGTGCTTCGTTGGAAGCTGAAGGTTATAGTTACCTTAAATTTCGAGAAGAACAGCGTGGTCAACTCATTATTACCCGATTATTGCAAAGAGAAGTGGTCAGCCGTATTACAGTCACTGACCGAGAAGTAGATAACTTTTTAACTAATCAAGCCCAACAAGGTAGTGGTGGTGCAGAATATCGACTTTTGCACATTTTAATTGAAATTCCTGAAGCCGCACCCACGACAGAAATTGCTTATAAAAAGCGACAAGCAGAATCAACGTTAGATAGATTGAAAAGTGGCGCAGATTTTCGCCAAATTGCTGCTTCAATTTCCAAAGGTCGCCAGGCGCTTGAAGGAGGAGACTTAGGTTGGATGAGTTTGGAACAAATCCCTACTTTATTTACTAATCAAGTTAAATCCATGAAAAAGGGTGAAATTATAGGACCTATTCGTAATGACAGTGGTTTCCACATTATTAAACTGGCTGAAAAGCGCAGTAATGCTGAAAAAAGTGTAGTCACTCAAACCAAAGCTCGTCATATTCTGATTACAACTAATGAAGTCATTTCCCAAGCTGATGCTCAGGAGCGTTTGCAAACTTTAAAGTATCGAATAGAACAAGGGGATGATTTTGTTAAACTTGCGCGGGCAAATTCTCAAGACCCAGGTAGCTCATTTAAAGGCGGTGATTTAGGTTGGATTAGCAGCGGAGAAATGGTGCCAGAATTTGAAGAAGTCATGGATAAATTAGAGCCTGGAGAAATTAGCCACGCTTTTCAATCACGTTATGGCTGGCATTTATTACAAGTATTAGAGCGACGTAAGCATGATAATACAGAAGAAGCCTTACGTACCAAAGCAAGGCAGACTATTCGACAACGTAAAATAGAAGAAGAAGTTGTTTCCTGGCAACGTCAATTGCGTGATGAAGCTTATGTTGAGTATCGTTTGTAGTTGTTGAGGAGGTTGACTCACGGCCAAGAGAAAAATACGGGATAATAATAATTAGTGTATAAAGCAAAAATATTATAACAAATCAAATCCAATCAACGTTAATTTTGGCCAATATTATGGCAAAATTTGCTACAAAGACGCTTAAAAGTTTGTTAACATGCATCTGGACTTTATTTAGGTATGACTCATATGAAATATTTAATTGCAGGTTTATTATTTTGTTTCTCAGCAGTCACTCACGGGGCTGAACCACCTCGCGCAGTCATTGAAACAAATTTGGGCGCAATGACGATTGAACTTTATCACGACAAAGCACCCATTAGTGTCCGTAATTTTGTTAACTATGCGCAAGAAGGCACTTATAACAAGGCCATTTTCCACAGAGTTATCAAAAATTTCATGATTCAGGCTGGTGGTTATACGCAAGATTACCAAAAAATTGCTACCAGTGAACCCATTATGAATGAAGCAACCAATGGGTTAAAAAACCTGCGCGGAATGGTTGCTATGGCAAGGACAGCCGAACCACACTCGGCCACTTCTCAATTTTTTATCAACGTTAGAGATAATAATTTTTTAAACCATACCTCAAAAAGTCCAAGAGGTTGGGGATATAGCGTATTTGGTAAAGTTGTTGAAGGTATGGAAGTTGTTGATAAAATTCAAAAACTCAAGACTGGACCTGCAGGAGAATTGGCCAGGCACGTCCCTCGCGAAGCGGTAGTGATTAATTCAGTCACCTTGTCTAATTTACCCGATTTTTCAGCGCCTTTACCTGAAAGTGTATCAACAGAGGCTATAGATGTTGAAGAAGAAACCGCAGACGATGTTACTACAAATGGTGATATTGTTGATGACGACGAAGATAGCGATGTTATTGATGAGGAAGAAACAGAAGCCGATGATGCAGAAAATTATGCTGATGATGGCGAAGAGGTTGACACTCAATCTGATGAAGCGTTAGATGCAGAAGATGATATCTCAGATGAAGAAATGATTGATTCGGAAGATTTTGACACTGACTTGGAAGAGGATACTGACATAACTGAAGACGCTGATGCCTCTGATATAATTGACGAAGATGATACAGAAATAGATGAAGTTGATGAAGAAGCTTTGGATGAAGAATCTGTTGACTCAGAAGAAGATACAGATAAAAATGTTGATGAAGAAGAGGCTGTAATAGAAGAAAAGGAAGAAGCTATTGCAGAAGAAGAACCTCCTGTTGTTGAAAAAGAGGAACCAAAGTCACCATCAACACCAGCTAAAACGCCGAAGTCAAACGCATCAATTCCACCCGATCCACCTTCAAAACCTGATAGCCCAGAACCACCGGCTTAATAGACTTTTAGGAGTGCAAAACTTGTTTTGCAAAATAAATTTTGTACTCCTTTTATTTTTCAATTTCTTAAAATTGAGCTTTACTTTGTTGTGCTCATCCCCCACGCAGTTTTATTAAATTATGATCTCCATATGTCCCATTCCACCATCACTCTTGCCATCACCGGTGCTTCAGGTGCAGTTTACGGATTGCGTTTACTGGAATGTTTGCTAAAGGCTAAAAAAACAGTCTATTTAGTGATTTCAGAGGCTGGTAAACTGGTCATTAATCTTGAAACAAACTTAACGTTACTTGACCAAACCCCTGCAATTCAACAACAATTACATACGCATTATCAAGTGACAGCATCACAGTTACAAGTATTTGATTTAACCCAATGGACAGCACCCATTGCCAGCGGTAGCGCAGTTTCCAACGCGATGGTTATTTGTCCATGCACCAGTGGCACATTAAGTGCTGTTGCTCATGGCCACAGCTGCAGTTTAATTGAACGTGCGGCAGATGTTACGTTAAAAGAACAAAAAAAGTTAATTTTAGTCCATCGAGAAACACCATTATCTGTAATCCACTTAGAAAATATGCTTTATTTAGCAAAACTAGGCGTATTAATTTTACCTGCTAATCCAGGCTTTTATCATCAACCGGAACAAGTCAGCCAATTAGTTGATTTTATTGTTGCCCGTATCTTAGATCATCTCGAAATTCCTCACCAACTGTTGCCACGTTGGGGAGAATCTACATAATGTAAACACCCTCAGTCTAATCTTGTTAATCCTAAAATCCTGTAAATCCTGATTCTGACTACTGATACTTAGGATTAAACAATCGTTTGACTTGTAGGCTTTTTGCACCGAAGTTGATGAGTAAGCCTTTTGAAAGGTCGTAAGCAACAACATAGTTTTTAGCTTGGGCGAGGTGTACGTCTTCTAAATTGGTGCGTGCTTTGAGTTCAACGATGATTTGGTTTTCAACGATGAAATCTGTGCGGCGTGTACCGACTTGAATGCCTTCGTAAAAAATATCTTGTTCTTTTTCACGAACAAATACCAATTTTTTTCTTTCAAGTTCAATGGCTAGGCAACGTTGATAAATAACTTCTTGGAATCCTGCACCGAGTGTATTGTGGACTTTCATGGCACAGCCGATGATTGCGTAGGTTAGTGGGTCGTCTTGCATTGTTTTTTTCTTTTTATCGTAGCGTTTATTATCAGAATCAGGATTTACAGGATTTTAGGATTAACAGGATTAGATTCGGGGAATATTTAAATTTTGTACCAAATTCAAGCTTTGCAACATCCTTATCCTGAAAATCATTTAATCCTGAGGATCCTGATTCTTACAAAAAATCCTGCTCATCCCTCAATCCGTTAAATTCTGTTCAAACCCATCAACCATCCCCTGCAATTCCCCAACATCCACACTCGACTGCTGCATAAATGCCTTCACACTGGCAAATTCAGGCAAGGCTAGCAAGGTTTTGATACGTGGTAAGGTGTAGTCAGGATTTTGTTCTTTATGAATAGCTAAGTTGCGTAAATTATGTTCAACATCAGGCTTGCTATAGCTGATGTGTAATAATATGTCATAATATATACATGACTTACCCACTTAAATTTCGCGAAAAAGTATTTGCCACCAAAGAGAAGTACAATCTGAGTTTCCAAGAAACCGGTGAGCGTATTGATATTCCAATCAGAACGCTTTTTCGCTGGCAAAACAAACTTGAACCTTGAACAACCCGTAACAAACCCGCGACGAAGATTAATATGGAAGCCTTGGCGGAGGATGTAGAGATGTATCCAGACGCTTATCAATGGGAAAGAGCTAAACGT
>JADGDF010000293.1 GCA_016745055.1 Thiotrichaceae bacterium | reverse complement strand
AGTGCGTTTGCGAGCTCTTTCTAGAAAAGGTTGGATTTGTTCAAATTGTTTGCGACTTAGGTCGCTTGGGTATGTTTTTCTCATTGTTCCATTATCTGACAAACTTTTGACTTTTTCAAAGACTTTAAACAGATTCTTAAAAGTCGAGCATCGCGTTAGCTTAGGTGTGTTACCCAGTCTGGTTCGAGATCTACACATTCACCATCTCTTCAAATAGTTCTTTACTTACTCCTAAATAGCGTTTAAACCTTTCATTTGATAAAACTTTCAGTTTTTCGTAATTCATATTGCTTTCTTATGGACTTGTTTAGTCTCTATAACCACTAGTTTAACTTTTCTCCCCATTTTTTCAATACCTTATTTCGCAATAAGTCTATTAGCCGTTGTTACTTCAATGTCATGTGGAAAGCCTTGTGTATCTACAGCTATATGCCGCTTGATACCAGATACTTTCTTACCTGCGTCATCACCTTTTTTCTCAGCACCGTTCTTTACACTCTGTGAGTAACTATCAACATACTTGGAGTGGCATTGCGTCCAAGGTTCTCTCGGGCCACGCCAACTTGTTTTTTTTTAAGCTTTGTTCAAGTAAACTTTTACCATCATCATCAGTTCTACTCCAAATTCGACAGTAGTAATAGACCCATTACCATCTAGGAAAACCTTCTGGTAGCATTCTCCACTGACAACCACTTTTGAGTACGTACAATACTGCACAAAAAATTTCATAAAGCTCCACTTTCCTTGGACTACTGCGTTTGCGGACTCTTTCCAGAACGGGTTGGATTTGTTCAAATTGTTTGCGACTTAGGTCGCTGGGGTATGTTTTTCTCATTGTTCCATTATCTGACAGATTTTTGACTTTTTCAAAGATTTTAAACAGGTTCTTAGAGCATTCGACCCAAGCATTGGAACGTTCAACAACCCCTCTCGTTTTAACAGGGACAAAACCCGTTTTTTCGAGTTTAGCTTTTTCTTGTTTTGATGGCTTGGGAGAAAAGCGAATTTTCCTCATAATATCAGGGTAGACTTTTTCTAACGGTTGTGTAAGATATTCAGGGTGATAACCATTATCTAATAATGGAAAACTGAGGGTATCTACTGCTAGGTGCCGCTTAATTCCATTTGTAGATTTGTAAAAACAAAAAACTTTTGTTTCCCTACTCGCATTGCATGTGTTTTTGACTGCTTGAGAATCAACGAGCATCAAAGTTGTCCACTTCCGTTTTTTTACCTGTTGACGTATGTTTTCATGTAATTGGGCCATCAATTTAATAATTATAAATTGAAATCACTATATGTAATAAGTGAAATTTAAATTTTAATGATGCTTAGGCTGTTTTTTGATTTACCGACAGTTTTTCATTTGTACCAGTTTTATTTCTTGCTCGCAATTTTAGCAATATTTAGAAGCCGAGAACTAATTTTCAAGTCAACTTCTTTGATAGTTTCTGGATCAACCATAAAACGCACTCGGCTTTGAAAAATGTAAAATTCAATCATACCACCTTGCCTAACAAAGTCTTTTATATCACTAACAGTCAAAATTGGGTATGATTTAGCATAGGTAAGAATTTCATCTAGCTGATCTTCTTGTGATTGACTTACAAACAAAATATGGCAACTTGTAGTAGATTTATAATCTTGTAAATCAGAAATGCGCACAGGCCTTTTTCCTACATGCTCACCTTCTACTGCCGTTTGAAGTTTTTCTTTAAAGTCTTCATCCCCTAATACACATAGATGAAAAGAAGATGTATTGGTTGAAAAAGCGGAAGTTGGCCAAGTTGTGAATAGAGAAAAATTAAATAAAAATACAGCTTTAACTTCATCTTCTCCAATACTCGTTGGCATGGCAGAAATATTGGTGTGTAGTAGACTACTTGTCAGTAAAAATAATAAGGTTATTTTTTCAACCAGTCGCCAAAGTAAATACGCTTGAAAAAAATTAAACATATATCCTCCTAATAAATATTTTTTAGGATAATCATAACTAATGATAAATATTCATCTTTATGCCAAGTTATTTACTTTAAAAATCAAATGGTTAAGAAAATTAAATCATCCTTGAAAAATAAATAATACTTTATTTTATAACTAAAATACGTTCATATTTATTAATATATTTCTTTCTTATTTTATTTGAATTTCTAGAAAATCAGCCATTGGAAGCCGTTGAAAGCTGTTGTAGTCACATTTAGAGTCAAAATTACTGCGGATCAAATCTACTTTTCAACTTATGCACTTTTTGACCCATAATCCTTACTAATTTAAGCGATAATATTAGAGTTGTATCCCGTTAAAAATCAATCAATTAGCTAGATAAAAGTTCCATAGTCCGGCACATACTCCAATTATTTCATCATATAAATCAATAA
>JADGDF010000157.1 GCA_016745055.1 Thiotrichaceae bacterium | reverse complement strand
CCATGCTTGTTGTTGCCAAATCCCATTTAAAAAAACTAAGCTTTGCCCTTTGACTGAGGAACAAAAACAGGCTAACCGCCAACTGGATAAAATCCGTATTACTGTCGAACATGTAATACGAGCTCTTAAAATCTTCAAAATGCTTGCCTTTCGTTACCGAAACCGTCGTAAGCATTTTTCTCTACGGTTTAACCTTATTGCTGCTATATATAATAAACTAATTATTTAAGCTTATTAACAACTTATTTCGCAAGAGGTCTACTGAGTAGATAATAAAAAGTTTTTTAAAAGGAGTCGTAATATTGCCGTCTGCCGCTATTTTATAGACCAACAACGTCCAAAACGTCGGGAATAAATTCCCGACGGACAAAAACGACAGAGGAGCATATATTAATCTGGCAAGAAACTGCGTAACTGTTCTGAACGACTAGGATGGCGTAATTTACGTAAGGCTTTGGCTTCTATCTGACGAATTCGTTCTCTCGTCACATCAAATTGTTTACCGACTTCTTCTAACGTGTGATCAGTATGTAAATCAATGCCAAAACGCATTCGCAGTACTTTTGCTTCTCTTGGGGTTAGACCATGCAACATATCCTGCGTAGCACGTCGTAAACCTTCAAAAGTGGCAGAATCCAATGGCGCTGGAATGCTAGTATCTTCAATAAAATCACCTAAATGTGAATCATCATCGTCACCGATAGGTGTTTCCATTGAAATAGGTTCTTTGGCAATTTTAAGCACTTTTCGAACCTTATCTTCTGGCATTTCCATCCGAGTGGCCAGCTCTTCAGGCGTTGCTTCACGTCCTTTTTCTTGCAAAATTTGCCGTGATACACGATTTAATTTATTAATTGTTTCAATCATATGCACAGGAATACGGATTGTCCGTGCCTGATCGGCAATTGAACGGGTGATTGCTTGACGAATCCACCAAGTGGCATAGGTTGAAAATTTATAGCCACGCCGATATTCAAATTTATCGACTGCTTTCATGAGGCCAATATTGCCCTCTTGAATTAAGTCCAAAAATTGTAATCCTCGGTTGGTATATTTTTTGGCAATAGAAATCACTAGCCGTAAATTGGCTTCAATCATTTCTTTTTTAGCTCGCCGCGCTTTGGCTTCACCAATTGAAATGCGTCGGTTAATATCTTTGACTTCTTGAATACTTAAACGAGATTTTGTTTCCATTTCAATCAGATGGTTTTGAGCGCGTCTAAGTTGTGATTCATATTGTCGAAGTACTTCCGCTTGTGCACTTTTTGCACTTAATAGCTTATCTAGCCATTTTGGGTTAACCGCATTATTTTTAAACGCTTCAATAAATGCTTTTTTGCTTATGCCCGCTTTTACAACACAAACCTGGCGAATCAAAGTTTCTTGCTCGCGGATAGCGCTGACCACATCACGTAGTTTGAAAGTTAATTCATCAATAATTTTAGGGACAAGTTTAAACTGTAAAAAGCATTCTGCCAGCTCTTTACGCGCTTGTTCATATTTTGCTGATTTTTCACTGTGTTTTGTTTCAATAACACGCAGATGTTCGTATTTTTCTCTTAATTGCGCAAAACGGGCTGATACTTCTTCTGCATCTAAACGCGAATCATCCATTAATGAATCCGCATCATCGCTTTCTTCTTTATCAAGCGCTTCTAATTCTTCTGGTAAGTCTTTGTCGTTTGCAAAATCAACTTCAGATTCATCTAAGGAAACATCAATAAATCCGGAAATAATTTCTGATAACTTAATTTCCTCTGTTTGTACTAATTCGTATTTTTTGAGTAACTCACCTACAGTATCAGGATGGGTAGCAAGTGAAGAAAGCGCTTGTTTTGTGCCTTCTTCAATGCGTTTTGCAATTTGAATTTCACCTTCGCGCGTCAGTAAATCGACGGTACCCATTTCTCGCATATACATTCGTACAGGATCAGTGGTGCGACCAAATTCACTATCAACACTGGCAAGCGCTGCTGCAGCTTCTTCTGCGGCATCCTCGTCAGTGGCAACACTTTCAGTCATGAGCAATGAATCATCGTCAGGTACAAATTCATGTACCGCAATGCCCATATCGTTAATCATGTTGATAATGGTATCAATTTGCTCAGGATCGACAATGTCATCAGGGAGATGATCATTGACTTCGTGATAAGTGAGATAGCCTTTTTCTTTGCCTTTTGCAATCAGCAATTTAATTTGTGTTTTCTGTTGTTCTTGGTTCATAGTGTCTTCTAGCGCACCTGTACTAAAAGTTATTTTGCGGTATCGTGTAAAAGCAACAACTGTTGTAATTATAGCAAAAATTCAAGCAAGTAATTCAAAATTCAATAAATTTTGGGTGTTAAACCAGTTTCCAGTGTAACAATATATTGAGTATCAGGCCAGGCTGATTTCTAATCATTTACTAAGTCTTTTTTAGTTTTTACTATAATAAACGACGATTAACCGTTGCTTTTTCTATTTCGCTGAGACTACTAGATGGTTTCATTGAAAGTTGTTGTATTTTTTGCTTTTTTATTTCTTTACATAGAACATTAATGGTAGCAATAAATCTGTCTTCAAGCCCTATTTCAGGAATGTCATGTTGCCAAATAGCAAGTTTTTGTACTGTTTTTTCATCTTCTGTATCTCGGAAATACTCAACTAAACTCCCAGTAGTGACATGAGGATGATGTTGAATGAATTCAAGTAAATTAACTAATAAAGTTGCCCCTTTTTGTGGTAATTGATGCAGTGCTTTGATATCATCGACTTTATGTACAAGCTTTGGGTTTTGAATGAGTAAGCCTACAGCAACTCGCATGGGTGAGGGCGCTTGTTTTGAATTTACTGGTTTTTTAACTGAGAGTGTTTGAGGTAAATGATTCATTGGTTGTTGTAATTTTGCCTCAGTGATTTGTTCCAATTTTTGCCACATCAAGTCTTGATAAGTGCCTAAAGGTAACTGATTCAACAAAGGTTTAGCGAGTTCTACCAGTCTTGCTTTGCCGTCAATATTGCTTAAATCCGCTTGTTTAGTCAATGTGCCTAACAAAAAATCTGACAAGGGGATGGCTTGTTGTAGATATTCGTTAAATGCTGTTATACCTTGTTGACGTACAAAGCTATCAGGGTCTTCCCCTTCTGGTAAAAAGGCAAAACTGACTTGTGCACCTTCTTTTAAAATGGGTAAGGTATTTTCCAATGCTCGCCAAGCCGCCTTGCTACCCGCTGTGTCGCCGTCAAAACAAAAAATAATTTTAGCCACTCGTCGAAAAATAAGCCCTAAATGTTCTTTAGTTATAGCTGTACCTAAAGTTGCAACAGCATTATCAATTCCATGCTGCGTTAATCCAATCACATCCATATAGCCTTCAACCACGATGATCTGCTGCAATCCTCGTTGTCGATTTACCTCATGCCAACCATACAATAACTGACTTTTATGAAAGATTGGGGTTTCGGGTGTATTTAAATATTTGGGTTTCATTTCATTATTTAAAGCCCGAGCACCAAAACCAATAACTCTACCACGCTGATCGTGAATGGGAAACATCACACGATCACGAAACCGGTCATAAATTGACTGCTTCTCTTCGTCTTTTTTTAATAAACCCACTTTTAACAAATTTTGGCGAATTTCCAGAGATTGGCCAAAAACTTGCTCCAGATTATTCCAACCTTCAAGGGCGTACCCAATTTGAAATTGTTTAGCAATTTGGCCGGTTAATCCTCGTTGTTTTAGATAGTTTACTGCCTGCATTGCCTGAGGTTGACGTAACTGTTGTTGAAAGTAATCTGTGGCTTGCTGCATGATGTCGTAGAGTTCATCATAACTTTGGTAAGATTCAGTTGGCATTGTAGTTTGTTCATAAACAATTTCCATCCCCATTCTTGAAGCTAGTTCTTGAACCGCTTCAACGTAACTTAAATGCGCATAATCCATTAAAAAACCAATAACATTGCCATGCGCACCACAACCAAAACAATAATAAAATTGTTTTTGAGGACTCACGCTGAAAGAAGGTGTTTTTTCTTGATGAAATGGACAACAAGCCGCGTAATTTTGTCCCGCTTTGCGCAGCTTTAAATAGCTACCAATAAGCTCAACAAGGTCGCTGCGGTTAATTAAATCGTCTATGAAGCTACGAGCAATACGCATAGGTTTTATCAAATGCTATGTTTTACAAACAGGATAATCGAAAGTTAATGTGGGTAATATTAGTTGATATTAATGTTATTCGCTATAAAATCCTTCTGTGTGGTTCTCAAAACGAGTTAATTCTCCCAAGAATGTCAATTTAACTGTGCCAATTGGGCCATTACGTTGTTTCCCAATAATAATTTCTGCTGTACCTTTATCTTCACTGTCTTCATGGTAAACCTCATCACGGTAAATGAAGATAATTAAATCTGCGTCTTGCTCAATACTATTATGGACAATCACATCATTAGCAACAAAGTTATGTAAATGGGGCACAGTTAAATCATAAACCTTTTTTTCCCCTAAAGGCTCAATACTAATAACTTTATCCCAGTAAATATCACTTTCCGCTAATGTCGTTAGTTGATTTGATTGAGTCGTTTCAGCAATACGTCTCATCCTTTCTCGGGATACATTTTGTTTAAAGACAGTCATTCCTGAATAAGCATTGCCAAGTTTTTTATAGAATTCTCTGGTAGTTATTTCTTGCAATTGCATTGCTAACCTTGCATCATCTACCCATAGATGACAAGGAATAATATCTCTATTTGTATTATTATTTTTTTGTTGATAAAATGATTTTATTTCTTCTAAAGCACTTGTTTTATAATTTCCTATTGTATCAATCTTTGTGGCAAAATTGAGTATATCTATTTTTCCACTTAAAATAACGTGATATTGAATTCTCCCTTTATCACCTTGAGGAACTTTTCTTAAACGTGCATTGATACCTAATTTTAATAATAAAGATTGTATATCCACGCATAACCTATGGCTACTGGAAGCATAATAAATAGAAGGTTTAACTTTTTTTCCTTTAACTAATTTAATACAACCATCTGTTACCCACAAATGTTTTAAGAATAAAGCAATATTTTCATTTTTTTCTTTAAAAACAGCTTCAGGAATATATTTTTCATAAGATCGTAACCCAAAAATTCCTAACTTATCTAACCATTCACTTATCGCATTTCTTACTCCATGCGTATGTTTACGCGTCGAAGTTAAATATACTTGATACCAACTGCGTTCCTTACTAACTCTTGGTTTAATTTCACCTTTAAAACTATCTATTGCTAATTGAGCTACTATTTCAGATAAATCTGTTTCACGAGTAGTATATTGAATAACATGTCTGGGTAAAGTACAACCATCCCCTATTAAGCGTGCTAACAGAGCAAGCTCTGAACTTTGTGAGAAAACGGGAGGAAGTGGTAACATCGGTTCAGGGATAATACGCGGTAAAGCTAGATAACTTTCTGTAGTTAACTTATCTAACCGCTGCCAACCTTCTGAGGTATAAAATTTATGGTTAGCGGTTGCACAAATAGTACGACCAAGCTGAGTAGTCAGACGAAACACCGGTTTAATGCCTGTTGCAAATACTTTACTCACTTTTATAGCTTCTAGTTTTAGTGTTTGCTCATTAAGTGCCCACACTAAAAAATCTTTTTGACCTTGCAATTCTTTTATAGCAACCCGTTCTCCTGTATCCGCTCGAGTGACTAAACTATCACCTGTTAAACAGCCACTTTCACGTAAATCCGCCATTCTTGGGCGCTTGTCAGGACGTTGTTCCAAGCCACGATTAAGCTGGGATAAAGCAATAATGGGGACATGTAATTCTTTAGCTAAAGCCTTTAGAGAGCGAGAAATTTCAGAGACTTCGGCTGCACGAGACTCCTTGCTGTTATCAGAACCTTGCATTAACTGGATATAGTCAATCACAATAAGCCCTAATTTACCTTGTTCTCTTGCCAAACGTCGACTTCTTGCCCGTAACTCTGTTGGATTTAAAGCTGGCGTATCATCAATAAATAGAGGAGATTCAGACAGTAAACTAATTGCAGAAGTAATTCGTGCCCAATCTTCATCTTCCAACCGACCTGTGCGTACACGTTGTTGATTAATACGTCCCAAGGATGAAATCAAACGCATTCCTAATTGTTCATTGGGCATTTCCATACTAAAGACAGCGACGGGTAACCTTTCTTTAATTGCAACGCTTTCAGCAATATTCATAGCAAGGGACGTTTTTCCCATAGATGGCCTGCCTGCAACAATGATCAAATCAGAAGGTTGTAACCCAGAAGTTTTTTCGTCGAGATCAGTAAAACCAGTGGGAACCCCAGTAATTGCATCTTGGCGTTGAAATAAAGCGTCAATTCTGTCCAGGGTTGAGACTAAAATATCTTTAATAGTGGTAAATCCACTGCCTCCACGATTAATTTGTTCGGCAATTTGGAAAACTTGCTTTTCAGCATAATCTAACAATTGAGCTGTGCTTTTGCCTTGTGTATTAAACGCAGTATTGGTAATTTCTGTACCGACTTGAATGAGCTGTCGCAAAATCGAACGTTGCCGAACAATATCTGCATAGGCAATGATGTTGGCTGCATTAGGAACAATATCGGCTAATTTTCCTAAATAAATCAATCCCCCAACCTGTGTTAGTTTGCCACTTTTTTCCAGCCATTCAGACAGCGTGATAACATCACAAGGGTGCCCTGCTGCTATCAGTTCACGGATAGAACGAAATATGAGTCGATGTTCTGAAGTATAAAAATCAGTTTCAGTAATAACTTCTGCCACTGAAAACCAGGCTTCATTACTCAGCAGTAACCCACCCAGTACGGATTGTTCAGCAGAAATAGATTGAGGAGGTGTTTTTAGAGAGGAAAATTCACTGTCAAAAGGAATAGCATCAGCGTAATTGTCTTGCATGATGAGTATTGGGTTCCAGAATTCAAAGTTTGGAATTCAATTTAAGTTAAAAATACTTGGTTTGAATTCTGAACTCTGAATTCTAGATGCTTAAAATATCAGGCTTCTGCGATAACTTGTACTTTCACTGTGGCATCAACGTCTGGATGTAAATGAATACCTACTTGGTAATCACCCACATACCGAATACTGCCTTGAGGTAAGCGTACTTCTTGCTTTTTAACCTCAACACCGGCTTCAGTCAATGCTTCAGCAATATCAATTGAACTCACAGAGCCGAACAATTTATTTTCTAACCCAACTTTACCCGCAATGACAACTGTCAACTCTTTGAGATGATCAGCACGACTTTGAGCATAAGCAAGAGAGTCTGCTTGTGACTTTTCAAGCTCGGCACGATGCACTTCAAACGTTTCAATGTTTTCAGGTGTGGCAGGTTTTGCTTTTTGTTGAGGAATCAAATAATTGCGTGCATAACCAGGCTTAACTTTAACAATTTCACCCAATCCACCAAAATTCTTGAGTTTTTCTAAGAGAATTACTTGCATGTCTTAAACCCTACGACTTGTTAGTGATGATGCGCATCAGAATAAGGCAACAACGCAAGATAACGGGCGCGTTTAATTGCACTTGATAATTGGCGTTGATATCTAGAGCGCGTACCTGTGATACGACTTGGGACAATTTTACCTGTTTCTGTAACATAACTTTTTAAGGTATTAATGTCTTTGTAGTCAATTTCAGTCACACCTTCTGCAGTAAAACGGCAGAATTTTTTGCGACGAAAATAACGTGCCGTCGTCACTTTTCTTCTAGGCTGCCGTGGTTTCATCGTACTCTCCTTCTTCGTAGGTTATTTCATCAGAAAGATCGTTGTCTTCATCTTCATCTCTGTGACTGAATTCAGAATCAGAATCAGATTGAGATGGCTGTTCTTTTTCATCTTTGGCTTTCATCAAAGGTGAAGGCTCGGTTACTGCTTTTTTCATTTTAATCACGAGGTTGCGGATAACCGCATCGTTAAAATGGAAAGCACTGTTGAGTTCTTCTAAAATTTCGATGCCACACTCAATGTTCATGAGTACATAATGTGCTTTATGCACTTTTGCAATGGGATAAGCTAACTGACGACGTCCCCAATCTTCTAAACGATGGATAGTGCCATTGCCACCTTCGATCATTTTGCGATAGCGATCAATCATTGCAGGAACTTGTTCGCTTTGATCGGGGTGAACTAAAAATACAACTTCATAATGTCTCATAAAACTCCTTATGGATTAATCGCTTTATACAACTTTAGTGCAAAAGCAAGGAGATAACGTAAAAAAACCGTGATTTTTATTTCAAGGTAGGACCGCAGATTATAATCGGAGTTGGACAAAAGTGCCAATTTTTTCAAATATATTATTATTCAATGCAATATTAAATGTATTTTATATGTCTTCAGCTAACCGAAAACCGCTAAAAGACTTACGTTCGTGTAGATATTTAAAGTTACGGAAGCTTGAACGAATGGTTTCAATAGAGGTTAGGCAAGCACCACCTCTTAATACCATTTGATTCGTCATAAATTTAGTATTGTATTCACCAAAAGGGGTATCTGGTGTGTGATGACCAGGGTAGGGCATGTAAGGAGAACGAGTCCATTCCCACACATCACCATACATTTGGAGTAAATCTTCATTATCTTTTGCCACAGCAGGATGTAACAAATCTTGTTCTTTAAAGTTGCCTGCAATAATTAAATCACGCGCAGCTAACTCCCATTCAACTTCGGTTGGCAAGCGTTTACCTGCCCAACTTGCAAATGCACTGGCTTCATAGTAACTAATATGAGACACGGGTTCTCCCATATTAATAGGTTGTATACCTTTAAAAGTCATATAATGCCACTGTCCTTCTATTTTTTCCCAATATAAAGGCCTATTGTAATGATGTTTAGTTATCATCTCCCAGCCATCAGATAACCATAGTTCTGAACGTTCATACCCTCCCGTTTCCATGAATTCTAAATACTCTGCATTGGTGACAAGTCTTGATGCAAGGCAGAAAAAGTTGACATAAACTTCATGCTGAGGGCATTCGTTGTCGAAAGCAAAACCTTCTCCAGAAAAACCAATGTTATCTAAACCACTTGAATATTCTAGCCAATGAATTAAAGGTGCTTGTCGTTTAGGGGAAGACGCTAAATCCTCTCTATAAACAGGATAAAACGGGTTAAGATAAAAGCTGTATTTAAGATCAGCAAGAAATAGTTCTTGGTGCTGATATTCGTGATGAATACCCATCAACAAACGAAAGTTAATTTCCTGCCAACTTTGTTCATCAGCAGTCTCAATCAGTTGTACCATATGCTGGTGAACATATTGACGGTAGTGAGAAATATCTTCGATGGTTGGACGAGATAGTAGACTTTGGTGGGCAGAAGAAAATTTTTTACCTGCTTGGATATAGTGATCATTAAACAGATAACGGTGTTCTAGGTAAAGTGATTGATAATTTTCAAGAAAGGGTAACAACAAATAGGTTTCATAAAACCATGTCATATGTGCTAAATGCCACTTAGGTGGGCTAACTTCAGGAGAAGTTTGCAACATATAGTCTTCAATTTTAAGGGGATGGCATAATTTGTCTGTTTCTTGTTGCACTTTTTGAAATTGTTGCAGCACTTCTTCTCGGGAAACATTTGAAGAACAAATCATGTTAGCAGATGTGGTCATTTAATTTTCCTATGTCCGGCCGTATTTTTATCACTTATGTTATGCAGTGCTACAAAAAATTTAGCATATGATTATTGTAGAGGTTATTATACCAAATTGCATTTAGCAAGTTTTGTTATGCCTCATATAAGAAAATGTGTCTCGTTTAACAAATAAAGCGATTTGGAAATCTTTCTAAGCGTCTATGTTTTGTTTAATGAACATTTGAAAAAATAATAATCAATGTAGAACCACATTTTTCATTAGACTTATTGCGAAATAAGGTATTGAAAAAATGGGGAGAAAAGTTAAACTAGTGGTTATAGGAACTAAACAAGTCTATAAGGAAACAATATGAATTACGAAAAACTGAAAGTTTTATCAAATGAAAGGTTTAAACGCTATTTAGGAGTAAGTAAAGAACTATTTGAAGAGATGGTGAATATAATAGAGTTGTATCCCGTTAAAAATCAATCAATTAGCTAGATAAAAGTTCCATAGTCCGGCACATACTCCAATTATTTCATCATATAAATCAATA
>JADGDF010000010.1 GCA_016745055.1 Thiotrichaceae bacterium | reverse complement strand
TTATTGATTTATATGATGAAATAATTGGAGTATGTGCCGGACTATGGAACTTTTATCTAGCTAATTGATTGATTTTTAACGGGATACAACTCTATTTTAGGCTTTCGTGCATAACTTCTGTAGAATTTTCCTCTCATTCAAGAAATTTATCCTCCATTACTAACAATGGGTGGGGGTTGTTTTTTTAAAATTCCAATATATTACAGGAAAGGTTGTTGACTAATTTTATCGTATAATTATGATAATTTTTTTATTTCAGTAGCTTTTGACCTTACTTTCAAGAGACTTTGCCCACAGGAATCATACTTATGCGTTTTTCAGCCTTAAATTTTTTCTGTTACTTATCGCTTATTTGTTGGACTCTTCCTGCGACAGCAGCCCCTGACATTGGTGCTTATCAATATGCAACAACTGCTGTGCCAACATTAACTATTAACGGGCGTCAAGATGAGATTTTGCTTTATCCTGGCCAATTATTCACAGCCGAAATTGAGATAGATGCTGGTGAAGTACAAAACCAAATGGCTGATTGGTGGTTGGTTGCTGTAATTGACAATACATTTTTTTCTTATGATTTAGCCACACAGAACTGGCAACAAGGATTGCACATTGCAAAACAAGCACCATTGTCCAATTTCAGCAAAACATCAGTGATGACTGGTACTTTGTCACCTGGCATTTATGATGTGTATTTCGGTGTGGATACCCAAGCAGACAATCAACTCAGTGATTCTGTGCGTTATACCCATGTGCAAATGCAAATTGTCAACGCAGGACAGCGGATTTTGTCTGTCTCCAATCAAGGAGACGATAATAACTCAGGTACATTGCAACAGCCTTGGAAAACATTGAGTAAAGCAGTCAGTCAAAACCAGCCTGGAGATATCATCTGGGTACGAGAAGGCACTTATAAACAACAGTTAGCGCCACTGAACAGTGGTAGCCCGAATAGCCCAATTATTTTTGCTGCCTATCCAGGCGAAACGGTTTTACTCAATGGCAAAGGCGTAGACTTAGAAAAAAACGTTGCTCAAGTTACACCATTTGATGGTTTAATTCACTTAAATGCGGTCAAACATGTTTGGATTGTTGGTTTTAAGATCGAAAAGTCTGCAGAAATGGGTATCATGGTGTATGACAGCAATAACATTGTCATTCAGGACAACTATACTTACAGCACGGCAAGCTCCGGCATTGCGGTGTGGAAAAGCCAAAACATCATTGTTGATGGTAATGAAGTTGAAAAAGCCAATGTTAGTTTGCCGCAAGAAAATATGTCCATTGGTGAAGACGTCACCCAGTTTGAAATTCGTTACAATCACATTCATCATGGCACTAAAACAAACAATGGTGGGGAAGGCTTAGATATTAAAGATGGAAGTAGTTTTGGAAGTATTCATCACAATCATATCCATGATATTCCTAGTAAACTATGCTTGTATGTCGACGCTTGGGATACTTTAATCCAAGAATTAGATATTCATCATAATCGTCTGCACAATTGTGAACCACACGGTTTAGCAGTCACAGCTGAACGAGGGGGGAGTCTCAAAAATATCCGTATTTACAATAATTTAATCTATAAAAATGGCATGATTGGGATTCATATTGGCGCAGGTTATCAACCCAATATGGATGGCGTGTATATTTACAATAATAGTTTTTATGATAACGGTACAAACGGTGAGTTTGGCGCATCCATTGTTTTGAAAAGTAGTAAAGCAAAAAATATCAGTGTGTTTAATAACTTATGTGCCAGTCGTGTTGCTCAAATTTCCAAACTGGCAAACGCCAAAAATTTAAAAATCAGTAATAACCTGTTTATCAAAGAGCAGAGTAAATGGAATGGTGAGATCAATGGTGATAATTTTGTCACAGGTGATCCCTTATTTGTAGATGCTGAATCTGGTGATTTTCGTTTACAAGCGGGTAGTCCTGCTAGAGGCGCGGGTAGTTCAGAATTATCTCCAGTGACTGATTTTACAGGCGTATTGCAGTAGTTGTTATCTGTTGAGTAATGATGGCTTATCCAATCAAACATGCGATTTGAGCAAACCCAATTGCAAAAACCACAAAGGGGCCTCATGGTATGCACAACGTTAATAATTCAAGATGGATTGAATTATCAACATGAACGCGAATATGAAAAAGACCCAGCAGGTTGTAAAGCTTGTTATGGTACTGATTTAAAAGGCGGTGTTTTAGGTAAAATGGCTGAAACCAGAATCTTTTTGCAACTTTGGTCCTTAATTTACCTGAATCTGAATTTATTGCATATCTAGTAATTCCAATATTAACCATCGTCCCAGCCATCACTTGTTTAAACTATCTTTTTTTCTTTCTATGATTTCAAAAAGAAAACAATTTCAGCCAATTAACTTATTATTCATATTTGTATGATTTTCTGCATTTATTATTTTTTTAGTTGCTAAATATCCTTTAGCCAAAAAAACTTACGAAAGGCTTCCCGATGAAATATCAGATGGATGTAATGATTGTTTTGTTGTCTCTGCAGCCGCTAAAGGCCATCCAAAACTGGTTAAAAGTTGGATTCATCCAAACATTGGTAAGCCCGTCAACCGTATACCTTCAAACATTTTGAAACCTTAATAAGCGTTTACTTTCCAAAAGCCCACTATGTCTCGCGTTATATGTACAACCGTGTCGGCCCATTTATCGCTAAACGAATTCGCTACACGTGGCAAGCGGATTTAATTTATCTTTTACTCAAACCGCTTGAATGGCTCATCACCTTTATTTTTAAACTGGTCAACTACCGATGGCTTCCTATTTCAAATAATTATTGGCAGATTTTAGCTCCATTGGAAGCCAGGTAGGGGGCAAACGTTCATTGATTTTTTGTTCTGCAATATTTTGTCTGCGTTAAGGTGAATTATATTCTTTTGGCTTGTTGATTTTTAATAAAATTAGCTAAAACTTGAAAGGATGGACAACGTTGTTCAAGTTTTTTCAGATTCAAGTATTGGGCAACATTTTCATTATGTGTTGTATGATTGTAACGAAGTTGTTTTTTAGCGTTACGACTTAACTTTTCTAGATATTCTTTAGGATTTTCAATTTCTTCAATATTTTGTGTAAGTGGTTTTGGTTTCCAACTGGAAAATAGGTGAGTAACCGCTTCAATATCTGCTAGTATCCAGGCTTCCAATTCTTGTATTGGGATGACTATACAAATATTTTTAGTGATAGATTCAGGTAATTTTGATGGCTCAATAATTTTTTGGATAACTTCTTTTTTTCTCAAATCTGGTCTGTCATTATCTGCATCGTAGCAAATAATAAAAAACTGGCAACCTAATTGTGAAAAGGTTTTCAATACTTTACTGCCTTCTTTTAGCATATTGCCACAGCTACCAAACCCTTTCATTTTTACAGGCAAATTTTGTTTATTCGCAAGACGTTTGATGAAAACTTTCAATGTTTCAACATCGGAACGATCTTCACCCAAAATGCCATACATAAAGTTTAATCTTCCTCCTGCACAATTTCTAAAAAGTCTGCCAATGTTCCTTCTTCTTTTAAGTAGTGTTGCGCCGCTTGAATTTCATTGTCGTTTAAGGTTCTCACATGTGTTTGACCATCTTCCATTGTCACCAAGCGAATATCTTGAGGTGCCAAACAATTTAATACGGTAGGAGAATGGGTTGCAAACATAAATTGATAGGTATCATCATAGCTTTTTAAAGTCGCAATCAGTTTTTCCAGCAAGGCGATATGAATGCCATCTTCTGGTTGTTCAAACATTAACAAACTACAATTATCATGTAACATAGCTGTTAAAATGCGTAAAATTCGACGTGTGCCGTAGGAAAGATGGGTATAAAAGCAAGAATAATGGCCAGTTTTTTTAGGATTTGTATGATTTAAAGATAAAGTATACCTAATGCTACATTGGTTTGATCTATTTGCTGCAATGTTGGTAATTTTTTCAACATGAATATTTTTAATAAGATTTAAACTCTTTTCTCCCAAAAGTAGCTTCAATAAGTTAAATTTATCTTTATCATTTTTCCATAAATTGAATATTTTTATTGTGACGGCTTCTTTGGATTCAAAAAAGTTTTTTTTGCGCAAAGCCTCCTCATAATCAAGTATTTCATCCATAAATCCTTGACTTGATTTGGGTATATTTTCTTCATCAAGAGAATAATAACGTACTGAGGTAAAGAAAGATAAAGTATTGATTATGTGTTTTTGCTGAGTACTATACTCTTCGGGTAGAAAGGTTTGAAGGAAATATAGACAAGAAACCCCACGCATTTCACTAGAAAGGGTTAGCCGCAAATCGTCTTGTGAACTATGCTTAGGAATAGAAATATTGCTGTGATTACGAATAAATATATCTTTCCACTCATTTTTATTAGAAAATTGTATCTGTAAATTTTCTGTAAAAATTCCTTTTTCAGTATTAAATTTGAAAATATAATGATACTTAGTACCATTTGAAGTAAAGATAAAAGTAAAAATGATTGCTTCATTTACCCTTACACGAGGAGAGTCTATTTCATAAAATGTTGTAATTATTTCCATAGCCCATTGTATCGCCCGCAAAATATTTGTTTTTCCAACACCATTTCGACCAATTAGTGCTGTTGTGCCACGTAAATTGTCCAAAAAAACATCTTTGCAAGAACGGTAACTTTGAATGTGGATTTTTTCAAACATGAGTTTATATTTTTCTATTCAGCGAGTTTGGATAAAACAGGCAATTTATTACCAACGTTTGTCTCTCGGTCCCAAACAGAGTTTGGTAAACGAGAGAATATAAACTTGTAAACGTTTATGCCCTAAAACAAAGGCTTATCTTAGCTACTCTTATAACGTTCTATTGAAGAAATGATTTCCTTTCGAGCTTCTTCTTCATCATCCCAACCATCAATTTTCACCCACTTATTGTTTTCTAAATCTTTGTAATGTTCAAAAAAATGGGCAATTTGGGTCAGCAATTCAGGGCGAATATTTTCAATACTTTTGGTCTGACGGTACAAGGTGGACAATTTGTCAATGGGCACCGCAAGGACTTTAGCATCAGGCCCGGATTCATCCGTCATTTTAAGCAAAGCCAACGGACGACATTGAATTACTGCACCACTAATCACGGGTAAGGGAGTAATGACCAATACATCAACGGGATCACCATCTTCTGATAAGGTATTTGGAATATAACCGTAGTTACAAGGATAGTGCATGGCAACGTTCATAAAACGGTCAACAAACATTGCGCCAGTCTCTTTGTCTACTTCATATTTAACGGGATCACTGTGCGCGGGAATTTCAACAATGACGTTAAATTCATTGGGAACATTTTCGCCGGGTGAAACTTTGTCTAAATTCATATTGATTATCCTGGTAGCCTAAAAAATTAGTGGAACTCGGGTTGATGATAAAATCGCACAGATTGACGAATGGGCAATGCGCTGTCTAAGAAGTTACCTTCAACAATTAACTCATAGTGACCAGCTTCAGCGGCCTCACTTTCCCAAAAAACAACAAAAGGTTCCCCTGTCGATTGTTTGCCCAAATCGCCTTCTATCAAAGGCAACATGTTTGTGCCTTGGTAAATTGAATATTTCAAAGTTGCACTGTCTTTAACTTTGAATGCGAATAAATAACCTTTAATCTCCGTTGGTAAAGACTGGTTGTAAAATATGACTGGTGCAACTGTCAATGATTCTTCACCTTCTTCCTGTTTGAAATGAGCTATAGCACCTAAATGAGCAATATTTAATTCTAATGGATTAATAACATCCTTGGTTGCCCATTCATAGGTATTCCAACCAGTTTTCCAGTCTGTTTTTACGCGATCTAGCTTGTAAGCATGTTTGGGACGTAATTCCTGAATGGTTAAATCAATATCAGCCGCTTCAGGTAGGTAAAATTGTATTTTACTTTGTGTGGGTGCTGGTTCCCAAGTAGTTTGGTATTGAATAATGGCGGAAACTAATTCGATATCTTCAGTGGTTTGAACATCAACAGTCACGCCTTCCCAATGATCATTTCTTGCTTGATAATGCAAGGCATCATTGGCTAACAGCATTGAAGGCAATAAACACAGCACGAAAAGTATTAATCTGTTCATAATGATCTCCTTAAGGAATAGCCACCACAGCAAGTAAACGTTGAATAAAGTCATCTGCATGAATGCCATCGGCTTCTGCTTCAAAAGACAGTAATATACGGTGGCGTAAAATATCAGGAGCAACGGCCTGAATATGTTCTGGTGATACGTAATTATCACCTTGTAGCCAGGCCAGTGCCCGCGCACAACGTGTCATGGCAATACTGGCACGCGGAGAAGCCCCAAAACGTATCCAACGATGTAAATCTGCATCCAAATTTTGAGGATTGCGTGAAGCCCTGACGATGTCAATGATATACTCTTTCAGCTTTGCATCCAAATATACTTGCATCACGGCTTCCCTGGCAGCAAATAAATCAGCTTGGGTGATGGGTTGCATATTCACAAGCGAAGGCTGTTGAATTTCGTTGTCAATTAAGTCCAGAATTTGTAACTCCTCTTCCCGACTTGGATAATCAACAACAACGTGTAATAAAAAACGATCCAATTGTGCCTCAGGCAAAGTATAAGTGCCTTCATGCTCAACGGGATTTTGAGTAGCTAATACCATAAATAAAGGAGGTAGGATATAACTGGTTTGACCCACCGTAATTTGTCTTTCTGCCATAGCTTCTAACAAGGCAGATTGAACTTTAGGGGGGGCACGGTTAATTTCATCGGCCAATAAAATATTGTGAAATAATGGCCCCTGACGAAAAATAAAATCACCTTTTTCATGCTGATAAATATCAGTTCCAATTAAATCAGCAGGTAATAAATCTGGCGTGAACTGAATACGGTGAAAATCACCTTCAATTGCGCCAGCCAAAGTTTTAATGGCTGTTGTTTTGGCAAGCCCTGGCATACCTTCAACTAACATATGTCCATCACTCAACAAACAAACTAAAATACTGGTCACTAAATGTTGCTGACCAATAATATGTTGACCAATATGTTCTCTCAAACCTGAAAAATGCATTGCATCCATAAATAATATACTTTCCTTGTGAACCTACACAAAATTATAACAAGTTTTGACATTATATCGCTTTGGTATTATGGTATAAAATATCTTGTCAAAAGCGCAATAATGGGTCGCCAACAATCGCACTTTTTCATTTGTTGTGTATTATGACAATTGTTATACTAACTCAACAATCTACCATAAGCTGAGGAATTGAATAACAATGTTTTTGAGGAATAAATCCACGATTGGCTTGCTTGTTTTTTTATTGATGGTGAATCTAACAAATGCTAAAGCCGCTGAGTCCTATGCCTCCTTAAAGTTTCAATACGCTTTGGGTGAATGCGAAAGAGGTTTAGATGCTAACTTACCCACAACAAAAAGTTCATTGAGAATTCTCAAGCTTTCGCTAAAACGGTATGAAAGAAATAGGGATGTAGCATTGCGTAAGGATATGACTTTACCAAAATCCCAAGACTTAATGTCAACTGAAGGGCGTTTGAATGATAAAACTTTCGCAGAAGCATTTCAAATTTGTGAAGATACCTTGGCAAGCACCATTGAAAACGCAGAAAGGCATGTTGCAAAATTGCTAGAAAAAAGAAAAGCGAGAATGTCACGTAATCAGGTAAAAGTGGAAGCCTTACGGGAAAAAATAAATGCTGCCAAATCCCAAGTAGACGTGGCAATCAATCAAAGTTGTGTTCGCATTATCCAACAAGCCACCAATATTGATCCTCACCGATTGCTGATTAAATTTAAAAAGGCCAAACAAAACGCGCTCAATGCTTACCCTAATATTGCTAAGCAATTTCATGAAATCATTTTGAAAGATGCTGATACGGGAGAAGAGCAGAAACTAATTAAAACGGTACAAGGCTGGTTTACTCATTGCGATGCATTATTTGATGAAGCGCTGGGGCAAGGACCAAAGTTAGTAGATGATACATTAGGTGAAACAGATGACTTAGCTACTGATGAAGAACAAATTGCTATCAAAGCCATTGTTGGTGAAACAAAAGTTATCGAAATTGATGACAAAAACCAAGATATTGCTGAAAATGCTGAGGATGAAGCAGATTTATCAATGGAAGAAGATGAAGATACTGAGGATTTTGATGCACAAATGGAAGCAGAATATCAAGCCTATCTGAAAAAAGTGTCTGGAGATCGGCGCCAAATTCTTGAAAAAGAAGGTCGAATTGCTGATTTTTCTAACAATGAAGATAATGAACTGGATAAGGCTAATATTTGGCAATATGAACAGGCAGAAGGGGAAAGCTGTACAACTTATACCTTTAAAGGGGACAGATTGGAAAATATAGAAGAAATCAATGAAGAATGTCCTCCTTTTAATTAAATTGACAATCGCAAGCCCCTGTTACAGGGGCTTACCCTTTATTCAGCTAAAATCTGGCCAAAATGTTATCTGATAACATCATTCAATTCTTCCACCAACACCAAAACTGGTTATGGATACTTACCGTTGTCGTTGATTTAGGAATCACACTTCTTTTTTACCGCTTGTTTGGTAAGATTGGCCTTTATGTCATTATTGTATTAAATGTCATGCTATGCAATTTACAAGGGCCAAAACTAACCATGATTTTTGGCGTGCAAACAAGTTTAGGATTGATTCTTTATTCAGGTATTTATTTTGCCACTGATTTACTCAGTGAAAAATATGGTAGGCGAGAGGCTGGCAGAGCCGTATTGGCAGGCTTTGCTGCCAGTGCCATTATTGTTGTCATGATGTCTATTAGCCTAATGTTTCTTCCTTCTTTAAAACCTGAACAAAAGGAATTTGCTGAATCTATTCATTATGCCTTAAAACTCTTGTTTGATTTTACTCCGCGCTTTGTATTTGGCTCCTTATTTGTGTATCTAATCAGTCAAAGTTTGGATGTATGGATATTTCACTACTTAAAACGTAAAACGCATGGCAAACATTTGTGGCTGCGCAATAATCTCTCAACTATTCTTTCTCAAGCTGTAGATACTGTATTGTATTCAATCATCGTGTGGTGGGCAATTGTACCTTTAGAAACGGCTTTTCAGCTTGCGTTGGCCAAATATGCGTTTAAAGTTGTGATTGCACTTGTTGACACGCCTTTCATCTATTGGGCAAGAAATTGGGATGTTGAACATCAAGATTGGCACGAAAAGAGGCACCAACTTTATCGATAAACTCAACATAAATGGGAAGCAAAACTTCCTGGCGGCAATAGCCCATTCCTAAACAAAGAGGCTGTAAAAGAATTCTAATTTTGGCACTTTCGAGAACGTAAAATCAATAACTTACGTGGAAGCAGATGCAAGAGCGTAGAAACGAGAGAAAACATAAATGACAGAGAAAAAAATATGCAACCTAGAATCAGCATGATTACCCTGGGTGTTAAAGATTTAAAAGCATCCGTGAAATTCTACAAAGAAGGGTTAGGCTTTCCACAAATGGATTCATCGCCTGATGTGGCATTTTTTACACTTAATGGCAGTTGGTTAGGCTTGTATGCCTGAGAATCTCTTGCAAAAGATGCACTGATTTCACCAGAAGGTAGTGGATTTAGCGGTTTTGCACTTGCTCACAATGTAGCCTCGGAAACTGAAGTTGATCAAATAATTGAACGCGCATTATCTGTTGGTGCAACGCTTTCAAAAGCTGCAGAAAAAACTTTTTGGGGTGGATACTCAGGTTATTTTAAAGACCCAGACGGTTATTTATGGGAGATTGCTCATAATCCTTTTTTTTGGATTGGTACTAAAGATACAACAACCTAAGAATATATAAAGTTCTATATCATTTGAGTATTAATGAAATATACTGCCAATAAGATTTTATTAATTATTACCCGTCAAATCGGTGATGTATTGCTTGCCACGCCATTATTACATTCATTACGCAAAGCCTATCCACAAGCTCAAATAGATGTATTGGTTTATCAAGGTAAACAAAGTATTTTAGAAGGTAATACTGACTGCAATAAAATATTGACCATTGTTGAACGGCCAAATTTTGCACAATCTTGGAAGTTGTTTAAACGCATTTTTAGGCAATATGATTTAGCGCTTTCCACATTAGCAGGTGACAGACCTACTTTTTATAGTTTGTTAGCCGCACCAAAACGAGTTAATATTGTGCCATCACGACATTGGAAAAATCAATGGAAACGTTGGATTGCAAAATATTACACCGAATTAGATGATGAACACACCCACACAGTCATCCAATATTTAAGGTTAGCAGATTTATTAGATATTCCACGTAGTTACAAAGTTATACTTCCTTATTCTGCCCAAACCGCCTCTAAGTTAGACAAGTATTTTCATTGGCAGACAGAACCTTTTGTTGTGTTACACCTTGTCCCCATGTGGCATTACAAACGTTGGACATTAATGGGTTGGCAACAATTAGCTCATTATTTTACCCAACAAAATTTACGTGTGGTATTGACAGGTAGCCATACACAATCAGAAATGGAATACATTCAACAAGCCATCTCTTTAATGCCAACATCAGTCATCAATTTGGCTGGACAACTAGACTTAAGCGATGTTGCACAACTCATTCAAGTCAGTCGTTTGTACATTGGCCCCGACACGGCAGTCACCCATTTAGCGGCAGCCACAGATACACCAATTGTAGCGCTTTATGGTCCCACCAATCCCTTAAAATGGGCACCTTTTCCCAAAGATTATCAACAAGATAAAACACCTTTTCAAAAAGTAGGCATTCAGCAAGTCAATAATGTATTGCTTATTCAAGGGAAAAAAGATTGCGTGCCTTGCCACCAAGAAGGATGTCAACGACATAGGCAAAGTCAAAGTGATTGTTTAGAAGAATTACAAAGCCAAACTGTGATTGAGAGAATTCAATTGGCTTTTAAGTTATGAAAGAAACAAACTTTAGGGTAATGCATCTTTTGGATACCATAATATATTGAAAATAGTGTGTTACACTATTATTGCCCTTCCTACTTTGTTAGTAGTTTCACCTCTATTTTTCAAAGGATGTTATCTTGTCTTATTGGAGGCAATACATGTACGACAAAAATCTTTCTCCAGTTGGATGGTATGTTGGCTCTTATCTTATCCGATTTATAGAAATAGAAGAAAAAGGAAATTTTGATCCAGAACGTAGATTTATTTCATGGGAAAATACTGTCATTGTAAAAGCCACCAACATGGATGAAGCATTTCAAAAAATAGAAAAAATTGCCAAATTAGATACAAATCCTTACAAAGGCGGACCTGAGGGCGTTCAAGTTCAGTGGATATATGAAGGTATTACTGACTTGTTACCAATTTATGAAGAATTAGAAGATGGTTCAGAAATTATGTGGGGTAAACGTAAACCAAGAAAATTGAAGAATTTAAAAAAATTAGTCGGTAAACTATCTAATTTTAAGAGTTAAAAATTAGTACCTTGTCAACTTTAATATAGGCGAATCAATTACAAGTTTGCCCCCTCTTATAAGAAGGGATAATCGGTAATATCTGACAAAAACAAGTTATTAAACAAAAAAACCTGATAAGCATCACACCTATCAGGTTTAAATCAAGATAACTTACCAACAATTAGCCAAAAATATCAGTAGTGATATTTTGGAACCAACTGTAGGCATACTGTACTTCACGTTTTCTGTCTTCAGGTCTTGCATCCATGGGCGTTAAGCCACCAGAGCCTTTAACAGGCGCAATTAAGTCTTTGTCACCATTATAGCGATAGACGGCTGCGACAGAAATGCCGTAATCCTTACCAACAATACTATAACAAGTATTAATATAAGAAGGATCAACCATCTCTTTACCTTGTAAAGCTGCAACAATTGCAGTAGCACATACTTTTGCTTGAGAATTAGCTGCATAGGCAGATTTAGGCATTTTGGTTGCAATAGCCGCATCGCCAATGACATGGATGTCTTTTTGTAAAGTAGACTCAAAAGTCTTCTTATTAATGGGGCACCAGCCCGATTTATCAGCTAATCCCGCAACAGAAGCAATTTTTCCTGCTTTTTGCGGTGGAATAACGTTGATGACATCACCTTTGTGTTCGTCGTCCAACTCACCTGCAGTTACGGTCATTGATTTAACGTCTACTGCAGTTACGTTACCACTACCACCTTCGCCACCAGCAACCCATTCAATTAGGCTGTTGTCAGTGCCATACCCGTATAAATCTTTCCAACCTTGGGTAAATAAACCTTGTTTGGAAAATTTAGGTTTAGCATCCAAAATCAAAATTTTGGACTTAGGTTTATTGGCTTGCAGATAATGAGCAATTTGGCTAGCTCTCTCATAAGGTCCAGGAGGACAACGGAAAGGGTTGGGCGGTGATGCAATAATAACGGTGCCACCGTCTTTCATATCTTCAAGTTGTTTACGTAATAACGCAGTTTGTGGACCTGCTTTCCAAGCGTGAGGCATAATTTCAGCTGCTTTTTCGTCATAGCCTTCAATCGCAGTGAAATCAAGAGATACACCTGGAGACACAACAAGTTTGTCATAACTAAAGGTTTGGCCACCTGCGGTTGTCACGGTTTTTTTGTCCGGATCAATACCTGTTGCAGAATCGGTGATGACTTTTATACCCGCTTTACTCAAACCCTCATAACCAAATTTGATAGAATCTAAGGTGCGATCACCACTTAATACTTCATTGCTCATAAAACAAGTGAAGTAATTTTGATTAGGCTCAATCAAGGTAATTTCAATAGAAGGATCAGCCATTGCAATATACTTTGCAGCAGTTGCCCCGCCGACACCACCACCTACAACCACGACTTTTTTAGAAGCGCCATAGGCAATGTAGGGAAAACTCATCGCACTTGCGGCAGCAGTAGTACCAGCCGCTATTTTGATAAAACTTCTACGATTCATTGGCATATTTGTTTTCCTCCATCCTATTTCTTGGTTTGGCTTGCATAAAAATGAGCGACATCATCCAGACTACCTTCGCCTGCTGATTTAACCATCTTTTTCATACGTTTACGCATTTTTTTGGTGGCTTCACGTTCGCCAGAATGGTAGTCAGCTAAGCTATATTGCAAATAAGGTAGCCATTGGCCTGCTAAAATGGAAGAGCCATCCTCGTCTTTAAAACCATTGTCTTCATGACACTTATCGCAGTATTTATCATGTAATTTTTCACCACGATTAGCTTTAGTCTTGTCAGTCTCTTGAGGATAACGGATAAATTCTTGGCTAGAAAAATACTTAGCCATGACTACAAAGTCCTCATCTGTATAGCCTTTTGCAATACGCGCCATAATTGTTGAGGGACGGTCACCGTTTTTATAAGCCTGCATAGATTCGACAAATGTTTCTTCTTCTGTGCCTGCAATGCTTGGCGTGGCAGGCCCAACACTTGAACCGTTGGGTCCATGACAACCTACGCAAGTTTGCGCTAACATAGGTGCCATTTCATCTGCTAAAAGTGAACTACTTAATGCAAGTCCACTTATTAACAGGGCGTACTTTGCTACTTTTAACGTCATAGAGCACTCCTTCCTATTATTGCTTTTGGTGAGAAATTTAATATTAACATAATTACTTTGTTAGCATCAAATTATCTAATTTTAATGCGCGGGGGCAAAAATGCATTGGCTTATTCCTAATTAATACTCAATGTAGGTGTGTATAGGCTGCATTCCCACGTAGGCGCGTTACTGCCATTAAGTTAAGGATTTTTTCAGTTTGGAGTGCAAGATTTATCTTGCGTGTGCAAACTAAAGTTTGCACTCCTACGAGCTTAACTTAATGGCAGTGACGTAGGTGCGTGGAAACGAGATAACCAGAGCAAGATTATTATCACTAGTCACATGAAAGTTTGACACAGGACACTTACCATCAAGCCCATCCACTGTCAGGATTGGAAACTGACAGCAAAGACCAAAGTTAAATATAAAATAAAATTCAAAGCGCTTTCACTTTAATAATTTCTTGATTTTCTGTATCTAATAAATGAATTGCGCAAGCAATACAAGGATCAAAGGAGTGAACAGTACGCAAGACTTCCAAAGGGCGTTCAGGATCAGCGATGGGGTTGTCTACTAGTGATGCCTCGTAAGGTCCCGCTATATCATTTTGATCACGAGGGCCTGCATTCCAAGTCGAAGGCACAACCGCTTGGTAGTTTTTAATTTTACCGTCTTCAATCACTACCCAATGAGATAAAGCCCCTCGGGGTGCTTCATGGAAACCAAAGCCTCGAATTTCACCTTTGGGAAACTGAGGAGAATTAAAGGTATCTGTATCCCCTGACCCAATATTATCAACCAGCTTTTGCCATTGTTGTTTCAAGGTGTCCATCATCACCCCACAACGCACTGCTCTCGCGGCATAACGACCAATCGTGGAATGTAAGGCAGTTAAAGGAATATCACTCTGTCCTGAAATGGTTTTTAAGGTATCTAATGCTTGATTTAAGTATTTTTTGGTTGGTTCATGACCGGCAGCCATCATAACTAGCACATTGGCTAAAGGTCCCACTTGCGCACGTTTACCGTAAAACGTAGGGGCTTTAATCCAAGAATAACTCCCCTGATCTTGAAAATTTGTGTATTGCGGGTCAGTCGTACCATTCCAAGGATGTAACGCATCTTCTCCCGTATACCAGGCATGTTTGGAACTTTCTGTTACGCCTTGACGGAAATAATCGTCGCCATGCGTATTAATTGGTTTAAAAGTACTTAGGTCAGCATTTTCAATGTAGCCCCCGGGCAAATCAAACACGGTACCTTTGCTGTCTTGAGGACAATCAGGAACGGATAAATAATTGGTAACCCCAGCACCATACTGTGTCCAGTCCAGATAAAATGCGGCAATCGCGGGAACGTCGACCAAGTACACCGATTTGACGAAATGTTCTAATTTATCAATCCAACCTTTAATCATCATTAACCGTTCCATATTCAGAACGGATTGGCTGTCCAAGTTGATGGAGTTGCTAACGCCTCCGACAGCCATATTTTGAATATGTGGTGATTTACCCCCTAAAATGGCCACAATTTTGTTGGCATAATTTTGCACGGTTAATGCTTGAAGATAATGTGCCACTGCCATGAGGTTGACTTCGGGCGATAATTTCATCGCCGGATGTCCCCAATACCCCGTGGCAAAGGGGCCAAGTTGTCCACCGTGCACAAAAGTTTTTAAGCGTTCCTGCACCGCTTTCATTTCATGTGGGCCATTTAAAGACCAGTCGGATAAACTTTCTGCCAATTGTGCGGCTTTTTTAGGATCAGCATCCAATGCAGAGACTACGTCCACCCAGTCTACTGCGGATAAGTGGTAAAAATGGACAATATGATCTTGGATTGCATGCGCGGTTTGAATAATATTACGGATTAATTGTGCGTTGACGGGTACTTCCAATCCCAAAGCATTTTCGACGGTGCGTACCGAGGTAATGGCATGTACTGTGGTACAGACACCACAGAAACGTTGCGCGAATATCCAGGCTTCTCTAGGATCACGTCCGACCAAAATCGTTTCAATACCGCGCCACATTTGCCCAGAAGACCAAGCTTTGGTGACTTTACCATTATCAGTTTCAACATCTATGCGCAGGTGACCTTCAATGCGTGTCACTGGGTCAATTGTAATTCGTTTTGCCATATGCCATCACTCCTAGTGCTCAATGGGACTGTTGTTTTTCTTCTACAGGCAAAATCGGGAGGATTTTCACAAATAAAAGATATACCAAGATTTCTAGAGCAATAATGCCAATCGTGACCATAACTTCTGGTGCTGAAGGGAAATAACTGTAACCTGGGCCTGGATTAAATGTGAATAAAAATGCGTTAAATCGGTACAGTGTGCCTGCCAGTAACATTGATAGTGCGGCTGTGAGCAACCAGCGACCATTGCGCCGTTTAGCGGGAGAAAGTAACACGATTAGCGGTAATACAAATAGGGCTGTTTCTAACAAGAATAATACGCTATTCATATCAAACGCCAACACCAATCCCAATTTGTCACGCAGGATAATTTCAACAAAGCGTATGACTAAATAGACGGTTAATAAACCGACAATCGCTTTGCCAAGTCCTGATAATAAAGGTGTTTCTTC
Organism: Thiotrichaceae bacterium; assembly: GCA_016745055.1. Classification (GTDB taxonomy): domain Bacteria; phylum Pseudomonadota; class Gammaproteobacteria; order Beggiatoales; family Beggiatoaceae; genus JADGDF01. The sequence goes on along the minus strand of JADGDF010000010.1, from coordinate 32,565 downwards.
GTGTCGACGAAAAGCACTATTGACCAAAGAAGCCTCAAAAATGACAATGGAGAATCCCATGGTTAAGGCTGTTAATAAAGCAAGTAGGGGCTGTAAGTGCAAAGATTGCCATAAAGGCGCCACTTTGTAACCCATAGCAATTAATAAAGACCCTAAGGAAGATTGGTGCATGGTAGGCAATAACACCCCCAAGGCAATGAATAAAAATAATACCTTGTTGAGGGCATTACGTAGTTTTTGAGCGCCCATTTTATCGAATAACACTGGAGAAAATTCGATAAACAATACCAAAATGTAGGCACTGACACAGAGGCCAACTTCTAACATCACGGAATTAAAATTCATGTTCCAAGGCAGGAATATATTGTAAAATGCCCACCAGCGACCCATGTCAACAAATGCTCCCAATCCACCCAGGGCATAACCAAATAAGCTTGCAGTGAGTGCTCCTCGCATCAAAGGATGATATTGACCTTTGTTCAGTACGTACACGGTAATGGCCAACGCATAACCGCCACAGGCTAAAGCAGTGCCAATGACCACATCATAAACGACCCAAATGCCCCAAGCATGCGCGCCATTAAGTTGGGTAACCGCACCTAAACCATGAACAAAACGTAGGCCAAGGTAGTACAATCCAATGCCAGCAATGACCGCAAGCAGCACTACGGGCAATGTTAGCAAACGTCCACCTGTAGGTTGATAATTACTCATCAGAGTCTCCTTCCGAGTCGCGGGTGTTACGGTGCACGACGTAAGAGAGTCCTACTAAAGCAGCTGCGGGTAGGGCTAAATAACTGTATAAGGTATGTTGTACCCCTTCTGAAATGGAGGCATAAGAGCGCTCAGGTAACGGTGGCATGCCTAATTTATCGAACGGGACAGCCGATAAGTGCAATACATTAGTACCTCCCGCTTCTTTTTCACCCCAAATATGGGGTTGATAAGCCGCAACTTCCTGTTCATGCCAACTGTCGGGATGATTCACATCACCGCAGGGATAATTGTAAATATCACCCGGTTTTAGGGTTAAACGGCGTTTGGCTTCAATTAATAATTCATTACGTGTCCCAAACAGCGTTGCGCCCGTAGGACACGCTTCTGCACAACCGGTCATTTGTCCTTGATCAATGCGCTCAACACCCGCTTGGTTGCACATTTCACATTTACGGATTTGGCCAAAGGGATTGTCGTATTCAAATTGAGGGACGTTGTAAGGACAGCCCATGGTGCAATTGCGACAACCAATGCAAGCATCGACGTGATAACTGATAATGCCAGTTTTGGGATGTCTGCGCAACGCAGTCACAGGGCAGACTGAGACACAACCAGGATCAACACAGTGCATACAGCTGCGTTTTTCAAAACAGAAGCCATCAACTTCCTGATCTTTTTGATTGGCCTGGCCATTTTGATACAGCTTGATGACATTTAAGGTGTCACCCGATAAATCACGCGCGGAATCATACTGAACCGCATCACCTTCAATCACGGGAGGCATTCCATTGACTTCTTTGCACTTACTGACACAGGCTTTGCACCCAACACACAAGGTTGAGTCAAATAGCATGCCGACAGCTTCTGGTGCAGGTTCTAAATTAGGTCGAGCCTGCGCAACCGAACTTGCACTTCCTAAAAGCGTTGCGCCTGTGGCTTTGAGAAAATCTCTGCGTTTCATCTGCCACCTCGCTAACTATCTGATTCAGTCGTATCTGACGTTGTTTTTTTGTTGGCCGCTATTGCTATGCCCGTTGCTCCTAACACAGCACCGACGGCTGCGCCTGCTAATGCTGCAGCTCCCCCAGTCATTTTGACTGAACCTTGACGTTGCTCAATGGTAGGAAAAGCATTCGGTGGAGTATGCGTTTTGACTGTGGATAAACTAAATAAAGGTTTGGTAAAACCGACACCTTCTTCAACACAACCAAAACACGGATGACCTACGCCAATGGGCCACGTCCCACCCCCCACATCATTAAACTCAACGGCAGGACAATTGGCATAAGTCTCAGGGCCTTTGCAACCTAGTTTATACAAACACCAACCCTGACGATGACCTTCATCTCCAAATTCTGTGGCAAAACGACCCGCATCAAAATGTGGACGCCGTTCACAGTTTTCATGAATCAAACGACCATAGGCAAATTTAGGACGATTCTTTTCATCCAATTCGGGCAGTGTACCAAAGGTCACATAATGCAACACAGTGGCTAAGAAATTATAAGGATTGGGAGGACAACCTGGAATATTGACCACGGTTTTACCTGGCAATACTTCATAAGCGCCTTTAGCCCCTGTTGGATTAGGGCCCGCCGATGGTATACCTCCCCACGATGCACAGGAACCAAACGCAATAATAGCGCCCGCATGTTCAGCCGCTTCCTGGGTATGCGCTAACATGGTTTTATCCGCAATTTTGCAGTAGATGCCACCATCTTTGGTGGGAATAGACCCTTCAATGACTAGTAAATATTTACCTGCGTGGGCTGCAATGGCTTTTTCTTTCGCCTGCTCAACATGATGACCTGCCCCAGCATCCAACGTTTGGTGATATTCCAGGGAAATCATGTCTAAAATGAGTCGTTCTAAGGTAGGATGTTCAGCGCGTAGGAGGGTTTCGGTGGGGCCAGTACATTCTTGGCCATGCAACCAAATGACAACGGGTTTTTGCTGGGCACTGTTAGCAATGGTGTCTGCTAAACTTAAGGCTGCACTGCCAGGCAAGCCCATTGTCGCTGCTATGCCCGTGCAAAATTTCAGAAAATCACGGCGCGACACACCTAATCTGCGTGTCACAAAATCAGTTTGTGGCTCTCTCATGACGTGTTTCCTCCAGACATAACGATGATATCGTTGTGAGAGAAAATGTATTCCAGGTTTGTTACCAGGAATTTAATGCACGTAAGACGAAATACAGTAATTTATTCAGGTTACTACATTGCTTGATTATACTGCGTTAAATTTTTATCTTCAAGGCATTTAATCGTAAAAATAATATATTAAAATAACTAAAATTAATAACAAGGATTTATGAGGGTGTCGGGTTACGCTTCGCTAACTTGACCTACTTGGCTTCAATTTTGGCACTTTCAAGAACTTAAAATTAATGACTTACAAGCCGAATAGATGCTCCACATGATAACGTATTTAACTCGTTTCTTTTGAGTCACGTTTGGGAGGTGCATTCTGTGCTGCCCGCCGCTTTCTCACTTCTTTTGGATCTGCAATCAGTGGGCGATAAATTTCAACGCGATCTTGTTCTCTCAAAACTGTATCAAAACGACAAGGTTTACTGAAAATCCCAATTTTATTCACTTCCCAGTTGATTTCAGGAAATTGTTCTAGCATTTTAGAAATTTCTATCGCCTGCAATGCAGTTGTGCCAAGCGGCATCGTCAAATGTACAATGGCTTGTTTATCTACTTTAGCATAGGCTACTTCAATTTTAATGGTATTAAGTTTTTCCATATAGATTATTGGCTCGTTGTACAAAAGCATCCACTAAAGTGTTGACGATTTTGGTGAAAACAGGTTCTAAACTCAGACGCAGTAATTTGTTGGAAATTTCAAATTCCATATTAAGTAATATCTTACAACCTAAATCACCAAGTGGCTGAAATTCCCATTTGCCATGTAAATGACTAAACGGGCCTTCAATTAATTTCATGTCAATTGATTCATTAGTTTTCAGGGTATTTTGAGTCGTAAATGATTTTTTCAATCCAGCGCCTCCCATTGCGAGAGAGGCTGTAATTTTTTCATCACTACGTGTAATTACACTGGCAGTTTTACACCAGGGGAGGAATTTGGGATAATTTTCAATATCGTTGACTAAATTAAACATTTTTTCCGGAGAATAAGGCACTAAAGCGGATTTTTGAATTCGTTTCACGAAAAAACACCAATTGCATTTAAAAAGACTAAACCAACGCCCAACGGTGTAATAAAACGTAAGGCAAATAACCAAAGACGATATAATACACTACTTTCTGTTGTTTTTAATTCTTGAGTAACAGAACGTGAGCGCATTACCCAGGCCACAAAAATAGCCATGGCTAACCCACCCAAAGGTAACATAATATTGACTGTGAGGAAATCTAGCAAATCAAATAAGGTACTGTTTTCAAACATGGTGAAGTTTGATAAAGGTTTTACCTCACTCCAAATATTAAATGAAAATACAGTAATTAAACCAATGAACCAGGCTAAAAAACCGACAAAGATACAAAGTACTCGCCGACTTAATGAGGTTGCTTCTACAAGCCAAGAAACAACAGGTTCTGCTATTGAAATAGACGAACTCCAAGCAGCAAAAGCTAAGAGTATAAAAAATAAGGTACCAAAAAACGTTCCCCAAGGCATTTGGCCAAAGGCGATGGGTAACGTTTGAAAAACTAAACCTGGGCCTGCACCTGGGGCTAATTGATTGCTAAAGACAATGGGGAATATGATCAAACCTGCTAAAATAGCTATCATCGTATCAGCAGCAACAACAACGGCTGTGGTTTTGGCAATAGACGTTTTTTGAGATAAATAGGCACCGTATACCATGATTGATCCCATGCCTAAACTTAAGGTAAAAAAAGCTTGCCCCATGGCGACAAGTACACCTCTCCCACTAAATTCGCAGCTATCTGGCGTACAATTAGGATAAAAAAGGGCTTCAAAATCAACTCTGAATAAAAATTCAACACCCTTAATAAAGTAATCACCTGTGCTAATCGCATAACCTAATAAAACCAATAATAATACAAATAAAGCAGGCATCATAAATTGGACAGCGCGTTCCAGCCCACCTTTGACACCGCCTGAAACCATGATTATGGTCACGGCCATAAATGCAGTATGCCAGCCAATTAATGTGATGGGATTGCTAATTAGAGTGGCAAAGTTATTTTGGGCAAATTGTTTAACGGCCTCAGGAGAAGACAGAGATTGTACTACGTTAAATGTGCCTTCTGCCATGATGGGAATATAGGCCAAGGACCAACCTGCAATCACACTATAATAAGATAGAATAATAAAACCCGCCACCACACCTGACCAACCAATGAGTTGCCACCAACGAGATGCGCTTTCTTCTTGTGCGATATAACGCATAGAGTTAATGGGACTATGTTTGCCCCGTCGACCTAGCAATACTTCTGCTATCATCACTGGTAATCCCATCAAAACAATACAAATTAAATAGATAATGACAAAAGCCCCACCCCCATTTTCACCTGTGATATAAGGAAACTTCCATATGTTGCCTAAACCAACAGCGCATCCAGTTGCCGCAAGAATAAAAGCAAATTTTGATGACCACTGGCCGTGAATTGAAGTACGTTCTTCATTCATAATAATTACCTAGTTATTTATTTTGGTTTAAAAGGTAGATTTGAACTTGTTTATCTCTTTGTTTGACACGTTCAGGAATGAGGTTGACGTATTGCTGTATCTTTTGAGCAATATTGGGATAATTTTTATAATGATTTTGCATTAAAGGTAAAGGATCAAGGCTACTGTTTTTAAATTTGAGTTCAAAATGTAATTGAGCTGCTTTAGCATTGCCTTGTGGTCCATCAATAAGACCAATTTTATCACCATGTTTGATAAGTTGCCCTTCTCTAACATAAACAGTTTTTAAGTGAATATACAATGTATAAATGTAACCACCATGATCCAATTTAACGTATAAACCAGCACGTTTGGTGGTATTAACAGTTTTTACTCGCCCGTCGGCAGCCGCTAATACATTGGTTTTATCGACATAAATATCAAAACCTAAATGTTCTCTATTTTTTTTGCCTAACCAATCATCTCGCTTGGAACCAAAATGAGGCAGTCCATCTTCAACAAAATTTTTAGGCATGTAACCAATGGAACGTTCTAATAGGTGTTCAATTGAAAAATTTTCAATTGGAACATAAAAATTAATGCCACTAAAGGTAAAAAAGATATTGGAAGGTATTAAAGGCGTGATTACATTTTTAGAATGAAAAGAATTTTGAGGGCATCTGGGGAAACAAACAAGCAATTGTTCAGGTAATAATTTGATTTCGTGTTGATATTCTTTGATAAATTGCAATGTAATGATGGAAATTGTTTCTGTTTGTTTTTGCCAATGAATTTTCTTTAAATTAGCGTGAGTGACTTCTATCTTACCCGCTGTGTCACTAGTACAATTACTCAAGGGAATGATTAACTGTGTTGGTTGTTTAATTGGGTGTTCCAATTCGCAACCTTGATGGTTGATAACCACAGTGGACACATTGTCAAAAAATACATTATGCACTTGACCTGCATCAGCAATATGAGAGAACAACAATAAAATTATAATAAAATGACGTAATATGCTCAAACTGGATACTCTAAACCTAGCCGCAAGGGTCGTGCGAATGTTTGCCTACCATTTTATTTATCCTCTAAAGGACAGTTGTCATTTCTTCTAAGAAATTGAGAATAAACCCAACCTTGAATACCATTATATTCAACTAATATCCAAGGTGGACTGAACTTGGAAAAAGAATGTAAATGGTTTAAATATAAAATACATTTTTGATTTCTGGGAATTTGAGCAATATCATTTTGACTTTTACCAGGTAACTCCCGCATCCATAACGTATCATTCTCCTGCACACCGACCACATCATAATATTTTTTCTTAATGTTCTGTTTTTCACAAGCTACATCTTGAGAGAATTCACCGTTTGCAAGTTTTATATCAAACTCAAAAATATGTTCTAAAGCAGCATCCTTTTTTTTCAGTTCTTTTTTTAAGACAGCCATATAATTCAGTTTTTCATTTGCTGAAGCAAGCTGTCTTACCACACTGATTCTAGCATCACGTTCTTTGGCAAGTTCATAACCTTGGTAAAACAAAATGCCTAATGCAGCGGCAAACAAAAGTATAAAGGTCATACCTGCCACACCAAATATCCAACGTTGAGATTTTGGTAAATTTTCAACTGGATTAATACGTTGTGTTAATGGTTGTTCCAGCAGCTTATTTCGCCATTCTGCAACTTCTTGTGGTCTGTCCTCTTTGTTAGGCTGTAATGCCCAATCAATAGCTTCTAAAATATTGCGACGAAACTTACCATGTCCTAACTTGGAGGCTGGTACTAATGGGTCTTTAACAATGCGACGGGTTGCCGCAGGTGGAGGTTCACCAAAAATAGAAAAATAAATGACGCCGCCAAGCGCATAAATATCTGTCCATGGCCCTTGGTCGTTGACCTCCGTATTATATTGTTCTAGAGGCGCATAACCAGGACTAACAATACTAGTCACACTACTACTACGCTGACCGATAGCAATTCTTGCTGAACCGAAATCAAGTAAAACAGGCATACCATCGTAGCGAACATAAATATTGGTCGGTTTAATATCTCGGTGCAAAAAACCCGTTCGATGAATTTCTTCCAATCCGTCCAACAAAGGTAATACAATTTGCAACAATTCTTCTTCTGAAATAATGTGATCTTGCAAATATTCAGTCAGGCTTTGCCCTTCTTGATATTCCATCACCATATAAGCCGTACCATTGGCTTCAAAAAAACGTAGGACTTTGACTATATTTGGATGATTAAATCGGGCCAAGGTTCGTGCTTCTTCAATAAAGCGTTTTAAACCCCATTGAAAGGAGTCTTCATCAGACGTAGAAAGAGCACAAACTGTACTTTTGCCTTCTCGAACGGCAAAATCACTGGGCAAATATTCTTTGATTGCAACTTGTTGATGTAAATTCGCATCAGTTGCAAGATAGGTAATACCAAACCCACCAGATTTGCCTAGTACAGATTCAATTTGATATTCGTTTAATTTAAACCCTACAGGTAGGGCGTTACGATATTTTTGTTCTTCCAAGATAACGTTCTTATTTTGGTGGTCAACGGCTGGTCATATTAATTTTCAGTGAAACGTGTTAAGGCTTACTGACGGTTTATTATATGCTTATTTGCTATGAAATCATAAATTTGGTAAAAAAAGGACTTTAATACTTCTCTTTTAGTATGAATTTTATTAATTCATATGGTTGGTTCTGCGTTGTCATCCTCATATACATAGGCTAAAGAATTTATAATGCCTCTAAATTCCAACCAAATATTTACGTCAGAAAGTAATTCTAAACGATTTAATATCAATGAAAGTTTTATTACTTATATCTTCCTTTGAAACCAAACAAATAAAATTTAGTATCAAAACCAAAAATTTCCAATCCTATTAGTTTTATCGTTTTTCTATAAAAACCTAGCCATATTAATTAAATTTATCCTTTAGTAGTTGCTCTAAGTAAATAATTTTATCTTCTGCTAGCTGCCTTGCTCTTTTCTCCTCAGTAAGTTGCAGTTCAGCTAATAATCTTGCTTGCTTCTCAGCTTGATAAGCAGGTAATACGAAATGTTGATACACTTTATCTTCAGACATCTTTTCTAAACTGGGTCTTTCAAACAAATCGTTGACACGAAATTGAAAACCTTTTAATACTGATGACTGAATAATGCCTTCATTGGTTGGTTTGATTGGATAATATTTGCCTAAATCATCTCGGCGATAAAAAGCCATTTCTTCTTTGGCATATAAAATAAAATATTCTTTCGCACCTGCTTGGGCATATTCTGCTTTCTTAATAACTGTATCATGTTCTATTTCATATTTTGTACTATCTGACACAGCTTCAATGCAAATATCAAATGTGCCCTTGTAAGAACGGTCAAGTAATTCTAGTGGATTAGCATTGCTATTCAAAACAATACCTAAATCTGGTTTACGAATAGCAACTTTGTTTTTCAATGCCATGCGAAAACCCATTTCTAGGCCTACCATTTTGGCCATTGGATTAACATGTAAAAAGCTATCAAGTAATAAAGTAAACCATTTGTAAATCAAATAATGCAAATGATCAGACACAGGCTTTTCCTCTAAATAGCCATTATTCCATTCGTAATTTGTATCAGATAATTCATAGTAGTCTGACCAATACACGGATTCTGGAATATAGGTATTTCTGAGGTCAGTTTGAGCTACAGCACCCATGATTTTTTTCCTATTCTAACTTAAGTTAAACAAAGCCACGTAATTTTAGTAACACTTTTTCTAGGATGATCAATTCCAGAGGAAAACGGAAAAAACGATGTTTCCATCTAAGGATAGCCAATTTGGCAAAAATATAATAGGCTATATTGAAAGGAAACTTAGCTAAACGAGAACTTCCCAGTGTTTTTGATACATCTTTAAGTGTGAAGCTTTTTTGGTAAAAAGGAAAACGTGTCAAAATGGAAATAGACTTACAACGTTCCACATACCATTTGGGGGACCAAGTATTTAATACGTTTCTGTAAATGCCAAATTCAGACCATTCTTCCAAAGATTGAGGAGAACGGTAATTGTACTCTTCTACAATGAGGTCATAAAGGGGCGTACCAGGGTAAGGTGTATAGAGAAACATGCCATTTAAGTAGATATTCGGATTCATAAGTGCTAATTTATCCATTAGCTCAAACGTCTGTTCTTGCTCTTGTAGCGTTTCCGTCGGTAGAGCTGACATAAAAGAAACGACTTGTCTAATGCCTATTTTACTCATTCGTTGAGTTGTTTCTAGGATTTGCTCAAGTTTAATGTCTTTTTTGACAATTTCATCTAAAATTCTTACGGACCCTGATTCACCTCCAAATGACAACATCTGGCAACCAGAGCGTTCAAGCAATCCAAGTAACTCGTCATCAATACGACAGAAACTATCAAAGCGACAAAATGACTCCCATTCTATTTTGATATTTCGATCAATAATTCCTTGGCAGATTTCTTTTACCCACTTGATATTGATGAAAAATTCATCATCGTGGGCAAAAGATAATTTGTTGTAACCCATATCATTTACGATATATTCTATTTCGTCTAAAACACGTTGAGGTGATTTTGCTCGATAACGCCTTTTACTAAAAGCGACGTTATAGCAAAAAGTACAACGCCATGGACAACCCCTACTCGTGTGGACAGGAAACATAGGATTTGCATAACGATTTATGTCAATTAAATCATAGGGAAGTTTAATATCAATCTCATCTAAATCCATGAATTTACGATCTGGATTTTTAAACTGAACACCTTGGTGCTTGTAAGAGATGCCTGCAACTTGGCCTAATCCTGACAGTCCACGGCCTTCGTAAAACACTTCAGCTAACTCTTGTACCGTGAGTTCTCCTTCTCCTCTCACAATCACATCAACATAAGGACTTTTTAAGGATTGTTCAGACAGTAGTGAAACATGAATGCCTCCCCACACAATAGGTGTGTTAGCGTTTAATGTTCTTATATGCTTTGCGGCAGCAAGCGCGCTTTTTAACATTTCACCTGTCATTGAAGTAATTCCAACAAAAAGGTAATTTTTATCTTCAATAGCATCAATATCCTGAAGGCGAGTATCACAAATTTCGACTTCAAATTCTTTTTTTCTTAACGCCCAAGCAATATATAATAGAGGTATAGGAATTTCTGGAAATAGACTATTAAATCCACCAGGATAAATTAATAATACTTTTCTACTTTTTGCCATGTTGAATTACTCTTGAATGATATTTTTCGTTAAAAGAACAGGTATGGGAAAGATTTACTGAATTCTACAACTTATTAGATCTCTTGCGAAATAAACTTATGAAAAAGCTAAGTAATTAATTTATTATATATAGCAGCAATAATAAGGTTGAAACGTAGAGCAAAGCACTTACGGCGATTTCGGTAGCGAAGGGCAAGAATCTTAAAAATTTAAGCCTGCCTATAACGTGTTCGACAACAATACGAATTTTGGCAAGTTGGCGGTTAGCCAGTTTTTGGTTCTTCAGTTAAAGGGCGAAGCTTAGTTTCTTTAAGAGGAAGCTTGCAACAAGCATGATACCTTCCCACTCCTTGATAACCGCTGTCCGCTAGTATTTGTGTAGACGCATCAAATTTAGTTTCTTTGAAGCTTTGTTTGAACATATTAAAGTCGTGAACACTCCCTTTAGCAAAGAAAGTCGAGATAACCTTTTTACGACTAAAGTCTATCATTAGTTGTACCTTTTGAGTGTGGCGCTTTTTTTACCACTGTAATGAGTTTTTTATCTCTGTTAAGCTCTTTTTCATCTTTTTCAACCGCTTATTTCGCAAAAGGTCTAATAAATAACTAGCTGGACGAGGTTTGTAACCCCGTCTACAACGTTTTAAACATTTGGAAGCAGGTTACAACAAACCTGCTCCCGCATAAATTAAAGGTATTAACGCAAATGAGACTAAGCTGGACGGGGTTTGTAACTCCACCTGTAACGTTTAGACATGAGAAAGTTTAGTTTACTCTTGCATTTGTTACAGTATAAACAAATTAACCGTTAAACACTTTTGCTAACCTATCCATCGCTTTTTGCAAATTTTCCATGCTAGTAGCAAAAGAAATCCTCATATAACCTGGTGCACCAAATGCAGAACCAGGAACGAGTGCTACACCTGCTTTTTCAATAAGAAATTCGCCTAACTCTACGTCCGTTTTAATTCCCAATTTTTCCATTGCACCACTCATATCAGGGAAAATATAAAACGTCCCTTGGCAAGAAACACTTTTCACCCCATCAAGTTTATTCAATGCGTCTAAAACAAAATCATGACGATTTTTAAATACTTGTTTACTTTCTACCACAAAAGACTGATCACCTTCTAACGCAGCTTGAGCGCCATATTGTGCAATAGATGTTGGATTTGACGTACTTTGTGATTGAATTTTTTTCATAGATTGAATGATAGATTCAGGTCCCGCGGCATAACCGATACGCCATCCTGTCATCGCATAAGCTTTAGACACGCCATTGAGTACCATTGTTCTGTCATACAAACTGGGGGTGAGATTCAAAATATTATTGAATCGGTCGCCTTCCCACAAAATGTGTTCATACATATCATCCGTAGCAATCACTACTTTGGGATGATTTTCTAGCACAGCGCCTAATGCTGCAAGTTCTTCATCTGAGTAGTTGACACCTGTTGGATTAGATGGGCTATTAATCACAAACAAGCGAGTTTTATCTGTAATTGCAGTCTCTAATTGTTTGGGGGTGATTTTAAAATTTTGTTGAATGCCCGCGCTCAGAATCACAGGCACTGCACCAGCAAGTATCACCATATCAGGATAAGATACCCAATAAGGTGCGGGAATAATGACTTCATCACCTGGGTTAAGAATAGCTTGTGCTAAATTGTAAAAGCTATGTTTTCCCCCGCAAGAAACCAAAATTTGTTTAAGATTGTAAGTTAGTTGGTTTTCTAGGGAAAATTTGTCGATAATCGCTTGCTTGAGTGCTGGGATACCATCGACTGCAGTGTATTTGGTATAACCTTTATTGAGCGCATCAACAGCCGCATCTTTGATATGTTGCGGTGTAGCAAAATCAGGCTCGCCCGCACCTAAGCCGATAATATCGTGTCCTGCTGCGCGCATTTCAGCCGCACGAACAGTCACAGCAAGGGTTGGAGATGGTTTGATTGCTTGAACACGTTGGGATAATTGTAGGTTCACTTTCGTTTTTCCTTAACTACTGGCCACAGTTTAAATTATGAGTCATATTTACTCAGAAAGTAATTTCTCTAATTTACTAGATAATACAATGGTTCACTTACAAAAATTAAGTATCACCCAGGTCAAAAAGATTAGGATTTACGTCAAGCTAAATAGATACAAAAAATTTGGCACGAATTATTTAAGCATTTGATTTATATTAAATCTTATTCTATGCAACTTATCTCTTTTTGTACATTTTTCTAAAGTTAAACGAAAATCTAATACATTTTACTTTAATTTAGATAAGTTACCAAATGCATCCTACAAAATTAAGGACTTAATAGTTTCATAACCTAACATTTATCTAGCTAGGTAAAAATTGTCGAATTGAATTTTCATATTTTGCTTAAAATCATTAGTTACTGCGCTTATTACTAGGTATTTTTGACATAAAAACAGATGGAGAGTTCGAAAAGGCATCGACGTAATGCTATCTTACGAAGTTTCCATATTCTTTTTCAGCTAACAATGGAATTCATCCGTGCAATGTAATAGAGTTGCGAAGCATGTTCATTACTTCTTCGTGGAGTTTTGGTAGCCATGAGTTAGCTTTCTAACTGCAAGGAATTTCGCCAAGTTTGATTTTCTCTTTCAAACAAGCGACGACTTTCTTCAGGTCCCCAACTACCTGCAGGATAGGTTGCAATATAAGCTCTTTCCATTGCCCAAGCTCGTAAAACAGGATCAACAACGCGCCAGGCATGTTCCACCTCGTCATAACGCAGAAATAGTGAACGATCCCCTTCTAAAATGTCGAGTAATAAATCTTCATAAGCATCAGTATAAACTTCATCTTCTTCCCGAAAACTGGCATCCAAGCTGGTTTGCCTTGTGTTCATTTCCAAACCTGGTTCTTTTACGGTCATTTCTACTTTGAGGCACCCTGAAGGCTGAATGCCTAGCAATACCCAATTGGAACGAATTTTTTGGATTTGGGAGGTACGAAAAAACTGGCGCGGTGGTTCTTTAAAACAAATGGAAATCATAGATTGACTGGTGGCCAAACGTTTACCTGTACGTAGATAAAAGGGTACGCCAGCCCAACGCCAATTGTCGATGTATAATTTCATGGCTGCAAAAGTTTCTGTCACACTGTCTTTAGGGACATTACTTTCTTCCAAATACCCTTTGACTTTTTGTCCATTGACAGAACCTGATGCGTACTGGGCACGATAGGTTTGTGCGTGAACAGCATTGGGTGGAATAGGCCGAATTGCTTTCAATACTTTGACTTTTTCATCCCGCATGGCCTCGGATTCCATTGATACCGGGGGTTCCATGGCAACTAGCGTGAGTAACTGCAGTAAATGACTTTGGATCATGTCTCGCATGGCACCTGCACCATCATAGTATTCAGCGCGAGAATCTACGCCCAAAGTTTCTGAGTGACTGATTTGTATATGGTCGATATAGTTGCGATTCCAAAGTGGTTCTAATAATAAATTAGCAAACCTAAATACTAAGACATTTTGCACTGTACCCTTGCCCAAGTAATGGTCAATACGATACACCTGGTCTTCGTGTAAATGTTTGGAAATACTTTGGTGTAAGGCACGAGCGCTGTCTAAATCATAACCAAACGGTTTTTCTATAATAATGCGCCGCCAACCATGATCTTCTTTTAATAGACCTGCATTACTCAGGTATTGTGTCACTGTTCCAAATTCAGCAGGACGAATGGACATGTAAAAAGCTGCATTGCTGGGAAATTGAGGATTATTATCAATCAGCTGTTGTATGTTGGTATACATGTCAATATTGTTTAAATCGCCTTCAAAGTAGTATAAGCGGTTTTTAAATTTATTAAATAAAGCTTCATCGACACCGTTACGCGCTTTTGCCATCAGCATTTCTTTAACTTCTGCCACCCATTTTTCCTGTGACCAAGGCCGTCTGCCTGTGGCTAAAATCATGGTTCCTTCGGGTAAACGATTAGCGGCTTCCAAATGATAAAGCGCGGGCATTAATTTTGTACGAGAAAGATTACCTGTCGAGCCAAAGATCACGTAAGTACAAGGTTGTGTCATGAGTATTTTCCTATATATACTAAGAACTAGTTCATAATTTCAGTAGTAAAGACCAGGTTAAGCTTGTTGCCTTGCGGTATTTGTTAGTCCATCTGTTTTTAACAGACAATAAGTTTTATTGCCAGTAAACAGCCACACTTTGCATAAATACAAATATCTGATGAAAATGTAGCTATTTATTAACAATATTAACTACTCGAACTTATTATAAATGTATGGGGTTTAAGTTTTCTTGCCTCAGTGCTTTTACTAAACCGTAAATCATAAACAACATGACAATAGAAAAGGGTAGAGCAGCCGTAATCGAAGCGGTTTGTAAGGCTTTTAGTCCGCCTGCAATTAGTAATACCCCAGCGACAATACCTTCTGATGCCCCCCACATAATGCGATGCGCAATGGGTGGATTTTTGTCTCCGACTGACATAATCGTATTGACAACTAAAGTTGCAGAGTCTGAAGAAGTAATAAAATAAGTTGCAATTAATAATGTTGTCAATGCTGCCGCTACCGTGCCTATCATACCAACGTCCATTATTTCAAAAGTTTTGTACAGAGCCATAGTTACATCATGTTGAATTGCCACCGTTTCAACAATACCAGCCTGTCCAACCGCAAGCACTGTCTCGCCTGCTTTTTCAATTTCATGAAATAATTCAAGGTATAAGGCGGTACCCCCAAATAAAGTTAACCAAAAAAAAGTTAATAACGTGGGTACTAATAACACACCTAATATAAATTCTCGAATAGTTCGTCCACGAGAAATTCGCGCAATAAACATCCCAACAAAGGGTGCCCAAGCAATCCACCACCCCCAATAAAAGACGGTCCAATTTGCTTGCCAATTTCTATCTTGATTTGCGTCTGTCCATAGACTGAGTGGAATGATTTGGGCAACATAGTCCCCCGTACTTTGCAAAAATAAATTTAATAGGTAGTCTGTTGGACCAAAAGCTAAGAAGAACCCTAAAATTAAAAGACTGAGCCATAGATTTAGTTCACTTAAAATTCTAATGCCTTTGCCCACACCTGAGACCACAGAAACTATTGCAATAGTGGTAATTACAGCAATTAACAATATTAAATTCGTGGGAAATGGTGTTCTACATTCTGTTAACCCCTGGGTTGTGCACATTGCTTTAGCTGCAATAACATTGGCAGCATGAGATTGATAGCCAAATAAATGGGCTAATCCAGTATCAATTTGTTGTACACCCAACCCTAATGAGGTTGCAACCCCAAATACTGTGCCAAAAATGGCTAAAATATCTACTGCATGACCAATTGGGCCATAAATTTTATCACCAATAATCGGGTATAATGCAGAACGCACTGTCAAAGGTAAATCTTTACGATAAGCAAAATAGGCTAAGGTTAAACCTACAATGACATAAATTGCCCAAGGATGTAATCCCCAATGGAAGAAGCTAATTCGCATGGCTGCTTGCGCTGCTTGCGCTGTCATGCCTTCTGCAACAAAAGGGTTGCTGTAAAAATGATAAATTGGTTCAGCAATACTCCAAAAGACTAAACCAATACCCATTCCAGCACTAAATAACATGGCAAACCATGAAAAACGGCTAAATTCAGGTTGCTCATCATCTTTACCTAAACGAATATTGCCATAACGACTAAACAATAGCCAAATCACAAAAAATAGAAAAAATGCTACGATACCAATGTAATACCATTTTAAAGTGTCAATAATAAAATTTTTAACTGAACTAAACACGCTCGAAGCAGATTCAGTCATGAGTGTGCCATAAAGTACAAATAAAATCACAACTGCTTTAGATACAATAGCAACCGTAGGATTTAAACCTTTCAAAAAACCAGATTTTGCTTTCATATTATGTTTCACTAAGTTGTGTAAGCCTCAAATGAATAAGCGATAAGATTATATAGGTAAAATATAGGAAAATTAAATAGCCATTTTAAAGTGAATGAGATCGATTGAACAAGCCTATTTTTGTGAAATACCTTATGGGCTATGTTATTGATAAACTAGATAAAACCAAGCAAGTCATTTATAATGTTGAAGAAATTAGTCTATTTTAGGGGTGAGCCATGTACAAAAAAAAGTTTCAATTGACACTAGTATTGCTTTTCATACTTTCTCCAGTTGCTTATGCAGACAATAATGCTATTTGTGGCATGATTGCAACTCAATCCTCTCCTTTAAATATTCGCGCTAAAGCCAATGCAAGTGGGAAAACGCTGGGCAGAGCAGCTAAAGGTGCTGCAGTGCTCATTACACAAGTAATTGATGATTGGTACAAAATCACACTTGACGATGGCACTATAGGTTATGCCAGTGCTGAGTATGTTTTAAATGCTAATGAAGTGGATTTTCAATTTTGTGGCCTAATTGCAACTGAAAGTACAACTTTAAATGTACGATCAGGCATGAATATGGAATCAGAAGTCATTGCTAGTGTTGTTAAAGGCACAGTCATTCGGGTTTTAAAAGACATGGGGCAATGGTATAAAACACTATTATCCAATGGTAGAATCGGTTATGTCAGTCGTGATTACGTGACTTACCCTATCACATTGATTTCTAACCCGCCGAATAACGTTGAATAAAATTCTTAATAAGGTATTTTCATGATTATTATCATGCAGTCTCATGCAACAGAAGCAGAGGTTCAAGCCGTTGTGACCAAAATTGAATCTGCTGGACTTACAACTAACATTTCTCGTGGTACAGAAAGAACTATTATAGGGGCAATTGGGAATGAAAGAGAATTGCCACACGAAAGTTTACTTGCTTCGCCAGGCGTAGACGATGTGATGCGCATTGTTAAACCTTATAAAATCGTAGCACGAGAATGGCATGAAGAAAATACTTTAATTACAGTTAAAGATATTACTATTGGTGGTGATGAGATTCAAATTATTGCAGGTCCTTGCTCTGTTGAAACTCAAGCTCAAATGGATTTGGCAGCCCAAAATGTAGCAGAAGCGGGTTGCCGTTTGATGCGAGGTGGTGCATTTAAACCCCGCACCAGTCCCTATGCTTTTCAGGGTAAAGGGGTAGAAGGATTGGAAATATTTCGTCAAGCTGCGGATAAACAAAATTTACCCATAGTCACTGAACTCATGGATGTACGCCAATTAGACTCATTTTTAGAGCATGGAGTAGATATTATTCAAATTGGCACCCGCAACATGCAAAATTTTGATTTGTTAAAAGAAGTCGGCAAAATTCATATCCCCATTATTTTAAAGCGTGGCCTCTGTTCGACCATTTCAGAATGGCTTATGTCGGCTGAATACATTGCCGCAGGCGGAAATCATAATATTATTTTATGTGAACGCGGTGTACGCAGTTTTGAAACTGCTTATCGCAATATGTTGGATGTCACAGCCATTCCAGTCCTCAAAAAAGAAACCCATTTACCTGTCATCGTTGATCCAAGTCATGCAGGGGGGAAAGCCGCGTTAGTCCCCGCATTATCCAAAGCAGCCATTGCAGCGGGGGCTGATGGTTTACTCGTCGAAGTCCATCCAAATCCCTGTGAAGCTTGGTGTGATGCGGATCAAGCTCTTTCTCCTTTAGATATTAAAACGTTAATGGCTGAACTTAAACTTATTGCACAAGCTGTTGGCAGAAAGATATAACAAATTTTAGCTACTGTTATTACTGACCATTCTATTTTTTGACACCTACCCATTAGATTCTAAAAAAATTTAGGGTTATTATTTTATAACCCTAAAAATAATAATGGTAGCTTAGCCATTTATATTTCCCCAAATTTAATCTCTGTTGTCATTACTCTAAAGCGCCCAAATATTTTCCTTATCCTATTCAACTAACCAAATGGTTATAAGGTTAGAATTTGAAAATAGTGAAAAATTATTTAATGTAATTTTATTGTGGTATATGGTGTTTGGAGTATAAAGTTTATATGGAAATGAAATTATTGGCCTTAGTAATGGGCTGTATTTTTATAAGTAATAGTTATGCATTAACAGATGCAGAAAGAATAAGATTAGAAGCATTACGTAGTTTTTCCCTTGAAGATTTACAACAACTCACTATCTATAATCCCGCAGGTGGTTTAGCAGGTCGTAAAAATCAAAAATTGATGGAAACGCCAGGTGCATTGTTTGTCATTACCCAGGAAGATATTCGTCGCAGTGGCTTTACCAACCTTGCTGAGGCTTTGCGTATGGTACCTGGTATGCAAGTAGGTCGTCTTGATGGTAACAAATGGGCAATTAGTGCGCGTGGTTTCAATTCTCGCTTTGCGGGTAAATTATTGGTGATGATTGATGGTCGCACTGTGTATAGCTTGCTGCGTACAGAGGTGCTTTGGGATGTGCAAGATACTTTGTTGGAGGATGTCGAACGTATCGAAGTGCTGCGTGGTCCAGGCGCAGCTCTATGGGGTGCCAATGCAGTGAACGGTGTTGTCAATATTGTCACAAAAGCTACTGCAGAAACACAAGGTACTTTGATGAGTTTGCATACGGGTACGGGAGAAGAACGTGCAGTAGTAAGTATGCGCTATGGCGATAAAATGAGTGACAAAGGGCATTACCGATTATATGCTAAGTACTATAATTTTGATTATATGAAAAATGCCATGGGGGAAGACCAAGATAGCCGTTGGCATAATTTTCGAAGCGGATTTCGTAGTGATTGGCGATTGGCTAAATATGATACGTTAACTGTACAAGGTGATATTTATGATGGTTCTAGCAGACAGGAAAATGTAAATCCTCGTACGGGTCAATTGATTAACTCAGAAGGTATTAATGTATCTGGTCATAATCTTTTGACTCGTTGGTATCGAGAGCTGCATGAAGGAGATATGAGTCTACAATTTTACTATGATTGGAATGAACGTCATGAATTAGGTTTTGACGACTCACATGGTACATTTGATTTAGATTTTCAACATCGCAGAATTTTCAACCCTCGTTTTGAATTCATATGGGGTTTAAACTACCGCTATACTCAGGATGAACTTTTAGGAGACGAAAATTTATTTTATGAACCTGAAGAACGTGCTGATAAATTATACAGCTTTTTCCTTCATACAGATTATGCACTGATACCTGATAAACTTCGTTTGTTAGTAGGCAGTAAATTTTCTCATAATGATTACTCTGGATTTGAGTACCAACCGAGTGTGCGTCTACTATGGAATGTAAATGAACAACATCAACTGTGGACTTCATTATCTCGAGCGGTGCGTACACCCTCGCGAACTGATGAAGATACTAATCTCATTGTCTCTGCAGGTCCAAATCTAAAATTCTATATAAAAGGTAATGACAAATTTGAGTCAGAAGAACTACTTGCCCATGAGATTGGTTGGCGCTATCGTCCAACTAATAATTTCCTGTTTGATGCTGTGGCATTTTTTCATAAGTATGATAAACTTGGGCCACATGGTGAAATTGTAGATTTCATCCCACCAAATACCCTAGTACAAAAACTTATTAATGGTCATCAAGGGCACACTTTCGGCGCTGAATTTTCAGTCCATTGGCAAGCATCTGAAACTTGGAAGTTAGGTATAAATTACCATTACTTTGACATGCACTTAGATTTCATGCCTGGAAAATTTGGTGATGCCAATCGCGCTAATGGTGCTACTCCACATCACCAAGCAGGATTACATTCCTATCTTGACTTATCTCATCACTGGACATGGGATTCCTCCCTGTATTATGTTGATAATGTACCCAAAAATGACATAGGCAAATATTTCCGTTTAGATACCCGTTTAGCTTGGCAACCCACAAATCATTGGGAACTTGCTTTGGGGGCGCGTAATTTGCTTGATAACCAACATCCTGAATTCCAAGACTTTACAGGTGAAGCAGAAGGAGAAGTCCCCCGTACTTTTTACGTTCAAGTAAAATACACAAGTCATTAAGCTGGAAGCAAATATGAAAAGGATATTTTTTTTACTTTTATGGCTATTAAACATACAAGCAGTTTATGCGTTAGATTTTGCAAAAGAATATGAAATCAAAGCTGCCTTTCTAATCAACTTAGGTTCTTTTATTTCTTGGCCAGAGAAGCATTTTGCTTCAGAAAAAGAACCTTTTCATATTTGTGTATTGGGTAATGATCCCTTTGGTGATGGATTGAATGTACTTGCTGAAAATCGTTATATTGATAAACATCCAGTGGAAATTCATCGTTTTAACGACACTAATCAAATTAATACCTGCGAAATAATTTTTATCTGTGAATCCGAACAATTAAAATTTAAGATGAT
The DNA here is from genome assembly GCA_016745055.1 of Thiotrichaceae bacterium. Lineage (GTDB taxonomy): Bacteria > Pseudomonadota > Gammaproteobacteria > Beggiatoales > Beggiatoaceae > JADGDF01. The sequence continues at coordinate 11,731 of JADGDF010000010.1, read as the reverse complement.
ACTTAACCAACTAAAAGGATGGCCAATATTAATTGTCGGCGATACGTCAAATTTCGTACTTTCTGGAGGAATGGTTCAATTTTTTCTACGTCAAAATAAAGTTCGATTGATGGTAGACCCCCAATCTTTTCATGAAGTTGGTTTAAAACCTAGTTCACAGTTAATGCGGGTCGCGCAACCAATAGAAAGACATCAATAATCAAGGCTCAATATTGTCTTCCTGAAAGTGAGGTTATGCTAAGTGGCTGTTTTTCAGAATAAAATAAAGTATTGTGTTAATTAAAGAAAACGACATCGTTTTACTTTTTTAATTTCTGATATATTCACAAGATAACAGTCCTCTTTAACCTTTATTTCTCGTTTGTTAAAAGTGATTATGTGGTGCACTTTTTTATCTGATTGTTTGGTTTCTTGTTGGGTACTTTGTTCTTGAGCATCTGAAAAATAAGAGCTTACAAACTCAAAAGCTTGTGTTCCATATTGTTTAGTTGAATTTATAGATTGTTCTACAATATTTTTATTAACTAATACTTCTTTTGTTTCCACTTTCACTAATATTTTAACAAGTCCAATGGGATGGCGCAAAATTATTGCCATTTTTTTACTACCTTGTAGTTTAATAAAGTCATCAGAATCAATCACATCAGCAAAAGTGTAAGTTATAGAATTTTTTTGCTCTGTCATTTCTTGGGTAATCAAGTCACTTATCTGTTCGGGAAGTTTTAAAATAACATTAAAAAATTTAGGCTTTTGTTTAAACCAAATTTTGGGAATTGTTACTTTCAATGAGTCTTTACCAAAATACGTAGGCTCAAGACTAAATTGGATATTCATAATTCCTGGTGCTAAAACATTGTCAATTGTTTCTTGCAGCAATACTGAATCTTTAATTTTTCCTACAAGAGAGAGTGAATCTTGATAACTCACTCTACTGTCTGAAACCATTTGGATAATATGCTGAGATAATACCTGCTCATTTTTTGCTAGTGCATAGGCTTCACCCAAAACTCTTGTATTTAGTGAAATTTCTTTTCCTTCGTCAATATTTTTGACAAGCAATTTTTTTGCTTGCTCAATATTTCCTAACTTTAAGTAAGTTAGCGCTGAAAATAGATTTTTACTCCAATCAAAAGGGGCTTCTTTAGTAATAAGCTGTAGTGCATTTTGAATTTTATGCTCAATATCGCTTACAGCAGGCATAATTTCAGGGTTTTGTTTAATTTCTCTGAGCAAATTGACTTTATTCATCATTGCGTGAGAAAAGTTGTAATCATGTCGGAAAAAATTTGTTTGAAAGCGTTCAATTTTGTCATACAAAGATAATGCAGTTTTTATATCACCAATTTCTTGAGCTGTTTGGGCAAATGTGTACCAAAATTCAGGAAAAACTGTAAACCAATCTTGAATTTCTTTTAGCCGACGGAATCTTCTATTTGCATCTGTATCCTGACGCACAGTTAAGTAGTATTCCATTTGTTTTTCTGTTAAACGCCAGTTATCGGGAATATTGTATTTCTTAATTAACATCCAACTGTTTTTTATTAATTTTTTTCTTAAATTATTCAAGCGTTGCTGCACATCTTTTTCCAATTGCCATAGATGCTTGTCAAACTTTTTCTTATACACCATCATATTACGGCGATAACTGTGATAAGTTCCACCAACAGCCACCATTAATTCAACTAAATTATCTCCTCCTCGGATGAGGGAATCATAAAAGGCATTGGAAGCTAAGCGATTGTATTCCTTTTGTAACAAATCTTTATCATGTTCAGCTAGCTGAAAAGAAACAAAGGCATCCATCAATATTTGGAGTAAGTCAATAACTTCTTCGTCATGAATTGCAGACAAGTTTATGTTATTGACAATCGTGTTATATTCCTCATCTAAAATAACGCGATCTTTATAGGAAAGTATTTTAACCAGTGACATATCACAATAATTTAATACTAAGGCTGTTTGCCGGCCGATATGATTGTCCATTGGAGAAACATTTGATTTCTCATACACGTATGCATTACCTGTGTTATTGAAATCAGTCGTTTCTGCTTGGGTGGCAGAAACAAAAAAAGTATAAGATAAAATGAGAGAACAGAGCAAATATCTCAAAATTAAACGTTGCATGCAAATTATCCCTTAAAGTAAAACTGGTAAAATTAATAAGATAAATTCTAGCATGGCATTAAAATAAATGTAAATACTTGGCCTATGTAGTTTTTTACAGCCATTTCAAGCTTTGCTCTTCAATGTCTTGCAATCAACTATCTTATTTTGACCAACAAAGATAAGGATCAAATTTACAAATATATTAATCAAATAACATCACATCGGCAATGGTTTGCGCCCATTGGGTAAATTCTGGTACAGCAAATAAATCTGCACCAATGGCACGATGCATATCAGACACTAACATAACACCCATTTCTCGATGGGGCAGCTGTTCTGCAAATTTTAAGATATGACCATAAGCTATATGCGCATCTTGCCTAACTTTTGCCCGAATAGCTCTTCCAATAAGGGCTGCAGCAATAGCATATTGTAAATCAATTTCATTGGGGATAGGCACGGATTCGCCATGCATAATTGCGTCCAAGTCAGGCATATGAGCTAAATTGTCAATAAATGCGCTTAATTCAATCCCCGCTGCTTTACCCACACAGGCTTGTAAAGTATCCATGAGTAACTGAGGATGTTGTCCAAATTTTTGCAAAGAACGATGCGCAAATTCCCAAGAACGGGGCGTAGGAAAAGCTACCGGATTGTGGGCAAGATCAAAATCAAATAGCAATTCTGGCCTAAAACGTAAGAAAGCAATCACTCTTTCATCAATTTGATTTTTATAAGCCCAAGCAACCCAATCGTCTAAATGTACGCTGACTTCAAAGTGGGAAAAACGATTAGCAAGTGGGGCAGGCATGGTATAAGTTACACCGCGATCTCCTTGGCGATTACCTGCCGCAATAATTGCCCAGCCTTCAGGGACTTGATATTCTCCTAAACGTCTGTCTAAAATGAGTTGGTAAGCGGCCGCTGATACACTTGGTGGTGCAGAAGTAATTTCATCTAAAAATAAAATACCTGTTTTGCCATGCTTTTCTTCATTCGGCAACATAGCAGGCACAGCCCATTCAACGTAACCTTCTGTACGAAAAGGAATACCGCGTAAATCACTTGGTTCCATCTGCGATAAACGAATATCAATAACAGGGGCATGATATTTGGTAACCACTTGTGCCACAATTTGGGATTTACCAACCCCCGGTGGTCCCCATAACATAACGGGTGTATGGTGACCTTGGTGGGTGCTTAAAAACTCTTGTTCCAAAACGATAAGGAGTTGAGCTGGGCGCATAAATCATTCTCTAAGAATCAAAAATAGGTTATTTTAACTGATATGATATATAAATCTAAGGTTTAAAATAAGATCATCGTGATATGAACGGTTATTATTCTGTGCTTAATTAAGCCTGTGTTACTTTGACATATCGCTATCAATCTAGTTACAATGAATTAAATTTTCCTTAATAAAAAAGGAGTTAGCCATGAGCTAACTTTAAATTGGCGTGAGGTATCTTATGCGTTTTTTTACGTTTTTAAGCATTTTATGCTTTTTTCCTAATGTTTTTGCAATAAAGACTCAAATTACTGATGTGCAATTATGGCAAGAAGCTCAGTATGATGTGCGTTTAATGTTTGAACTTTCTCAACCGGTTCAACACAAATTATTTACACTTTCATCACCTCACCGTTTGGTCATTGATTTAAAAAATACTAAATTAGCAACGAAACTATCTTCTTTGTCTGGTTCTGTCATTAAAAAGATTAGAAGCGCACCGCGTAACCGAACAGACTTACGAGTAGTCTTGGATTTAAAGCATCCAGTGCGGGCAAAGAGCATGATTTTAAAACCTGTTAATCGTTATAAACATCGTTTATTGATTAATATTAGCCCTATAAACCATGCAATGCCTTCAGAAAAAAAGGTTTCTCCCAAAAAACAGGTCCAAAGAAAGTTAATCACACCAAAGAAAATCATTGATAAAGCGAATATGTCAAAGTCAGTTCCCACGAAAAATATTGTTTTATCACGATCCCAATTCACCTTTGATGACAAAAAATTCATTATCGCCATTGATGCAGGTCACGGGGGGATTGATCCTGGTGCAGTAGGTCAAAACGGCACTTTTGAGAAAGATGTTGCATTGGATATTGCCAAAGAATTAGCAAATTTACTATTAAAAGAGGCTAATATTCGTCCTGTGCTAATTCGTAGTGATGATTATTTTTTAAAATTGCGTAAACGTATTGAATTGGCAAGAGAATATAAAGCAGATTTATTTATTTCCATTCATGCAGATGCCTATGCAGATAAAACTGCCAATGGTGTATCAGTTTATATGTTATCTCAAAGTGGAGCCAGTAGTGAAGCTGCGCAATGGCTGGCAAATAAAGAAAATGCGGCTGATCTATTAGGCGGCGTAAGTTTGAATGATAAAGATGCTCTATTAGCCTCTGTTTTATTCGATTTATCTCAAAATAGTACGTTAGAAGCCAGTGCTTACTTAGCTCAAAAAATATTAAACGCGTTTAGTAAAGTTAACAAATTACATTTAAGCAAGGTACAACACGCAGGTTTTATGGTGTTACGTTCACCCGATATTCCATCTGTTTTAGTAGAAACGGCCTTTATTTCTAATCCTGAAGAAGAAAAGAAATTAAATAATTCCAGATACCGTAAACGTATTGCTTATGCGATTTTAGAAGGACTCCGTGCCTATTTGAAAGACCATACCACGCCAAAAGCATTACTTGCTAGACAATAATTTAGCTGTTTTACTTGGGGGTTAAGGAAAAAGGGAAAATCTTTGAAAAACTTGTAACTTGTTAAATTTTGTGGTATCAACTGATAATACTCTTCACATACCTCGCTTAAGTGAGGCTGGCTATGCAAATTCAGCAATTACAACTTGATGCATTTGGACATTTTACTGATTTCACGTTGGATTTTTCCCAGAAATATCCAGGGTTGCACGTTATTTATGGTTTGAATGAAGCAGGCAAAAGTACCACTCGTCGTGCTTTAAGTGGCCTGCTATTTGGTATTCCTGAACGTACGCAAGATGCTTTTCTGCATGTTAATCAACGACTACGATTAGGGGCTATTTTACAAAATACGCAGGGTGAGCAACTACATTGTTACCGTCGTAAGGGAAGAAAGAATACCCTGCTTGATAACGAAGATTCTCCTCTGGATGAAAAAATTTTGCAAGCTTATTTGGGGCATATGAGTGAAGCCCAATTTTGCGCGTTATTTTGCTTTGATCATGAGCGTTTAAAACAAGGTGGCGAAGATTTACTCAATGGCGGTGGTGATGTAGGGGAAAGCTTATTTGAAGCAGGAACAGGAAGCTTGAAATTACACGAATTACTGGATAATTTGGATAAGGAAGCAGGGGATTTATTTCGTTCACGTAGTACTAAACTCCCTTTAAACCAAAGTATTCAACAATACAAAGACGCAAAACAACGCATAAAAAATTATTCCCTGTCTGCCAATGTATGGAGTGAACACTCCAAAAAATTAACGACCGCCCAGCAACAAGATACGCAACTATTAGCCCAGTTACAAACCTTGCGCACTGAGCAATTGCGCCTGGAACGCATTCAGCGTACTCGACCCGCTGCCCAACGCCGTCAGGAATTGTTGGAAGAATTCAAGGAAGTTGAACAAGCCATTGTATTACCAGGGGATACTACCTCCAAACGCATTCGTTATTACTCAGACCTAAGCACAGCACAAGTTCAAGAACAGCAGGCTTTACAAAGTAAAGTTGAATTAGAACAGCAATTGCAGCAAATTCAAATTCCTGACAATATTTTAGCCCAAAAAGTCGCTATTGATAATTTACGTGAACGATTGGGCAGCCATCAAAAAGCAGCGAAAGATTTGCCAGGCGTGCGTACTGAAATGCGTACCGTGGAAGCCGATGCCGAAGCCTTATTACACACCATTTATCCCCAATACGATTTGAGAAAATTGCCTGAGCTGGCTTTGAGTCACCCGCAACGGGAAAAATTAAAACAATTGGCTGATAATTATCCTGGTTTACGCGAAAAGCAGCATCAATTGAGTGAACGCCTAGCTGATTTAACTCAACAATTGGTGCAACAACAAACTAGCTTACAGAGCCAAACTGCCACCCGAGATGTCACTTTATTACAGACTAGTTTAGCCCAAGCCTTGAAACAAGGGGATTTGGAAGAACAAATTGCCAAAGATGAGAGAGAGTTGCGTTTACTCAAAGTCAAAGCCGATATTGGTTTAAAGCAACTCGGTTTGTGGACAGCGGATTTAGAAACTTTAGAAAAATCTGTGCTACCCAATGCGGACACCATTGATAAATTTGATCGTCAATTCAGTAAATTGGTTAGCGATAGACAGCGTACTGAAGAACGTTTGGCTGAAATTCGTCACCAGCATAATCAGGTGGTGCAAAAAATTGAAACCTTGCAATGGACGCATGAAGTGCCAACTGAAGAAGCATTAGCCAAAACGCGTAAGTTACGCCAACAATGTTGGAAAGCCGTTAAAAAAGCAGATCATTTGACTGACACACTGTGCCGCGACTTTGAAGAAGTACTGCTTTACGCAGATGAATTGTCAGATCGTTTATATCGAGAAGCTGAACGAGTCGCAGAGCATGGTATGTTGCAGGCAGAAAAACAAAAATTGTTGCGCGAGCGGGAACAGCAAGTCAAACTTTGGCATTATTGCAATAATGAATCCGAAAATTTGACTATCGAATGGGATAATTGTTGGAAAACGATGGGCATCAAACCTTGGTCACCAGAAGAAATGCGTACTTGGGCGAATGAATGTTTGCATCTGCGGCAACAAATGAGTTTATATCACGAGCGCCAACAACAAGTGGAAGAGCGGCAAAAATTATTAGCGACGCATTGCCAACAGCTCAAAAACATTTTGGTACAACTACAACCCGAACAAACTGAACAAATTCAAGAAATTACCTCTTTAGTCACTCTAATTGAATATACTCAAGATTTTATTGCTGAAATCCAGGAATTCAACAATCAACGACAATATTTGGAAAAGCAAGTCAAGCGTTTAGAGCAAGAGCAGCAACAGTTATTGGTAAGTCAACAACAATTAGCAACGACTGTGCAACAATGGCAAACAGAGTGGACAATGGCGCTGGCACCGTTGCAATTACCTGTGGATACTTTGCCCGAAGTGGTACGTGATGTGTTGGATACCTTGGATCAAGCTAATAATAAATTGGAAAAAGCACAAGGATTGAAACGACGGGTTGATTTGATGAATCGGGATGCTGAAGCTTTTCAATCGGACGTAACTGCTTTACTCAATATCGTCGCGCCAGAATTATTACCTGAAAAAGTAGAACATAGCGTACCTACGTTGGCTAATTGGTTAAACCAAGCGGAAAAAGATGCGACGCGTTATGCGGAGTTGGAAAAAAATTTACGCATTGAGAAAAAACGTTTGACTGAAGCACGTAAAATTATCCAAACAGCCCAAACGCAATTGCAAATTTTGCTAGACCAAGCACATTGTCAAGATTTAGTTGACTTGGAATTTGCAGAACAAGCGTCCGAGCAGAAAAAAGCACTACAACGTCAACTCAATGAAATTGAACAATATTTGTTAGAACAAGGCGAAGGTTTATCTTTGGAAGAACTCACGCAAGCAGCAGATGAAGTGGAGATTGATGCCCTGCCTGGGGAATTGGAACAATTGAAAACCCAAATCCAGCAATTAGAAAAAGAACGTTCAGAAGTCATTGCGACCATTGGTGAGCAACGAGTATTGTTAAAACAAATGGATGGTAATGATGCAGCCGCGCAAGCTGCAGATGAAGCACAATTAGCTTTATCGGAAATCCAATCATTAAGTGAAAAATATATGCGATTACATCTGGCGTCAGTTGTGCTGCGTCAAGCGATTGAAAAATATCGAGAACAACATCAAGGACCACTTTTACAACGCGCCAGTGAACTGTTTCAACGCTTAACTTTGGGCAGTTTTTCAGGGTTAAAAGTGGGCTATTATGGTAATGATGAACAACCAATTTTATTGGGGTTACGTGCTGATGACCGTTTGGATGTTTCGACTTCTGGCATGAGTGATGGCACCCGTGACCAGTTATATTTAGCTTTGCGTTTGGCCAGTATTGAAAATTATTTAACCAAACATACGCCTTTACCGTTAGTGTTAGATGATATTTTAATTAACTTTGATGATGCGCGTTCTCAGGCAACGTTGAAAATTTTGGGAGAATTAAGTCAAACCACCCAAATTTTGTTTTTTACACATCATCAACATTTGGTGGAATTAGCACAGCAAAGTGTTCAAAAGGATCAATTGGTCATTCACCAACTTAATGGGTAGCTTTTTATGAGTAGGGTAAATCTGATAAGTCTTTAAGACCTGCCAGGTTTTTGTGAGGGTATGGGCTGAACGAGGCTTATAACCTGCTTCTAAACGTTTGAACGAGGTAGCATTATTATGTTTAGGTTCATTTTATCATTAGTCATACTAGCATTTTCATGTAATGCATTTGCAGAACCAAAAGTGATGGTGACTATCAAGCCAATTCATGTACTGGTGAAAGATATCATGCAAACGATTGGAACCCCAAAATTATTAATGGCCAGTCATGACACACCACATCATTACAGCTTAAAGCCTTCTCAAGCAAGGGATTTACATCGAATGCAATTAGTCATTTGGGTGGGACCACAAATTGAAAGTTTTATGCAAAAAATATTGCTGACATTGAAAAAACGGATTCAAGTCGTAGAATTATCAAAAATTCAAGGGTTGGCTTTATTACCTGTACGCCGAGGCAAAGATTGGAAAACTCAACATTCCCATGCGCATATTGAAACAGAAGAACAGTCTGACCCCCATATTTGGCTTGATCCGCATAATGCAAAGGTTATAGTACAAAACATTTCTAATTTATTGCAGCAAATTGATGCACAAAATGCAGAAATTTATCAAAAAAATGCCACACATTTGTTAAAAAAGTTAGATGCGCTTGATGATAAAATTCAACGGCAATTAGCGCCAATAAAAAATATGCCTTTTTTAGTTTTTCACGATGCTTACCAATATTTTGAGCATCATTATGGTCTAAATGTTGTGGGCGTGATTAATCTTTCGCCAGACACAACGCCCAGTCCTAGGCATTTACATCAGTTACGGGCATTAATCAAACAAAAAAAGGTACGTTGTGTATTCAGTGAGCCACAATTTCAATCTACATTGGTCAATACCGTCACTGAGGGCACATTAGCAAAAAAGGCTATTTTAGACCCATTAGGTACAGAATTGACTGACAATGAAGGTTATTTGGCTTTATTAACGCATTTAAGCAATTCAATAAAGCACTGTTTAAAGTGATAGAACAAATATCTCCCGTATGGAATATATTGAGAACAATATATCTTACTTAAGCTGACACGCTGTGCCCGTTTTTAATACAAGTTGTTTCCCTTCTTCATCGGGGATAATAGAGAACGCTTCTTTGAGAAAGGAATATAAAAAGAACCTCTCTAATATATAATGCAAGCATATAAATAGATTATGAATGAAAGGTCATATCATCCCATGTTGTTGCCGCTCAGTATAGAGGAGTATGTATCCAAGACCAACAGGGTAATTGATGCCTATGCTGAATCATTGAATTTAGCGAATATGTATTTTAATAATACTGATGAAGGCAGTGGTTTGGGTGATGGGCCTTACTCCAAAATGATGCAAACTCTATGGCTACATGAACCGAGTTTGCTCCAGCCACCGTTTGGAGCTGCGGGTAAGTTTGGGTAGTCCTACATGGGTAGTGATATACATAAGATTATATAGTATATTTAGTTTCATAATCCGGTGTCACGCAGAGATTTCGTGCCGCTCACGGAACGTCCTATCCCTAAGAGCGACTCACGTCAGCGAGACGCTAGTGAGTTGCCCCGACACGTCCGGTCTCAATACGGCAACTGCGTACTCCGTTGCACTACGCACTCTGTTAGCCTACTCCACCATGACTTGACGCTGGGGTGAAGCCCAAAAATAGCAAAAAACGCACATCAAAGACTATCGCCCTTGCGCACTGTTTTATACCATTTTTGAGCGCTCAGCTAGTCGCGGACTACTCGGCTTCCATGCCTCGCAGCGAATGATGTATAAAGTACCAGATAGCGCCAAAACGAGTCTTGCCACCGGCAGCCTCCATGCTCCATGTACAATTAAAACGTTCAATGTGGTTGTTAAGCCCCGTTTGTTTCCCAACAACTTGATGTCTCTTTTACTAGGAAGCACTTTATCGTACGTCTCCAAAAAATCCGGTCTTTGCACACTGCCGATAAATAGGTGGTAAAGATTGCCGCAAACCTTGGGCACCTGAACACTTTCACCTAGCGCTCAATGCGTTCATATTTGTTATTGACATAGTTTTGTAACCCTCTGTCACTCGACTTACTTGCTGCTAAAGACAACGTTCTAATAATAATTTATCAAGGTAATCGTTCCTTTTGGAGTCTCTCTGTTTTTATTTTGGGGATATTCCACAAACTGTCTGCCACAACTACAGCCATATTTTTGTTTTTTATTATGAGTACTTCCAGTCTTTACTATCCCTTCTGATCAACAGCGCTGACATTCCATAACTTTTCTAGGACCTGTTGCCTTTTCATAGAGTAATCTTGAAAAACTAAGGTCTATTCTTACGCTGCAAGACACCGGTAAGAAAAGAATTTGGTATGACTCAACAAGCATTTGCAGATTTTTTAGGCATTAGTCAAGGTTATCTCAAAAATGTTGAAGTAGGTAAACAACAACCTTCATTTAACTTCATCATGGCATTGATAAAGGCTACAAATTACGATGCGAATTGGATTTTGAAAGGAGAAGAAAATGCAGACGAAAAAACCGGATTTGGCTGGAAATACAAATGAAGCGGTGCTTTCCTGAGTTTGAACAATGGGAAAAACTCAAACACCAAAAAATGCGCGATTAAAACAAATTTCATAGTAGACATATCTTTCATTTTCTTTATCCTTTAGTCTAGTAACTAGCCTACATATAGAATTATGTATTTACCTAGCTTATTAATCAAGTAACATAGTTATATGATGTATGGAAAATATTTCATAAAGCGTGATTTATCAGTAGAGTAAAAATTTTTGAACACTCAAGGTTAATCATGTGAGAGTATGTTCATCAATAATGAAAGTTCTAATTTTGACATACCTATGAAAAATATAGAAATAAAAAGGGCGGTTTCCCGCCCTTAATAATAAGCTAAAAAATGAAACTTACGTTGCCAAATTAATTATTACAAGTATTGCCACTAGCATCTTGACTTAAGTTGGTCAGTGGTGCATTTGGGTCGGTTGTACCATCTGCTAAGTTTTGACGTAACAAGGCCATCACTTCCATATTGGTCAAATTAGAGGTCATACGTAAGATTGCACGTCCTGCCCAAGTTGTTCCACCCGCTAAGGTCACTAAGTCTTCTGAACTAAAGCGAACGGTTTCACCTTTCTTAATAGTATTGGAAGCCATGTTTTGCATCAGATCGGTACCTTTTGCAATCAATAGAGTTGTATCCCGTTAAAAATCAATCAATTAGCTAGATAAAAGTTCCATAGTCCGGCACATACTCCAATTATTTCATCATATAAATCAATA